>CADBLU010000020.1 GCA_902795605.1 uncultured Prevotellaceae bacterium | reverse complement strand
TCCTTGACACGGGAAACGAATTTGTTAAATATTTTTCTTCGCCAAAATAGTGATTCAAGACGAGTATGAAATATTCAGGCTAAATGGAATGCCTCATGCCTGAGAAAAGGACAGAAAATCAGCATTCCATACAACAAAAGTGGGCGACATAGCGATGATTCACGAAAAAAGTTTTATCTTTGCCAAAGATTGGCGTGTCACGATAATGATAATCATCAGTATCCTACAATACTTATCGTCTGTGGCATGCATGTAGATCAATAATTATCAACTATATTATCCTATGGAAAAGAGACGATGGCTTATAATGATTGCTGCCATGATATGTGTATTGTCGGCAACGGCACAAGACGCTGTGAGTGTTATCCGCAAGCATTATTCGGAGGCGCAGCAGAAGGTGGCAGAGTATGAAAAGGCAGAGAAAGGGGAGGGGAGTGAATTCCCGGAATACTATGAGTTGAACATCGTGCAGAACCTGCCGGGAACGGGACCACACCATGAGAAGTTGAGGATGTATTACATCGTGAACGACAACGAGGACTGGCAGCCCGGCGAGGCGATGCTTACGAGGAGCCTGCAGTTTGTGACAATGAAATACAACTTTGCCGCCCGTGAGTTTTATGAGGAGTTTCTCTATGACGAGAAAGGCGACATTGAGTTCATTTACAGCCGCGATGCAGACATGGCAGACGGCAAGGGTGGCGAGTTGCGGTTGTACTTTAAGAAAGGCAACCTGTTCCGTGTACAGGTGAACATCTGCAATCCTGAGACGGAGGTTTATGAGCAGACATACGTCGGTGACACGATGCCCAAGGCCTATAAAGGAGAGTATGATGGACTTTTGTATAGAGTGAAGAAAAACAAGGCATGGTTCGACGAAATTGACAGTAGTACGTTTCGCTGAGCAAAAGAGGGCTGTGGCGACATATTGCTCGTTGTCGCTGGCCGTTGTCATACCGCCAATAATTGCTGAAATCTGAGAAACAACAATCAATACTTTAACTACCTTGACAATGAAGAATTACATTATCACCGCACTCATCTTGCTTATGACAGGATGGAGTGCTGTCTATGGCGAAGACGGCAGCCGTCTTTGGCTCCGCCTTGAGCCTGTGGGTGCACCTGCCAAAATCACAGGCCTGAAAGGTACGGCCATGACGGAGTTGCAAACCTACTGGAAAGGTGGCCCTGTGGTGCTGAAACGGCAGAAGGGACTGGCTAATGATGGTTATACCATCAAGAGCGAGAAAGGAAAAACCGTGATAGCCGCCACCAACGATGCCGGCCTGCTCTACGGAGCCTATCATCTGCTGCGCCTCCAGCAAATGGGAAAGCCCTGTGACGCGCTCAGCATCACGGAGCAGCCTGCATACGACCTGCGCATACTGAATCATTGGGACAACCCCAATGGCACTGTGGAGCGTGGCTTTGCAGGGAGGAGCATCTTCCTGAATCCCGACCCGGAACGGATGAAGATGTACGGACGTGCCAATGCGTCGCTCGGCATCAACGGCACGGTGCTCAACAATGTGAACGCCAAGCCGGAGGCACTCTCGTCTGAGCATCTGCAGAAAGCCAAGTCTATTGCCGATATGCTGCGCCCCTACGGCATCCGCGTCTATCTCTCCATCAACTTCGCTTCCCCTATCAGGTTGGGCGGACTGAAGACAGCAGACCCGCTTGACAAAGAGGTCGTCGGCTGGTGGCGTGACAAGGTGAATGAGATATACCGCATGATTCCTGACTTCGGCGGTTTCCTCGTGAAGGCCAACTCCGAGGGAGAGCCGGGACCCCAGGACTTCGGTCGCTCGCATGCCGACGGTGCCAATATGTTGGCTGATGTGCTGCGCCCCCATCATGGCATCGTGATGTGGCGTGCTTTCGTCTATGCGCCACAGAGCAACGACCGTGCCAACCAGGCCAGCCTGGAGTTCATGCCGCTCGACGGGCAGTTTGCCGACAATGTCATCATCCAGATCAAGAATGGTCCCGTGGATTTCCAACCTCGTGAGCCATACAGTCCGCTGTTCACCTCCTTGCAGAAGACGCACATGATGGTGGAGTTCCAAATCACACAGGAGTATCTCGGCGCTGCCAACCATCTGGTCTATCTCGCCCCCATGTGGAGAGAGTTCTTCTCGTTTGTCCGACCGTCCAGCCTGAAGGCGATGGCCGGTGTGGCCAATATCGGCGACGACACCAACTGGTGCGGCCACCATTTCGCGCAGTCCAACTGGTATGCTTTTGGACGATTGGCGTGGAACCCTGAGTTGACGTCAGAGCAGATTGCTGATGAGTGGCTCAGGCAGACTTTCGGCCCATTCCCAAAGGGAGCAAATGCTAAGTCCGAAGATTTCTACTCTTCGCTCCAAAAGGTGATGGTCGACTCCCGCGAGGCCTGCGTCAGCTACATGATGCCTCTGGGTCTGCATCATATCTTTGCCGGCGGTCACCACTACGGTCCGGAGCCTTGGTACACCAGGCCCGGCATAAGAGCCGACTGGACGCCTCCCTACTATCATCGTGCCGACAGCATCGGCCTTGGTTTCGACCGCACAATGTCGGGCTCTGCCAATGTGAAACAGTATCCCGACGCCCTCTGCCGTCTCTATAACGACATCAACACCTGTCCGGAGAACCTCATTGCCTGGTTCCACCATGTGCCTTGGGACCATCGGATGAAGAGCGGCCGCACCTTCTGGGATGAGCTGTGTCACAAGTATGCCGACGGCGTCGGTGAAGCGCGGCATTTCCTCGCCGTATGGGATGCCGCCCAGCCCTATGTCGACCCGCAGCGCTTCGATGAGGTGCAGCGCAAGCTTCGCATTCAGGCGCGCGATGCCGAGTGGTGGCGAGATGCCTGCCTGCTCTATTTCCAGACCTTCTCTCACCGCCCCATCCCGAAAGATATGGAGCATCCTGTCCACAATCTTGACGAGATGATGGAGTTTTCCATTCCCATCAGTATGTATGAGAACCCAAAATGCGGGTATACCAAATAGCAAAATGGAGTTTGGTCTAAACTTCTACACTCCTAAACTCCTGCACTTCTGCAAGTAGGAAGAATGCCAATGGCGACCTGGTCGCTGTTGGCATTCTTTCTCTCTGACCACCCAGTGTCTCCGATTGATGATGCATGGGCTGGAGATGAAAAGACCCGCCATGAAGGCGGGTCTGTAGAACAACCAGTGAGAGAGTGAATAAGTGTTGTTCTGATGAAAGGGGGATTTTGCGGTGGTCAGTGTTGCCCTGCGAGGTCCTTGATGTCCTTCAGGGTTATGGCTCCCTTGACGTTGATGATGGTCGCCTCATCCTTTTCCTCAGTGAGCAGGGAGAACTCATTCTTGCCGTCCTTCATCGTGCGCTGGTAGATGGTCACCTTCTCATCGCCATCATTCATTTTCATGATCACTTCATAGCCTCCTGTCCGATATGCTTTTCTCGCATCTTCCACCAGTGAGGTGATGAGCGCTGCCTTCTCGCATGACAGAATCCGGAGATAGTCCAGTTTGGGGGCGATTTTCCCGATGTCATGATTACCCGCTTTCACATTGGGAATCATTCCCAGCATGGTCTTCGATATATAGATGGTGGTGACACCATTCGTGTCCTCATATTTCTCGAAGATGGCCTCCTGTGCTGACATTCGGGTGAAAACGGTCGAGGCAGTCACAAAGAAGAGGAATAGAAATATACGTTGTCTCATGTCTTATTATTTTGTGTTGTAGCATGTGGCTTTGTTGATGACCAGAGAGAATTTCATCAGCGCCTGTTCGGCTTCGGCGGCAGCCTCCTCGGGATTGTCAAAGGAGTCTTTCTGCAAGGTAGCGGTGGCAGTAGTGTCGGAAGAGTGGTCCATCCAGAGCGCAACCGAAAACAGCAGTATCAGACAGGCGGCGGCAGCCACAGCGCTGTGAAGCCACACCCTGTGTGCCCGTTTGTCGTGGGACTTGTCTTCCGCCTTTTCCCAGGCGTCAATCTTCAGAGAGAGTTCCCGGTCAAAGGCTTGCATATAGTCCTCTGCCTTTTTCATCTCCTCTTCCGTCGCCTCATTGTTGGCTACTCGCTTCAGGATATCGTCTATTTCGCTCATCTCTTCTTAGTTTTTAAACAATTGTCTGATGGTCTTTCTGGCTCGGCTCAGAAGCACCCGGATGTAGGTGGCGCCAAGGCCGGTCTGCTGCTGCACTTCCTCTTTCGACCACCCCTCCACATCGTGCAGTGTGAGCACCTTGCGTTGCAACTCTGGCAAAGTCCCTATCAATCGCATCAGTTGCTCGCATGTCTGTTTTTGCTCCACGATGTGCTCAGGGCCGATTTCATCGATGACTTGAGGGTCGGTGGTCATAGTTGTCGTCTCCACCCGGTGCTTCCTTACCTGATTGAGATACAGGTTTCTTACAAGCACGCTGCAATAGGCTTTCGGGTCGCTGATGTCAGAGAGTGACTCCCGTTTTGACCATAGTTGGAGATACACCTCCTGTGTCAGATCCTCAGCCTCCTGTGCATTGCCGGTCAGCCTCCATGCCATCCAATAGATTTGTCGTGACAGTGGCAGGAATTTCTGTTTGAACTCTGATGCTTGCATAGTTGGGTGGAGAGGAGTCAAAAGATAGACATACGGAGGAGCTGGACGTTGGTCGTCAGTTGAAGCTGCCCTCCAGGGCCTTGATGTCATTGGGTGAGAATTTCCCCCTCAGTTGTATCAGTGTGCACTCCGACGGTTCGATGTCGACGATGACCATTTCGGAGATGGATTCGCCTTTTGTCTTCACCAATATGAGGGTCTTCTCATTGTCCTCGTTGCTGTTCACCATGGTCTCGTAGCCCTTTTTCTTCAAGTTGACAGCCTTTTCACTGAATTCCTTGCAGAGAGAGGGCTGGTTCTCGATGCTCAGGATGCGGACATGGTCAATCTTCTTGATCAGGTCGCTTCCTTTTTCTTTCTTCATCATGCCCGATGCCATAGACATCATGGCCTTGGGAATTTCGATGCATTCCGTACCTTGCTTGTCTTTGAACTCCTTGAAGAGGTCGTCTACTGTCTGGGCCGACAAACTTGTGATACCTGTGACTACACACACGATTGCTAATATCAACTTTTTCATTTGCACTGTTATTTTATTGTTATAGATGTGTTGAAGAAGCGCTTCATGATGATAGACACACAATATCGGGAAATTGTTACAGAAAATTTCAATAAAATGATTCAACTTTCTCAAGTTGAATATTTAATAAATATTGATGTATTTTCTTCTTTCTGTGTGGACAGAAAGAAGAAACAAGAAAGAACCGCGAACACGCTCCGCCGTCGAACAAATGGGCTTTTCGG
>CADBLU010000019.1 GCA_902795605.1 uncultured Prevotellaceae bacterium | reverse complement strand
TGGCTACTCAGCCTGGGATCCCACGTCGCCTGTATTTATCATCGACGACACTTTGTGTATTCCTACCGTATTTATCAGCTACACCGGTGAGGCACTCGACTACAAGGCACCCCTGCTGCGCGCCCTGCACGCCGTGGGACAGGCCGCCACCGACGTCTGCCAGCTGTTCTACGACGATGTCAGGAAGTGCCATGTCAACCTCGGCTGGGAACAGGAGTATTTCCTCGTAGACGAGGGTCTCTACTCCGCACGCCCCGACCTGCTCATGACCGGCCGCACCCTCATGGGCCATGAGAGCGCAAAGAACCAGCAGATGGACGACCACTACTTCGGCATCATCCCCGACCGCGTGCAGGCTTTCATGAAAGACCTCGAGATACAGGCTCTCGAACTCTCCATCCCCGTGAAGACCCGGCACAACGAGGTGGCTCCCAACCAGTTCGAACTGGCACCTATCTATGAAGAGACCAACCTCGCCGTCGACCACAACATGCTGCTCATGTCGCTCATGAAAAGGGTGGCACGCAAGCACGGCTTCCGCGTACTGCTCCACGAGAAGCCCTTCGCAGGCATCAACGGTTCGGGAAAGCACAACAACTGGAGCCTCTCTACCGACACCGGCGTGCTCCTCCACGGACCAGGGAAGACCCCTGAAGACACGCTGCGCTTCGTCGTCTTCATCGTCGAGACGCTCATGGGTGTCTACCGTCACAACGGACTGCTCAAAGCCTCTATCATGAGCGCCACCAATGCCCACCGTCTGGGAGCCAACGAGGCCCCTCCGGCCATCATCTCGTCGTTTTTAGGCAAACAGATCAGCGAACTGCTCGGGCACATCGAGAAAGCCGATAAGAAAGACCTCTTCACACTGGCTGGCAAACAGGGCATGAAACTCGACATCCCCGAGATACCCGAACTGCTCATCGACAATACCGACCGCAACCGCACCTCACCCTTCGCCTTTACTGGCAACAGGTTTGAGTTCAGGGCCGTAGGCTCCGAGGCCAACTGCGCCTCGGCCATGATCGCCCTCAACAGTGCCGTGGCAGAGGCACTCGTCGACTTCAAGGCCCGCGTCGACCGACTCATCGCCGGCGGCGAGGACAAGACCAGCGCCATCATCGACATCATACGCGAGGACCTCAAGACCTGCAAACCCATCCATTTCGACGGCAACGGATACAGCGACGAATGGGTGGCGGAAGCCACCATCCGCGGACTCGACGTGGAAAAGAGCTGCCCCATCATCTTCGACAACTACCTCCGCCCCGACACCATCAAGATGTTTGAAAGCCTCGGCGTGATGAACGCAAAAGAACTGGCCGCCCGCAATGAGGTGAAATGGGAGACCTATACCAAGAAAATACAAATAGAGGCGCGGGTGATGGGCGACCTCTCGATGAACCATATCATCCCCATCGCCACCCAGTATCAGAGCCAACTGGCCAAAAACGTGCTCAACATGTTTGAAATCTTCTCCACTGACGAGGCTGAGGAACTCACTTCCCGCAACAAAGCCATTATTAAGGAAATTGCTGAGAGGACACAGGCCATAGAAAACGGTGTGGAGGACCTCGTGGCCGCTCGTAAAGTGGCCAACAAGATAGAGAACGTGCGCGAGAAAGCCATCGCCTACCACGACACCGTGGAGCCCAAGATAGAGTCGATACGCTATCAGATAGACAAACTCGAACTCATCGTGAGCGACGAATGCTGGACGCTGCCCAAATACCGCGAACTGCTCTTCATCAGATAGAAAGACAAGACGAAAGGACATGAGAAAGACAGGCACCGGGCACATCAAAGTCATTGCCTTCGACGCCGACGACACCCTCTGGGACTGCCAGTCGCACTTCGTCGCCGTGGAGCAGGAATACTGCCGCTTGCTCGCCCCATACGGCGACGAGCAACAGGTGGCCAGTGAACTCTTCAAGACAGAGACCGCCAACATGCCCGAACTGGGCTACGGAAGCAAGGCCTTCACCCTCTCGCTCGTGGAAAATGCCGTCAAGATGAGTCAAGGAAAAATCGACGCCCACTCACTGCTCCGCATACAGATGCTGGGCCGGAGTCTGCTCAATATCCCGTCGACACCACTGCCCGGGGTGAGAGATACCCTCACACACATCAAGGCACTGGGGAAATACAAGATGGTGGTGTTCACCAAAGGCGAGATCCTTGACCAGGAAAACAAACTGTTGCGGTCGGGACTCTGGGATTTCTTCGACCGCACAGAAGTGGTGGCCGACAAGACACCACGGCAATACCGCCAACTGTGCGACACTTTCGGCATCAACATCGGCCAGCTCCTCATGGTGGGCAACAGTTTCAAGTCTGATATCGAACCCGTGCTGCAACTCGGAGGATATGCCGTGCATATCCCTTTCCACCTGACCTGGCAGCACGAATACACAGAGGAATACGACCACGACAACCTTTGGAGAATCAGCCAGTTCGACCAACTGACAGAAATCATCAGATGAACGGGTGAAACAAAAAAAGGACTACGACGAACCAATCGCCATAGCCCCCGTTCATTCAAAACTTAAAAAAAAGGTCACTTATTTCACTATTAACTTCTTCCCTTTTTACTTTTTCAGCCCCGCTGGGCAAAACTATCTATTTAATGTAATGTCTGTCTCGGATACAACTGAGAAACCACTGAATCATTTTGCGCTTATCACCACCCTCTCTTTGCGGGCAGATAGCAATATGGTAACTCACAACCGGTAAAAACCAGCTGCGAAAAGGCATCTTTCATCTGAAACTCCGTGAAGAATTGGCGGAAAGCCAAACTGCTGAGATGGACGAAACGAAAACCAAAATCAGGTATAATCCCGACAAGTAAACCATATATCATCCAATAATGAAACAGTGCTAATCTTTTAAAAATGCTGATCTTTATTCTTAGGCCACAAAGTTACGAAAAAAAACTCATGTATGCACCTGCGCTTCTAAAGAAAATTTGTTAATAGATATTAAATTTTTAATGGATTTAACATTTCATTACTGCCAAGTGGTTTTCTATCGAAAAATGTAGAAAGAAGGAATACTATTTACGGACCGAAAAATGAGGCTATAGCATGCCGTCGTATTTGTACCATCACAAACAGACATCGGACTCCCCAGACCAGATGTCCAAGGAGTCCGACACTTGAATAATTTACTGAATATCAGCCGATAGTTACTTCTGAGAGAATCTGACGACCGTGAAGGACTTGGCCGGCAAGGTCACTTCCAGCACGTTGTTAGTGCCTGTCAACTCCTTATAGGAAGGTTTGACGGCTTCAGGCCGTCCCACAAGGTTCTCTGCCTTGAGATCAGCGGCGAGAGTCGTAGCCTTCGCATTTCCCACCACTTTGAGACCTTTGAATGTGATCGTCACCGTCTGGACCTTATCTGCGTTACTGGCCAGTTTCACGATATACTCCTTTGTATCTTTGTCGTAGACAGCACTGGCATAGAGTCCGTCCTGTCCTGTCATTGCCTCGCCATTCCCATTAGTGATCGGAAGCACGTTGGTGCCTTTGTTGGTGCCATAGAGCATCTGCACATACCAGTTGGCCGACCTGACAGTGGTCAGGTTGTCAAACCAGATAAGGTCGGGCTTCCACTGCCATCCCTCCACATGTGCGAAGAGCGGGGCATAGGTGGCCTGATAGACCACATCGGCATTGCGCTCCAGACCCGTCATAAAGGCGGCCTCGGAGAGGGCAGCCTCCCAGTTGTTGAGGTCGCCACGGCCGTGGGCGGCATATTCGCCGGCAAACACCTTCGGTCCCTTGCGGTCGTATTTGTCATAGCGTGCGGCATTCTCGAAGAACCACTGCGGCGGTTTGTAGTAGTGCTCGTCGACGAGGTCCACCTTGAGGCGCTTCATCTCCTTCCATCCGTAGTCGAAGTCCTTGCCGTCGGCCGACGGACCACTGGTGCCGCAAATCTTGATTTTGGGATACTTGGCACGGATGGCAGTGATAAACTTCTCGAGACGGACGGGATAGAGTTCGCCCCACTGCTCATTGCCCACACCAATCTGCTTGAGGTTGAAAGGCTCGGGATGCCCCATGTCAGCACGGAGCTTGCCCCACTTAGTGTCAGTACCTCCATTGGCAAACTCGATGAGGTCGAGGGCATCGTCGATATAAGGCTGTAGGTCATCCACTGCCACATGGGCATCCTCAGTATGGTTCTGGAACTGGCAGGCCAGTCCGCAACTCACCACGGGAAGGGGCTCTGCCCCGATTTTCTCGGAGAGGATGAAGAACTCATAGAAGCCCATGCCGTAGGTCTGGAAATAGTTGGGATACATACGGTGAGCGAAGGTGTAGTTCCACCGGTTCTCATTGAGCGGGCGGTTCTCCACCTGCCCCACGGAGTTCTTCCACTGATAGCGGGTCTCCAAGTCGGTGCCCTCCACGATACATCCGCCGGGGAAGCGGAAGATGCCGGGCTTGAGGTCAGCGAGGTCCTTCACCAGGTCGGCTCTCAAGCCGTTCCAGTTGTCGGAGGGGAAAAGTGACACATGGTCGAGGTCGACACCCTCTGCCGTCTCAAGGAACACACGCATAAGTCCCTTGGCGTCGGTCACGTTGGGTGTGAGCGAGCAGGTATACTTCTTCCAATCGCGGCTGTCGATGGTGATACGCTGACGGGTGATGATACCGTTACTGGAGTTCACCAGCTCTACCCTGATGCGTGCCGGCTTACTGCCAGCGTCGTGCAGACGTGCGTAGACGGAGAAGTCGTAGCGCAGGTCTTTCTTGAATCCCATGCCGAAGAATCCGCGGTTCTCCAGTCCGGTGCGCTTCTCAATATGGCCGGAGTCGCCGAGCACCACATAGTGGGGATTGCGGTCGAAGGCGGGACGCACGTCGCTCACCTGTACGTTGCCGAAGACATTCCATCCCATCAGTCTGTCGGGAAACTCAAACGAGCGGTTCTCCACCATCTCTGCATAGAGTCCTCCGTCGGCACCGAAATTAATGTCCTCGAAGAAGATGCCATACATCGTGGGCTGTATGGTGGCCCCAGGCTTGTTGGCCTTGACAGTGAGTTGATACTGAGCAGCGGCTGGTATGGCAAGAGTCGCTGCGATGAACACTGAAATAATCAAATGCAACTTTCTCATGTTGTTAGGTTGATGATGAACGATATTTTTATTGATATGCTATTTATCTCAGCGGGGTGAGTGTAAAGGTGAACCGCTTGTCGCCATAGGCCACCCGATAGGGCTTGAGGGCTTCGGCATTGCCGCTCCAGGAGTCGACGCCGCCCACGCCTGTGTGCTCACCATCGAGGAAAAGGTTGGTGTATTTGGAGTGGGGCACCTGCGGGGAGTGCCGCTGCTCCTTGTCGTCGCCGTCGTCGAGGTCGGCGATATCATAGTGGAGGGCGCTGGCATAGAAGAGCTGGTCGCTGCCCACGCTCAGTCCCTTGCCTGCGGCGTCGGTCTGCCGCCACCATCTCATATCACTCTTGGTGCCCGTCTCCTGCGGCCGCACATAGGGATAGAACTGCTCGTCGGCGGTCTGCTTATAGATGCCGATGAGCTGCGAATACTTGCGGTCGGCATAGTTCTCCACAGGTCCGCGGCCGTAGTACTCGCTCTGGTCTGCCTGATATGGCATCTGCACGACCACGCCGAAGCGCATCATGTTGCTCACGCCTTCAGAAGCTTCGGTCTTGAGCTGTTCGGTCACGGTGAGGTCGCCTTCCGGTCCGAAGGCATAGGTCATGGTGAGGGTGGCCTTCACGTCGGGCATCTGATAGACAGCCGTGGCGGAATGTGCCTTCTTGTCGTAGGTGAGGCTGACGAACTTTCTGGCCGGATTGCGCCACACGGCATATCTCCTGTGAATCCGCGCTCCCATATCATTGTCGGTAGGAGCCCGCCAGAAATTGGGCAGGATGGTGCCGCCCTCGCCCAACTGGCTGACGCCACCTACCTCCCAACGGGACAGCAGTCCTGTCGACGGGTCGAACGTAGCGGTAAACACATCGTTGGCCACGGTGAGCGTGCCGCTCTTCTTGTCGGTCTTGCCTTTCACCTGATGCTTGCCTTTCGCTGCCACAGCGACAACCGCGGGCGTGGCCTCGTCGACGACCACCCGGGGATAGAGCTGGTCGTAGGCAATCACCTGTCCCACCTTCATCAGCGGCTCATTCCTCTTCAGCTTGAAGTACACGTTGAGGCAAGCGTCAGAAGTCAGATTAGCGGGGTCGACGGGCAGCGTGATATTGGCGGTCTGCTGCGGCCGCACATCAAGGTCGGCGACGGTGCCGCTCTGCACCACCTTGCCGCCGTTGAGCACTTGCCAGTCCATGCTCACACCGCTGAGGTCGCGGAAGAAGAACTCATTGCGCACCTCCAGATTGGTGAAGTCGCCTTTCACGTCCTTCACCCAGATGTTCTGATAATAATAGCCCACCTCATACATGTGGGGATTGGGCACACGGTCGGGACTGATAAGGCCGTTGCAGTTGAAGTTGTTGTCGCTGGCGTCATAGGTGTTATAGTCGCCGCCATACTTGTAGATGTCGCGGCCCTGGGCATCCTTGCCGTGCAAGGCCTGGTCGACGAAGTCCCAGATGAATCCGCCCTGGAACTTGGGATATTTGCGCACCAGGTCCCAATACTCCTTGAAGCCGCCGCAGGAGTTGCCCATGGCATGGCTGTACTCACATTGGATGAGCGGCTTCTGGTGCTGCGGATTGTCGCTCAAGGCATAGCGCTCGCACCACTCCTGGCTGGCATACATCGGACAGCGGATATCAGTGTTGGGGCCGTCGCCGGCTTGCTCCCAATGGATAGGCCTGCTGAGATCCTGCTCCTTGATCCACTGATAGGCGGCGGTGAAGTTGGGACCGTTGACAGTCTCGTTGCCCAACGACCAGATGATGACGCTGGGATGGTTGAAATTGACGCCCACATTATGCTGGTTGCGCTGCAGGATCTGCATGGCAAACTGAGGTTTCTTGGCCTCAGAGTCGTCGCGGTAGCCGAAGCCGTGCGACTCCTGGTTGGCCTCCGCACAGAGATAGATGCCATATTCGTCGCAGAGGTCATACCACACCGGGTCGTCGGGATAGTGGCAGGTGCGCACAGCATTGATATTGAAGCGCTTCATGATGGTGATGTCTTCTATCATGCGCTCACGCGACACCACATAGCCACCGTCGGGGTCAAGTTCGTGACGGTCGGCTCCCTTGATATAGACGGCCTGTCCGTTGACGAGGAGCTGGCTATTCTTGATTTCCACCTTGCGGAATCCCACTTTCTGCGGGATGACCTCATAAGTGGTGGCACGACGCACACGCGACGTGGTGGCACTGACGAGGAGGGTATAGAGATAGGGGGTCTCTGCCGTCCATTTCATCGGGTGGTCCACATGGAGGGTGACGTTCTCAGTCCCTCCGGTGAGGTCGGTGAGTTTCTGCTCAGCCACACTGTTGCCCTCTGCGTCGAGGAGGCGGAGGGCGATATTGCACTTACCGTTGTACTGCAACGCCACCTGCAGTTCGCCGTCAGTGTAGTTGTTGGTCAGGTCGGGGGTGATACGCACGTCGCTGATATGCACACCCTTGTCGCGGGCATAGAGATAACTGTCGCGGGCCACGCCCGACAGGCGCCAGAAATCCTGGTCTTCGCAGTAGGAGCCGTCGCACCACCTGAAGGTCTGGAAGGCGATGAGGTTGTCGCCTTTTCTCAGATAGGGCGTGAGGTCGAACTCTGCGGCCATCTTGCTGTCCTCTGTATATCCCACGAAATGTCCGTTGACCCACAAGTACATATTGGAGGTCACCGACCCGAAATGGGCAATCACCTGGCGTCCCTGCCATGAGTCGGGGATATTGACGATGCGTCGGTAGCTGCCCACATGGTTGTCTTTCGTCGGCACATCGGGGGGATTGTTTTTGAAATGTCCTCTCCATCCGAAGCCGATGTTCACGTAGATGGGGTCGCCGAAGCCGTTGAGCTCCCACATACCCGGCACGGGCATCTTCGCCCATGAGGCATCGTCATAAGTCTCTGCGAAGAAGTCGGTGGGACGCTGGTCGGCATTCTCCACCCACTTGAAATTCCAGTTGCCTTCGAGCGAGAGATAGTTGGACGAGGATTTCATGTCGCCCCGGCGGGCGGCCTGCTCGTTCTCATAGGCAAAGAACGTGGTGTGCACAGGGAAACGGTTGATTTCATTCACTTGCATGTCATGCCATTCGGTGAACGTGGGCACCTCGTCGGCCAGCACGGCGGTCAGCGGAAGGGCAAGAAAAACTGCGGTCAAAAATGATTTTCTCATGTTATTTCGTTTGTTTTCAATGTTCAAGGTATCTCACAAATTCGCAGGCGGCCAACAGGAATGCCCCCACACCGAAATTGGCCTCGCTGTTGGCATCCACCACCTGCCCGGGGATGGCTTTCTCGCCGATGGGCTGCACATACCCTATCCGTCCGTTGGCTTGCAGCGCGGTCTTCGTCAAGTATTTCCACGCCTTGCTGATGACAGGTTTGAACTCTTTCTTCGACAGGAAGCCGTTGTTGACGCCCCACAACATACCGTAAGTGAAAAAGGCGGTGCCGCTGGTCTCAGGACCGGGCGCCTGCTGCGGGTCCATCATCGAGCGGGTCCAATAGCCCCCTTTCTGCTGCAGTTGGGCCACGGCCTTGGCCAACTTGACGTATTTATCCACAAAGAACTGGCGGTGCTTGTAGTCTGCAGGCATGTCTTGGAGTACTTTGGCCAGTCCGGCGAGCACCCATCCGTCGCCCCTGGCCCAGAAATCCTTCAGGCCGTTGGCGGTCTTGTGCTTGGGATAGACATACTTGCCGTCGCGGAAATAGAGGCCGGTCTCCTGGTCGAGCATGATATTGTCGGTGTAGAGGAGATTCTCATACAGTTTGTCGAGGTAGTGGATGTCGCCGGTGAGCTTGTACATCTTGGTCATCACGGGCATCACCATATAGAGGGCGTCGGCCCACCACCAGTAGTCGTTGGCCTTGGAGTAAGCCTCATAGCCCATCACCTCCTTGGCGCGCTTGATGCGCTTCGCCGGGTTGTCGGCCACAGGCACCTTCTTGTCGGCGGCAGCAGGCACATATTTGCCCATGGCCACCCAATAGAGGTCGATATAGGTCTGGAAGCAGATCTGCCAGTCGCCGAAGAGCACGTGGCGCTGCCCCTCGCCATAGGTCTTGTATTCCCACAAGGTGGGGTCGGCCTCGGTGGCACCCATCCACTTGTTGTGCTCTGCCCACCGTAGTGAGTAGTCGAGGTAGCGGGGCTCACCTGTGAGGAAATAGGCCTCCATATTGCCTGTGTGATAGGCGGCATTGTCCCAGAAGGAGCGCACCTCGGCGGCATTGTTGCTCTGCCAGTAGGTGTTCACCTTGTCGATGATGGCTATCACCTTGCGTGCCTTGGCGCTATGTGCCGCCAGAGGAGCGGCGGCTGTCAGTCCGATGAGGACCATGCATAAAAACTTTTTCATGGGCAGGTAATAATGGTTTCTAAATCGGTGTGACCGTGAATGCTACCACTTGTCTGGCGTCTTCGGGTCGTCGGCCCAGCGGTGGTCCTTGGGGAAGGGCTGTCCGCCCCATGCCTTCACCTGAGTCCAGGGTTGCGGGGCATCAGTCCAGAAAGGATGGTCGGCAGCGAGGCCGAGGGGCATGAAGGAGAGCGAGGTCATATAGAGGCTCCCGTTGTTGGTATACCAGTCGGCGGTCTCGGGCTGCGAGCCGCAGAAACCGATGGTGAGATAGCCGCCGCTGTTGTAGTTGTCCTGGATGTCGAACATGCGGTGCATCACCTTGGTGAGGGCCGCCCGCACCTGACCATTGGACAGTTCGGCAGGCAGTTTCCCATACCACGCCATCAGGGCGAGGGGCTGCATGGCAGCCAACCGGTAGGGGGTGCTTCGGCCGATGACGGGGAAAGTGCCTTCAGGTGAGATGAAGCGCTCGAGGATGACGGAGAATTTCTGTGCCCGCTTGAGGGCGCGGTCGTAGTATTTACGGTAGTCGATGCGCGTGTTGGCCTTGGCGTCGATCATCGCCTGGAGTGTCTCCAGATACATGGCATGAAAGACATAGCTGGTGTAGTAGTCGAAAGCGAACACCGGACCGTCGGCATACCATCCGTCGCCAATATACCATTCCTCCACCTTTCGGCAGGCGGTGTTCACACGGAACTCATCATAGGGTGCTCCGGCCTTGGCCATGAAACTCTCGATGACCGAAGAGAAGAGGAACCAGTTGGTATAGGGAGGGTCGACCTTGCGCAAACCAGTGAACTCCTTGATATAACGCTGTTTGGTCACCTCATCGAGAGGCACCCAGAGCGCATCGTAGGCGCGCAGGAAACTCTCAGCCACATAGGCGGCATCCACGAGGGCCTGACCGGCACCTTGCCACAGCAGATAGTCGGGCGAGGAGGGGTCGACGGCATGCTTGTAACTGGCGAGGGCCCACTCTCGCAACTCCTTGCGCATGGCTCCCTCAGCGGTGTCTTCGTCGGGTAGTGCGAGCCATGGGGCAATGCCTGCCATGAGCCGTCCGAAAGTCTCCATATACACCACCTTACGGTTACGGTTGTCGAAACTCGGACTGAATTCGGTCTGCATGTTCTTCTGCAACTCTCCCTTCGCCATGTTCTCCAAGACGGGACGAGCCATCTTGTAGGCCTGCGAGACCCAGTATTCCCTGTCGGAGAGAGTCTTGTTTTTCGGTTTGGCGGCCATAGCCGACGTGGACGACAGCATGGCTGCCATCATGCTCCATAAAAGCAACAACAGTGTTCTTCTCATCGTAGTGTTAGAAAATGTTTTGCAAATATAATAAAAAATCTGTTTACATAGAGCATGATATCGGCATAATTTGCATTTTTCGACATGAAAGGTGAATGACCGAGAGACCCACGCCAACCGATAAAAGAAAAAAAGCCGAAGATTTGTGTAAATCGTCTTTTTTGCCTAAATTCGCAGTTGAATTCGAGTGCTCAAAACCAGCAAAGACAAAAAGGAATATGGAGAACAAATTTTTCAAGGAGTTTCCCGACATCATGGCGGGCAAGAAAGTGATGTACGTCCACGGCTTCGGCTCATCGGCGGCCACGGGCACCGTGTCGCGCCTGCAGCGGGTGCTGTGCAATGCCACGGTGATCGCCGAGGATATGCCCCTGCATCCTCAGGAAGCTCTTGACCTGCTCCGCCGTCTGTGCGAGGAGGAGCAGCCCGACCTCATCATCGGCACCTCGATGGGCGGCATGTATACCGAACAGCTCTATGGCTTCGACCGCATCGTCATCAATCCCGCCTTCCAGATCGGCGAAACGATGGTGGAGCATGGCATGATGGGAGCGCAGGAATATTTCAACCCCCGGAAAGACGGCGTGCAGAAGTTTTTCGTCGACAACAACTTAGTGAAAGAATACAAACAAATCACAAAGGGCTGCTTCAGCGGGGTGAACGAAGAGGAACGGCGCCGTGTGTGGGGCCTCTTCGGCGATGCCGATACGCTGGTCCACACCTTCGACCTCTTCCGCCAGCACTACCCCACCGCCATCCGATATCATGGAGAGCACAGGGTGGACGAACGCTCATATATGCATGCCGTACTACCTGTGATCCGATGGATTGACGACCGTCAGGAGGGACGCCAGCGCCCCATCGTCTTCATCGGTGCCGACAGCGTGAAAGACCGCTTGGGGCATCCTGCCAGCAGTTCACAGAAGGCTTTCCGCCGCTTGCTCGAGTCCTATCAGGTGTATATCGTGGCACCTGCCGACAGCAATTCCAAAGGCGAGATAGACGAGACAATGGCATGGATGCTCGACACCTTCGACGCACCAGCCTATAATCATCTGATATTCACCAATGAGCGCCATCTCCTGATGGGCGACTATCTCATCGACACCACCCCCTGCGACGGGTTCTTCGGAACCGTCGTCACCCTGGGCACCGACCCCTTTAAGACCTGGGAGGAAATCATCACCTTCTTCGACCGCTTAGGAGGGCAATAATATCATCTTTGCCTCATCGTCGAGGTCTACGATGATGTGGCCGCCATTCTTCAGACTGCCGAAGAGGATTTCGCGCATGAGTTTCGGTTTGAGGTCGTGGGCGATGACACGGTCGAGTTCGCGGGCGCCATACTCGCGTGTGAAGCCTTTGTTGAGCAGGTGCTCGCGTGCCTTGTCGGAGAGCGTCATTGTCACATGGCGCG
This sequence comes from uncultured Prevotellaceae bacterium, assembly GCA_902795605.1. GTDB lineage: Bacteria > Bacteroidota > Bacteroidia > Bacteroidales > Bacteroidaceae > Prevotella. The sequence goes on along the minus strand of CADBLU010000019.1, from coordinate 14,740 downwards.
CTTCCAGTTTCGCCCGCAACTCCCTCAGTTTCTTGTCGAGAATCATACCTGCCATGACACGGTCCATATCATTGAACACCACCATGGCCGACAACCTGTTGATGAACTCAGGTTTGAAGGTGCGTTTCACCTGACGCAACATAGCCTCACCCGCCGACACCCGTGCGCCGAAGCCCACGGAAGCCTGCGAGGCATACTGTGCGCCGGCATTCGACGTCATGATCAGTACCACATTGCGGAAGTCGGCCTTGCGCCCCTTGTTGTCGGTGAGACGGGCATAGTCCATCACCTGTAAGAGGATGTTGTAGATATCTGAATGAGCCTTCTCTATCTCATCGAGCAGCAACACACAATTGGGGGTCTTGCGGATGGCATCGGTGAGCAGTCCGCCATCCTCATAGCCCACATATCCGGCAGGTGAGCCGATGAGTTTGGCCACGGTGTGCTTCTCGGTATACTCACTCATATCGAACCTGACGAGTTGCACACCCAGTTCGCGAGCGAGCACCTTGGCCACCTCGGTCTTGCCCACACCCGTAGGTCCTACGAAGAGGAGCGATGCCAGCGGCTTGTCGTCGTCGAGCAGTCCGGCCTTCGACATCTGTATCGCCTCCACCACCTGCCTGACGGCCTCATCCTGACCGTAGATGCTTGCGCTGACGCGCTCCAACAGCGTCTCAAGCGCCCCGTTGTCGTCGTCTTTCATGGCCATGGCATCCACCTTGCATACCTTCGAGAGGATGTCGGCCACGAGGACCTTATCCACCACACGGCCACCGTCGGCCGAAGGATGAATCTCGCGGTAGGCGCCAGCCTCGTCGATGATATCGATAGCCTTGTCGGGGAGGAAACGGTCGTTGACATACTTGGCGCTGGCCGTCACCACATATTCCACCGTCTCATCGGGATAGGTGACCTTATGGAACTGCTCATACTTGTCTTTCAGACCCATAATGATGCGGATGGTCTCTTCCACCGACGGCTCGTCGATATCGATTTGCTGGAAGCGGCGCACGATGCCCTTGCTCCTCGAGAAATAGCGGTTGTACTCCTCATAGGTGGTGCTGCCGATGAACCTGATCTCGCCGCCCTCGAGATAGGGCTTGAGCATGTTGGAAGCGTCCATCGAACCGTCGCCGGTGCGGCCTGCGCCCACCAGAGTGTGAATCTCGTCGATATAGACAATGGCATTGCCCTCCTTGCGCAAACCTTCCATGATGGTCTTGATACGCTTCTCGAAATCGCCCCTGAACTGCGTGCCTGCGAGGAGGCTGCCGAGGTCGACCTGGTAGATGCGGCAACCGCGCAACCGCTTGGGCACATCGCCCTTGACGATACGCTCCGCCAAACCATAGACGAGGGCCGTCTTGCCCACTCCCGGCTCACCCACATGCAACGGGTTGTTTTTCTCCCTGCGGCAGAGCACCTGGATGGTGCGCTCCAACTCTGCCTCACGGCCAATGAGCGGATTGTGCAGCGACACCATATCGTTGAGGCACACCACCTGCGAGCGCCAAGCCTCTCCCGACTGCGCTTCGGGGTCGGCCGGGCTGTCATCCTGCTCTGCATAGGCAGAGATGAGCAGGCTCATCATCTCCTCCGTGTCGTCGCCGACAATCTGACGAAGCATATAGTTGGCATGCGAATCGTCAAGATGAAGCATGGCATACACCAGATGGGGCACATCGAGACTCTCGGCACTCGAGCTGACCACCTGATCATAGGCCATGGTCATCATCGTGTCGAGCTGCACCGACGACATCACCTCGTAGTCGACACCCTTGGGCACCTGCTGCACGGTATAGAAAAAATCGTTGACCAGAGACTTCAGCGTCGAGACAGCATCGATGTCATACATCTCTAGCGTACTGGCGAAGGGGTTCTGTGACAACAATGCATAGAGGATATGCTCGGGCATGACAAACTCATGCCGCATCGACTTACACTTCTCCACAGCACCGGCAAGGGCACTGTTGGCATTAGGACTATTCTTCAATGTGGACATAACTATTCGGAATGATAGGACAGACGCAAAGGGAAACCAGCCTCACGGGCCATCTGGGTAGCACGCCGCACCTTTGAGACGGCGATGTCGTAGCTGTAGACCCCCACAAGGGCCTTGTCGCTGTGGTGCACCTTGAGCATCAGGGCTTCCGCCTCTGCCCGTGTTTTGAAAAACACAACAGTGAGCACTTTCACGACAAAATCCATGGTCGTGAAATCATCATTGTGGATATATACTTTGTATCTGCGTGGCTCGCGCAAATCTGTGCGCTCTCGCTCACTCACTGACGACTGTTGCTTTGCCATATTAACTGCAAAAGTAGGGGATATTGACGAATAACCAAACTTTTATTAGCATTTTTTATGCTTTGTCTTTCATGGCAGCAGAGCGAAGGGCAAAAAAATGGGGCTCCGCCGAGTCCCTACCTTGTTAACCTTAAATCTAATACTATGAAAAACACATTGCAAAGATAAGGCATTTTTGCCCGACTTGCAAGTGAAATACACATTAATTGTACTTTTTACCCTTTTTCTTGATTTATATCAATTCGAAAGTTTTTCTCACCGATTAATTACAATCCGAAACGGGAAAAGTCTAAAAAAAGTCGAGCCAATTAAAAGTCATGTATTCCTTGTATGAGATGTAGCGTCCACCCATGCTTTTGAGATGGGGAGTCTCAAACTGGCAGTCGATGACATCAAAGCCTTTCTCCTTCAGGTGCTGGGCCAGATAGATAAGGGCCAGTTTGCTTCCGTTGGGCACAAGCGAGAACATGCTTTCTCCGCAAAAGATGCGCGCTGTGGTTACTCCATAGAGTCCGCCGACAAGCCGCTCACCCTCCCAAACCTCCACGCTGGCAGCATGCCCTCTGCGGTGAAGTTCGGTATAGGCATCTATCATGTCATCGCCCAACCAAGCATAGGTATCATCGTAACGGCCGTCGACTTTGCTGCACTGCCTAATCACATCGGAGAATGCCTCATTGTAAGTCACGCGATAACGTTCCTTCCGGAGAAGGGTACGCATGGAATGCGACACGTGGATCTCGTCGGGGAAGATGACGAAACGCTGCTTGGGGCAGTACCACAGGATTTCACTCAACCTGAACGAAAACCACGGGAAAATGCCAAGGTAGTAGGCCGATATAAGCCTATCCACCGACAAGTCTCCCCCAACAGCCATCAAACCGTCTTCCTCTACCTCAACAACTCTCGGGTCGGGGAAAACAATTTCTTCATTGAGCCTGTAAACCATCTGCAAGAAGGATAGAATCCCGCCGGGGTTACTTGATGTTGTCGACCTTATTGAAGAGACGCTTCCACCTGAATTTCGGTCCGAGTGTCTCGGGATTCACCGACAGCCAGATGAAGATGGGCTTGCCCACCACATGGTCTTCGGGCACGAAGCCCCAATAGCGGGAGTCGAGCGAGTTGTGACGGTTGTCGCCCATCATCCAGTAGTAGTCCATCTTGAAGGTATACTCATTAGCTTCCTGGCCGTTGATATAGATCTTGCCGCCTTTCACCTCGAGGTCGTTGCCTTCATAGACACGGATGGGCCGCTCATAGATGGCGATATTGTCCATTGTGAGCTTCAGCGTCTGCCCCTTGGCAGGTATCCATACCGGACCGTAGTTGTCGCGTGTCCACCCATATTCGGAGGTGACGGGATAGACAGCGCCCTGATCCACCAGATTTGAATCGGTCACCTCACGCACATACTCCACCAGGTCGGTGCGCTTGGCCAGTGTCTCTGCCGCATGATGCGTCATGGGCATATAGCCGTTGGCATTCATGCTGAAGATATCTTCGAGGGTGATACCCAGTTCCACCATCAGGTCGTCGGGAATCATCTGCTTGAGTCTGACGAAATAGGTGTACTGCACATTGTCGGGCTCCTTGTTGGCCTTGCCGTCGAGATAGACAATCTTGTTCTTGATCTGCAGCGTCTGGCCGGGAAGACCCACACAGCGCTTCACGTAATTCTCACGGCGGTCGGTAGGCCGCGACGCGAGGACGCCGAACTCACCAGGGTTGTCCTTCACGATTTGTGCTCCCACGTCCACCACGCGATGGTAGAAGTCCCACTTCTGCTGGGGAGTGAGGGAGTCGACCACGGTTCCTGCCCCGTAGTTCTGCAAGCCATAGATACGGCAAGTCTGATAGTAGTCCTGTGCCTGATATTTGTCGGCCATCATCACGCTGTCGCCGGCAGGATAATTGAACACCACAATATCGTTGAGCTCCACCTTGCCCAGTCCCTTCACACGCCTGTAGTCCCAATGAGGCCACTCAATGTATGACTTCGTGTTGAAGATGGGCAGTGTATGCTGCGTGAGGGGCATGGTGAGGGGAGTCTGCGGGATGCGGGGTCCGTAGCTTACCTTGCTGACGAAGAGGTAGTCGCCACGGAGGAGCGACTTCTCGAGCGAACTGGACGGGATGACATAGTTCTGGAAGAAGAAGAGGTTGATGAAATAGACGGCCACGAGTGCGAAGATGATGGCATCCACCCAACTCATGATGAACCTGACGGGTCCCTCGGAGTCTTTCCACCATTGCCAGTTGATTTTCTTCGAGATATAGGCGTCGTAGATGAACGGCACTACCAGCAGTCCGAGCCAACTTCTCACCCAGTAGAGGAACAGGAGATAGAGCACGAGGACGATGATAAACTTCGCCCACTGTGCTTTCATATTCAGTTTTGCTTTGCTCTTGTCAATCATAATCGAAGTGAATGGTTTTGCTGGTTAGAACTTGAAAAGGTCGCTGGTGGTAAGCAGTCCGCTATGGTTGGCGGTATACTCGGCGGCCAGCACGGCGCCGAGGGCGAAACCTTTGCGCGAATGGGCATCGTGGGTGATGGTGATGCGGTCGGCCTCAGAGTCGTAGGAGATGCTGTGAATGCCCGGCACCTCACCGCGCCGCACACTGTTCACCACCAATTCGTCGGCGGCATGGCTGCCAGTGCCTGTCACGGTGCCGTCGGGTGCGGCCAGTGTGCCCTTCACCCATTTCGTCTTGCGCCCGAGGGCATCGACCACTTCTTCGGCCAGGGTGATGGCAGTGCCCGAGGGGGCATCAAGTTTATGGATGTGGTGCACCTCCTCCATCTCCACCTCATACTGCGGGAACCCGTCCATGATGTGAGCCAGATAGCGGTTGACAGCGGAGAAGATGGCCACACCGATGGAGAAATTGGAGGCCCAGAAGAGGGTCTGTCCGCCCTCGGTGCACATGCGCCGCACATCGTCGCCATGCTCATCCATCCATCCTGTCGACCCCGACACCACTTTCACATTCTTGGCGAAAGCCTTGAGATAGTTGCCATAGGCTGCCTGCGGTGCGGTGAACTCAATAGCCACGTCGGCAGAGGCGAACGCCTCCGACTCAAACTCCTCCTGGTTGTCGATATCAATGATACTCACTATCTGATGGCCGCGGGAGAGGGCAATCTGCTCAATCATCTTACCCATTTTTCCGTAGCCGATTAACGCAATCCTCATGATTTTATTCCTGTTTTTGAGATAATTGCAGCAAAGTTATGAATTTTCAGACACATTTCTGCCCTTTTGTGTCTTAAAATATCAAAATGCACATCAAATCGCCCGGTTTGCTCTCAGGCAACCCTTCATCATCTCGTCGATGAGTGCCTTGTGTCGGCCAGGCAGGATGATATGATGGTTGCCGATGGGGTCGGTGAGGAAATAGTCGACCGCCGACTTGTCGGAGAGGCGCAACCGCAACTGCGTGCGGCAGAGCGTAGGCCGGTGCAGGTTGCCCACCATCTCACCTTCCACGGCGACATAGCGCGTGAGATTGCCCGACACCTTGAAGATGGTCACCGGCCCTTCGTCCACCATTCCCCGGATGCCCACACCTTCGCCCGACTCGAAATGGGTGTCGAGTTCGTAGTTTCTCACCATATTGAGCGGGATGGTGCAGTGGGCGAAAATGACCTCGCCCGTGTCGGCATCGATACTGGAGGGGTTGGCCTGGAAACCGGTGCATCCGGTGAGCGCCTGGGCAACAGCCATGGTCAGCATGGCGGGCACGTCACCCTCGCAGGCGGCCACCACCCCCTCGGCATTGAGTTTGGCGAGGGCCAGACAGCCGGTGTTGTGCAACAGGTTGAGCAGACCGAAGCACTCCAAGGTGAGTCCCTGCAGGTGATGACTCTCTACGAGGGATTTCAGGGCAAGGTAGATCTGCCATGCTTGAGGCAGCGCCTTGGCCACCACTTCTTGCGGAGAAGTGAGTTCAGGGGCCGGCATAGGTGTCTCCTTGATGGTCTCCACCAGTTCGGCCAACGGGATGTCGCTGATAGTGATGCCCAACTGCTCCTCGATGGCCACACAACTGAAGTCGCTGGCAATGAGCCACGACGAAGGCGAACCGATGAGTCCCATGTGGGTGCCGGCGAGCGACCGGCGTGCCTCGGCCACCTTTGAGAGCAGGGTGATGCGCTGACGGAGGCGCTCGCTGCTGCCATGGAGGATTTCTCCCTCGAGTCCTTCCTGTCTGAGGAAGGAGAGGATCTCCATCGAGGCGGCCAGCGAATTGCTCTCACCTGATGCCAGGAGGTAGAAAGGGTGCGGACTCTTGCCTTTGAGTTGTCGCAGTTGACGGCGGAAGAGGCCCTCAGTGCCGCCGGTACGCACAAAGATGATGCTAAGGGGCCACTGGCCATAGTCGGAGAAGTCGTCGCCCCTGACCGTCAGGTCGGTGCCGAGTTGTCCGAGGAAGGCTTCCGTGGCTTTTTCCACGACTGCTGGGTCGTGAAGTGGAGAGGTGAGGGTATAGATTGCTGTGCTTGTCATCATGATTATATAATAAGGTAAAGAAAGTTCCCCACAAGCACGGAGGCCCGCGGGGAACTTATCGTTGTGTGAGAAGGTATACTATTTACTTAAGCTTTCACCACTTCGCCTTCTTCAGCAGACTCTTTGATCTTGCGTCCCATGGTCAGGTAGGCCGTAGGAGCAGCGATGAAGATAGAGGAGAGCGTACCGAAGATGACACCGAGGATCATAGCGAAGGAGAAACTGCGGATGCTGGCACCGCCGAAGATGAAGATACAGAGCAGCACGATGAGGGTCGACACAGAGGTGTTGATCGTACGTGCGAGCGTCTGGTTGAGCGAGTCGTTGAAAAGCGTCTGCAGCTCACGTTTCTTATAGAGGCTGAGATTCTCACGCACACGGTCGAAGACCACCACCTTGTCGTTGATGGAGTAACCGATAACGGTAAGAATAGCACCGATAAACGTCTGGTCGATCTCGAGCGAGAAGGGAACGATGCCCCAGAGTGCCGAGAAGAAGCCCACCACGATGAGGGTATCGAAGGCCAGAGCCACGATGGAACCCACGGAGAAGGCCACGTTGCGGAAGCGGAGCAGGATGTAGAGGAAGATGGCGATCAAGGCGACGATCACACTGATGATGGCTTTGTTGGTCACATCGCGGGCAATCGACGGGCCCACCTTGGTGCTGCTGATGATGGAACCACCCTCACGCACGTCGGGGTTCTTGAAGTCGTCTACGTTCTGCTGTGTCACGATATTGGCTTTCCTGAGAGCCTCGAAGAGCTTGGTCTCTGCCTCATCATCCACGGTGGGACTGTTGGACTCGATATTCCAGTTGGTCGACACACGGATGGTCTTGCCGTCGGTACCGATAGCGATGACGCTAGTGTTGGCAGCCTTGCCGGCATTGTTGCCGATGGTGTTGGTGAACACACCGTCGAGGGCCTTACGGACATCCTCCACCTGCACCTGCTTGTCGAGGGCCACGATATAGTTGCGACCGCCGGTGAAATCGATACTCTTGCTGAGTCCACGGATAGCGAAGAATCCGATGAAGACGAGGGCGAGGATACCCCAGATGACGTACGACCTTCTGTAGGCACCCATGAAGTTGTAGTGCTTGCCCTGCATGAAGTTGCGGGAAAGCGGAGTGTCGAAAGTGAGGCCGAGCCACTTGTCCTTGCTCATGCGGTTCTCATAGACGATACGTGTGAGGAACACGGCAGTGAAGAAGGAGCAGCAGATACCGATGATGAGGGTGACTGCGAAGCCCTTGACAGGACCTGTTCCGATGACAGCGAGAATCACACCGGTAATAATAGAGGTGAGGTTGGAGTCGAAGATGGCCGAGAAGGCGTTCTTGTAACCTGCCGCGAGTGCCTGTCTCACATTCTTTCCGGCGCGGAGCTCTTCCTTGGTACGCTCATAGATAAGCACGTTGGCGTCGACAGCCATACCGAGGGTGAGCACGATACCTGCGATACCAGGCATGGTGAGCGCCGACTGGAACGACGCCATGATGCCCATAGTGAAGAAGAGGTTGAGAATCAGGGCGCAGTTGGCCACCATGCCGGGGATGAATCCATACATGAGGATCATGTAGATCATCAGCACGATGAAGGCTACGATAAACGAGATGATACCCTGCTTGATGGACTGTGCACCGAGCGACGGTCCCACCACCTCTTCCTGTACGATGCGCACAGGTGCCTTCATACGACCCGACTTGAGGGTGTTGGCCAAGTCTTTGGTATCCTCCACGGTGAAGCTACCGCTGATCTGCGAGTTGCCGCCGGTGATTTCCTGGTTCACGTTAGGAGCACTGTAGACAAGGTTGTCGAGCACGATAGCCACAGGCTTGCCGATATTCTTCTTGGTAAGGTTAGCCCACTCGCGCGCGCCATCCTCATTCATTTGCATGGTGACGACAGGACGGCCGGTGAAATGGTCGAAATCGTCCTTGGCGCTCTCGATGACATCGCCCTCAAGCGGTGCACGGTCGCCGCTGCCGGTCTTGCGCAGGCAGTAGAGCTCAAAGATACGCTTGTTGTTGGCAATACGGTCAGAGGGCTTGGCGCTCCACACCAACTTCACGTCGGAGGGCAGGACAGTCTTGGCCAACTCAGACTGGAGATAGACATTGATGGCGGCGGTGTCGGCCATGTTGGCCATACCCACCACGCAGAACTGGTCGCCACTGAGCATGAGCTTGGAGAGCAGCGGGTGCTCGGCAGCAGCGGCCTCTGCGGCCTTCTTGCTGTTGTCCTCGGCAGCCACCTTGGCGCTGTCGGGCTTCGTCTCACCCAGCACCAGACCCTTCTCCTCTGCAGGAGCGGCGGTGGCAGTGCTATCCTCAGCGGCCTCACCGGTCTCGCCACTTGCCAGACGGCTGTCGAGCTGCTGGATGTAGGGGGCGATTTCCTGTGAGGTATAGGTCTCCCAGAACTCGAGGTTGGCACTTCCCTGAAGGAGTTTGCGCATACGCTCGGGGTCTTTCACACCCGGCATTTCCACCATGATGCGGCCTTCCTGGCCCTCCAGCATCTGGATGTTGGGCTGCACCACACCAAACTGGTCGATACGGTTGGTGATGACGTTCTTGGCGTCGGCCACGGTCTCCGAGAGTTTCTCACGGAGGATTTTCTCCACCTCGCTGTCGGAGCTATTGGTTTTCACTTCGGGCAACTGCTGTGTGGCGAACACCTCTGCGAGGGTATGGCCGGGAGCGTTGGCGCGATAGTGCTTGATAAACAATGAGATAAAATCTCCCTGAGTGGTTTCCTCTTCAGCCCTGGCGGCCTTCATCGTCTTGACGAAAGCAGCGTCTTTCTTGAAGCCTGCGAGATTCTCCACCAAGTCGGGTACCGATACCTCGAGGATCACGTTCATACCGCCCTTCAGGTCAAGTCCGAGTCCCACCTGTGTTTCCAGACACTTCTGATAGGAGTAGATACCCAGGTATTTCACGGAGTCCTTATAGTCCTGCTGGGCTATGGGATCCTCGATCTCTGCGGCTTTCTTGTCGAAATAGCTCGAGGCTGCAGAGAACGACAAATAGAAGATACTTGCCAGGGTCAACAAGACCGCTGTGACAATTACAATTCCTTTGTTTTGCATTTCTGTGTGATGTTATTTAATTTATTGTCTTTCGCCTATTTACGAATATAGCGTGCAAAGATAGTGATTTTTTCACTTTTGGGAAAATTTCTATCCTTATTTTATTCATTTTTTAGGGTTTTGTCGGCATTTTTACCCAGCAGACGACAGGATAATGGTCGGAAACGTCGATTTCTGTATCCACTTCGCATCCATAACATTCAAAGTCTTTCGAGCAAAAGATGTTGTCGATGCGGGCATAAGTCTCCCCATTATTGTAGGTAAATCCCAGTCCACGGCCCGATGCCTTGTAGCAGTCGGTGAGCAGATGGCAGATGGTGGTGTGTGCATAGCAGGTGGGCGAACAGTTGAAGTCGCCGCACAGGATGACCGCCTTTCCCTCGTTGGCTTTAAGTTCTTTCGCGATGAAGTCGGCCTGACGGGCACGCAGCGGAGCCGACGCGCGCATTTTGGAGATGAGGGAGCGCTCATCGATGTTTTTCAAATTCCCACCCCTCAGTTCATCCTTGTCTTCTTTGTCGAAGCCGATACTCTGCAGATGGCAGTTGTAGACGAGCACCTGCGTGCCCTTGACGTCGAGGCAGAACACCGCGCTTTGGTTCTTCATCTTGTCAATCGGCAGTTCTTTGCACCACAGGACGGGATATCGGGTGTAGATCGACACCTCCTCGCCGTCTTTCTTCATCAGGCGTCCACCGTGGGCATATTCCTGCGACAGCCGCTCCTCTACCTTCTTCTTGAGTGAGAGCCTCAGAGCCCCTGTCTCCTGCAGACAGACGATGTCGGCACCGCTCTCGCAGATATGCTCCGCCACACCGAGCGCCTTCGACTTGTCATAGTCAGGTCCCACAAAGTTGCACACATTATACGACATCACCTTGATGGCGCCCTCGGGCACTTCCTGCCGGAAATGCCATGGACAATAGTCCCAGATGGCCTGCCAGCAGACGAGCATGCCCACAATAGGGATGAGGGCATATCGTCTATGGAAGAAGAGCCAGAAGAGCAGAAACAGCAGGTTGACTATCAGGGGAGCAGGGAAAGCCAAGGCAAGGACCTCGCCTAATGGCAAACGCTCCGGAGTGACATGCCCGATATAGGCACACAGCCACATCACCAGTACGGCGATGATGTTGACCATGGCGATAATGCGAAGAGTGATGGTTCTGAAAATGCTGAAAAACCTCATCTTCTATGCTTGTTGCTACTGTCGAAGAGGAATTTCTTCTCCTCTTCCGTCAGACTGCCATAACCATTCTTACGGATTTTGTCGAGAATCTCGTCGACTCGCTCTTCCACCGCCTTCTTGTCGGAATTGTAATCCCAGTCGCTCTTGTGGGTGATGTCCTCATTGGGGTCTACTTTCTTGCGCTTGCGGGTTTCCCAACTGCTCCGCATGCGGTCAAAGAACTGACGGCCGTTGTTACGGCCATAGACGGAGTCGGGATGGTGCTCCCAGTATCTGATGAGGAAGAAGCCGAAGAGCATACCGCCTAAGTGTGCGAAATGGGCCACTTTGTCGCCCGAGAGGGTCAAGGCAGAGATGAGTTCGATGGCCACATAGCCCATGACGAACCATTTGGCCTTGATGGGGACAGGCAGCGGGAAGAGGAAGATGCGCTCCTCAGGGAAAGTCATGCCGAAGGCAAGGAGGATGGCATAGATGGCACCCGAGGCACCCACCGTCGTCCAGAGGTTGAGATAAGTGCCCACCGACACTTTCACACCTTCGCCCATCACCACGGCATCATAGGCCGACAATCCCTCTATCGAGTAGTTGACATACTGCGATATTTCCTGTACGATACCGGCGCCAACGCCGCAGAAAATGTAATAAAAAAGGAACTTCTTCGGTCCCCAAACCCGTTCCATCACACAGCCGAACATCCATAGGGCAAACATATTAAGGAAGAGGTGTTCCCATCCGCCATGCATGAACATATAGGTGAACAACTGGTAGATGTGGAAATCGGAGGCCATGAAGAAGTGCAGGCCGAGGATATCGTTGAGGTCTATCTGGCGATAACTAAGCACAAAATAGGCCAAGAATGCCAATATGTTTATTATCAGCAGGTTTTTGGTAATGGTAGGTATGCTGCGCATTTGTTGGAATCAATGTTGGTTGAAAACGAATGCAAAATTACGAAAAATATCCGTTATACCGCATTAAATCAGCCCACTACATAAGAAAAATCATGTTTTTCCACACTTTTTTCATTTTTTTGTTTGATTTATGAAATGATTCTTCTATATTTGCCGAAAAATCATGACATCACATTCAAATTATTCACCTTCATTAAACTATCAGTTATGAATAAGACAGAATTAATCGAGAAAATTGCAGAGAAGTCCGGTCTGACCAAGGTTGACTCAAAGAAAGCTCTTGAGGCTGCTCTTGAGGCTATCAAAGAGGCTCTCAAAGCCGACGACAAAGTCGCACTCATCGGCTTCGGCACATTCAGTGTAGGCAAACGTGCTGCCCGCGAGGGTGTCAACCCCAGCACTGGCAAAAAGATCCAGATTGCAGAGAAGAAGATTGCCAAGTTCAAGGCTGGCGCCGAGTTGGCTGACGCTATTGGATAATCTGTAAAGAAACTTCAAAAACAAAGAAAGGCAATTCACTGAGTTGCCTTTCTTTGTTTTTATGTCTCATCGAGACGATGTGTGCCTTCTTATGGCTGTTTGCCGATATAGGCGAGGATACCGCCATCGACATAGAGCACATGGCCGTTGACAGCGTCGGAGGCATGCGAGGCGAGGAAGACAGCGGGGCCACCCAGTTCCTCAGGCTCGAGCCATCTGCCTGCCGGTGTCTTGGCGCAGATGAATGAATCGAAGGGATGGCGTGAGCCGTCGGGCTGACGCTCGCGCAGCGGAGCTGTCTGCGGGGTGGCGATATAACCCGGTCCGATGCCGTTGCACTGGATGTTGTACCCACCATACTCCGAGCAGATGTTGCGTGTGAGCATCTTCAGGCCACCCTTGGCTGCGGCATAGGCCGACACGGTCTCGCGACCGAGCTCGCTCATCATCGAGCAGATATTGATAATCTTTCCTTCGCGGCGCTCCATCATCTCTGGCAGCACGGCCGATGAGCAGATAAACGGTCCCACGAGGTCGATATCGATGACCTGCTGAAATTCTGCACGCTTCATCTCATGCATGGGGATGCGCTTGATGATGCCGGCATTGTTGACAAGGATGTCAATCTGGCCCACATCCTCATGGATTCTTGCCACGAGAGCCTTCACGTCATCTTCCTTGGTGACATCGCACACGTAGCCTTTCACGTTCTCGATGCCAGCTTCCTTGTAGTTATTGAGTCCGCGCTCCAAGGCAGCCTCATTGATGTCATTGAAAATAATGGTTTTGGCTCCTGCAGCCACGAAAGCCTTGGCGATGTTGAAACCGATGCCGTAGGAAGCACCAGTGATCCAGGCATTCTTTCCTTCAAGTGAAAATGGATTTGCCATAAATGATATTGGGTTGTTATTGGTTATTATTTGATTGTTAATTTGTGAGACTCCTAAACTCCTAACTATCTAAACTCCTAACTATCTAAACTCCTAACTTTACTTCAAGTCAGTGATCAGCGAGAAGTCCTGGTCGCCGTAGTCGAGATTCTCACCACCCATACCCCAGATGAAGGTATAGTTGTGAGTGGCGGCGGCGCTGTGAATGCTCCATTCTGGCGAGAGGACGGCCTGGTCGCCGCGCATCCAGATGTGACGGGTCTCGTCGACCTCACCCATAAAGTGGCAGACAGCCTGATCCTCGGGCACCTCAAAATAGAAATATGCCTCCATACGGCGGCTGTGCACATGGGCGGGCATCGTGTTCCACACGCTGCCGGTGGCCAGCTCAGTCATACCCATCTGCAACTGGCAGGTGGGGAGCACTTGGTTGACAATCATCTTGTTGATGTCGCGCTCGTTGCTCATCTCCAGACTTCCCATGTGTGCCACCACGGCGTCGGCCTTGGTGATTTTCTTGCACGGATACTCCTTATGAGCAGTGCACGAGTTGAAATAGAACTTGGCCGGTTTGTCGGCATCCTTTGAGCAGAAGATGACATCCCTGTCGCCACGGCCGATATAGAGGGCCTCCTTGTAGTCGAGTTCAAAGACCTCGTCGCCCACTTTCACGCAACCGGCACCGCCCACATTGAAGATGCCTATCTCACGCCGTGTGGTGAAATAGGGAGCCTTGAGCGGGTCGATAGCCTCAAGTTTCAGTTCTTCGGCCACTGGCATAGCGCCACCCACCACCATACGATCATACATAGAGTAGACCATGTTCACCTCGTCGGCAGCGAAGACACGCTCGATGAGGAAGTCGCGGCGAATGCGCTTGGTGTCATAACTTTTTGCGTCCTCAGGATGGGCCGCATAACGGATTTCATAATTTGTTTTCATAATACCTAATTAGTTATTCGTTTGTTTGCTGCAAACTTACACAAAAAAAATGAAACGAGTGCAAGTTTTGCTCATTTATTTTCTCAGCGGCATTTTTTGGTTTATTAATAATGTAATGAGAAAAATCGACAGACCCTCAGATAAAAAGCGACAGGCTCCTGACTAAAATCACGGGAGGCCACAGAAATAATCTGCAGCCTCTTCGGTTTTGCAAGTTCGTATCCTGCTTTCAGTGGTTTTCCGTCATGTCGCTCCCACGTTGCAAATATACAAAAAATATCATTACCTCCAAATAAAAATATGGGAAAATGTTAACAATAGTTCGTTAAATTTTCATGTATGATATTACGCTGCATTCTTAGCCAGCATAAAGAGTTCATTCATGACCCTTCGATTTATT
>CADBLU010000018.1 GCA_902795605.1 uncultured Prevotellaceae bacterium | reverse complement strand
TTGGGCCTGGGATGAGCAGAAAAAGGCCAAGTCGCTGGTAGAGGGGCAGATGAGCGACTTCTACGATGTGCCTACCCTCCATGCGCCTTTAGGGTTGGAAACCACTCCGCTCTATGACCATACCACGCCTACGGTGCGGCTCGACTGGCATGTCGACCATCCCAATAGGGAAGACCTTTTCGACCCTGACAATTTCCAGGTGCAGCGCTCGCTCAACGGACAGGAGGAAAACTTCAAGGACATCGATGTGGAGTTGTTCACCGTGGGCGACTCGCTCTATACCCTCAACGACAGCACCATCCTTGAAGCCTTGCAGAAGAGCGACTTCGACTCCAATGGCATGTTGCAGCCTGTCTATCGAATGCGACGCTCTGCCACCGCGCTGTGGGGATGGTATGGCAATCCAGTATTTGCCACCGACTCCTTGAAAGACCTGCAGATGTGCCTCCTTACCGCCAAGGATGCCAAGGGCGTCATCGTCGACGACGAGAAGCACACCCTCCAGGTGACTTGGGACTACACACAGAGCGACAGCGTCATGTTTGTTTGGGACGAACGGGCAGAAATGAAACTGTTGGTCAGGATGAGAAGGGTAGACGGTACGCTGGTCGACACGATGGTGGTGGTACTCACACCTTCCGAAATACAGCAGAAGAAGAAAAACATCAACCTGCCGCGCTCTTGCGTCAATTACGAGATACTCATCGTCACCAGTCCGAAAGCCTCTCCGCTGTCGCCCTTCCTCACAAGGATGAACATCGGGACACCGAAAGACTGGAAGGAGTTTGCCAAAAAAGTAAACGAGGGCAAAACAGTGTATGCTATCCTGACCGCCGATGTGGAGATTGTCGATTCCCTGGGATATGCGGGACTGAACCAAAACATCCCATTCACCGGTGTCTTCGACGGCAACGGACACAAACTGATACTGAATCAGTTGACCGTTGCTCCTTTCCGCTTCTCCGAAGGGGCCATCTTCAGGAATGTGTGGCTTACGGGAGTGGCGCGGTTCACCACCCGCACGGGTGGCTTCGTGGAGAAAGGCGAGAACATAGAGTTCGAAAACTGCCGTGCCGACTATTCTTTCCCCAACCACGGCAGCACCTACCTTGGAGGCTTCATCGGTATAGGCACTAACATACGTTTCACCAACTGCCTCTTCGCCGGAAACATCAACCGTAGCGATTCTAATTTCAGTGGTTACATCTACCAGGCGCTCTATCCCACGAAGAGCAAGGATGTGGTCTACTCCAACTGTGTCTTCGCACCTGCCCATCCTTATATCGGAGGCACTCCCTCTGGCGGACTGTCGGGAGTTGTCGACATCGATAAGGAAAGGCTGGAAACATTTTATGTGCTGCCCAAGGCAACCGACACCAGTGAATACCACAGTATCTTCAACGTGCTGCCAGCCACGCTCGATGAGCAACTCAGCGTGCTGGGAAGGCAGTGGCAGGCCGTGGAAGATTTCCCGGGCTTCTCGCCCGTCGTTGACGAAAGTCGTGATGACGAAAACGCTGAGTCGCTCGTGGCTACAGAAAACCTCTATTTCAGCCCCAACGGGCGTATAAAGGAGAATACGCTGATGGCGGAAACACGCCAGAGCAGCGTGATGCTCACCTGGGAGATAGAGGGAGGAGCGATAGACTACTTCCAGGTGCTGCGGCGCCCGAAAGGCCAGAGCAAATGGGACATCGTGGCACCCAATGTAGAAGACTTGGGCTATGAAGACACCACGGTGTCGCCCATCGTCGACTATGAATACATGGTGCGCTCTGCCACCGACTGCGAGGGCACCATCTATAATGAGAGCGAAATCGTGGAGGGCTCCTGCATGCATACCGGAAAGGTGGAGGGCTTCATACGTTATGCCGACGGCACAGGTGTGCCGGGTGTCAGGGTGGTGATACGGGGCGGTAGCGTGGAGACTGCCGCCATCACCGACGACTCCGGCCATTACGAGAAAGACATGCTGGGCTATCAAGACCAGCAGGCCATCTCCTACCTTGTCACCCCCGCACAGGATGCGGCGGGCATAGAGTTGGAGGAAGGAAAGGAGAGTTTTGAGGTGGAGTTCAATGCCAAGAGCAACTACACCCTGGTGCCCGACTTCATCGTCATCTCGGGCTACAAGTTCACCGGAAAGGTGTTGTACAGCGGCACCACCATCCCTGTGCCTGGCGTGCATTTCGAGGTCAATCATCACCGCGTGCGCACTTCCTCAGGCAATGATTTGCAGACCGACTCGGAAGGAAAGTTCAGTTTCTATGTCAACAAAGGCAACAACAAAATACAGGCCTTGCTCGATGGTCACCAATTCTGGCAGGGCGGCTGGTTTAAAGGCGAAGACGGACGTGTCAACGGCATCGACTTCCACGGTGATGTGAGCAGTATCATTTTCTATGACGAGACGAGCGTAAAACTCATCGGACGTGTGGTGGGTGGCAACGACCAAGGGTCGCTCCCGCTCGACAACAGCCTCTCTACCAACAACTTGGGCGACTCTATCTACATCGTGATGGCTCTCGAGGGCGACAATAGGTCGCGTCTGGTCTACGACAACCTCGACCCGCTGAAGGAACGGTTGGATACCGTGTTCCAGCACAAGTCGCACGACCAATACACTTACCAGACGGCAATGACCACCACGCGCAACAACATCTTTATCTATCCCGACCCGCGCACCGGTGAATTCAACGTGAAACTGCCGCCCGTGAAATGGAAGGTACAGCAAATCTATGCCACCGGCTATTCCACACTCTTCCAGGATGGTAAGGTGGGCGACGTCATCGACCTCACCAACGCACTCACCCTCCACACGGAGGAGATAGCCGACACGTTTGTCACCCATGGCGGCAAAGAGGTGCATCAGGTGACGGTGGAATACAACGCCATCTACAACTGCATCTGGCACGCTCCCGTGGAACTCACCTACAAACAATTGGGCTTCAACAATTTCGGATTCTTCGGCGACCAGTTCTACGCCGCCCGCAACGTGGATGGCTCCAAAGCCACCGTGCCATTGGCCTATGAGGTGAAAAAGGATGAATCGGGCACAGCAGGAAAGAAGGTGGCGTATACTTTCGGTTATCCCGTGTTCAGCATCGAACACCAGTATCCTTTCCAACTCTCTGCGGTGGAGCGCTATTTCTGGAACAACAACTCGGCAAGCGACACCGTAGACGTGGTGCACCTGCACGGTGGAAAGGTGAATATCCACAACGGTATGGTGAGCGCCACACACCAGGAGACGGTAGAACTTGACGAAAACGGAGAGGCCACCATACCCATTACTGCGGCTCAGGTGCCCTACCTGCTCACAGGCGAGAATGCGCTGCGCACAGTCACCATGTCGCTCTCGCTCGACGGCTCCACCCACGAGGCGGAACCGCTCAATGCCTTTGTGCTCAACATCTATGAGTTGCCGGGAGCACAGGATATCATCAGCGTGGGCCATCCCATACTCGTAGACATCCTCCGCGACCCTCCGGGAGGCGGTTCAAGCGCTACGTTGGGTAAAGGCTCTACCCTGAAATACAGTTACACGGTAGATTTGAATTGGAAATTAGGTACGGCCATCCGATTCGCCACAGGCACACAGATCAACTCCTTCACCGGAGTGGTGGCTGCCCTGGGTGGCGCTGGCGGCGTGGCAGGAGTCATCAACCTGGCGCAGAATGATTTTGAAACCTCACTCGACCTCGTGGCGAACGGACATGGCAGAAGGGCTTTCTCTTACACCATCAAGGCCAGCAACGACATCTCTACCAGCGGCGACTGGAAGATGGTGGGCGCCCAGGCCGACGTGTTCATCGGCATACAGCAGAGCATGGTGGCTAAACCTGCTACCACGATTCGTGCCATCCCCGACGATTTCTTCGTGCAGATGGGCGGTGCAGTGGCTGCCGGACGTGTGGTTGAAATCGCCAAAGGATATGATGCCGACGGCGGACTGTATCATCTGGTGAGAGACGAGTCGGTGACGATGGGAACGAAGTTCGAGTCGACCTTTGTCCATAGTCAGGACCACATCATCAATATCACCCTGCCTGCCATCATCAACCAGTGCAGGTCGCTCATGTTCACCGGCACTCAGGCCGAGGCGCAGAACGCTGCCAACAGGACTGGAAAACCTGTCTATCTCTCGCTCGTGAGCGAGGATGACGACAATTTCGCCATCATGAACACCCAGAAAGTGGAGAATTCCGATGGGGAAATGGTTGATGAATATGTATGCTACACCAGTGAGTCGGAAGAACGTCAGGGGATGAACTACCGCATTATACTTCCGAATAACTATAGCGACACCATGTTGAGAGACTCGGTGTTTGAACTCAACCAGACTTTGCTCACATGGGTGGCGATGCTCGCCAAGAACGAGAAAGACAAACTGTCGGCAAACGACTTGGTGAAAAACTTCGACGTCGACGGTGGAGTGGGAATGAGTTATGGAGAGGAGTTCAATTCGGAGTATGACTACAGTTACGACCTCCACATACCATTTGTGACAGACGTGTACGACAACTTCTTCATCAATGGAGTGGATGGAGGAATCATGGGCGTCCTCGAATATGGGATGGTCACGGGATTCGGTACGATGGTGGCGAAGTATATCGCCCAACTGAGCAGAATCACCGGAAATTTGTCTGAAGCATACGAAGGAAGAGGCAACAACGTGACAGTCCACGCTGTGGGAAGCAGCCTGGAGGTGAACTTCCAACCCGCCATCTCTCTGGATAACCGGCCTACCTTCGAAAAAGACCGTTCTTGGAGCCGCAGTGAGCGTTTCAATATCTCGATGGACGTGAAAAGCCATCTGAATTTCGACCTCTACCGAGTCAAGACAGTCAGCGTGGAGGATGTGGCCGACAACGAGATGGACGTGTTCACCTCAGAGGCTTTCTACGACAACGTCTCCTACGACAACAACTATATCAGCCGCTATTTCAAGACCAGCAACTTCAAGCGTTCCAGCAGTTTCGTCTATCGCACACGGGGCGGCGCCACTTGCCGTCCTTACGAGGGACAGCGCATCACCAAGTTCTACAAAATCGGTGAAGTGCTCGACCAACGTACCAAGCAGATAGAAAAACCTGTCATCCGGCTCGACAAGCAGAGCGTCAGTGGCGTGCCTTATGGAGAACCCGCCCGCTTCAAGGTCTATATGACCAACGACAGCGAGGAGCCGGCAAGTGCCTATCCGTTGCTGAACCTCGCGCTCCTCGATGAGTCAAATCCCTACGGTGCCAAGATTACGGTGGATGGATTCCCCGTGACTTTCTCCGGGACAGACATCAGCATTCTCCCCGGACAGGTGACCGAGAAGACGCTCGAGGTGCGTGCCGGTGATGGCTTCGACTATGAAGGACTGAAACTGCGCCTGAAGTCGAGCGGCGACCCCACCGTGTTTGATGATGTCGCCTTCGATGTGCATTTCCTCCATACCGCAGGCACCATCAATATCTCCTCGCCGGGCGACAAATGGGTGATGAACACCGATGCACCGCACGACAAATATGGTTATCATATCCCCGTGGTCATCGACGGCTTCGACAAGAACCAGCACAATTTCGACCACATCGAACTCCAGTACAAGGAGAGCGACCGGGGCGAAGAATTCTGGACCAACATCTGTTCCTTCTACGCCAGCGACTCCCTTTACAATCTGGCCAGCGGCGTGAAGGAGATGATACCGCAGAACGGCAACATCACCACACAGTTCTATGGCGAACTGGAGGTCATGGAGAAGGCCTACGACCTGCGTGCCGTGCTCTTCTGCCGCAATGGCAGTGACTACATCACTTCCTCGTCGAAGGTGCTCAGCGGCATCAAGGACACCCGCCGGCCACAACTCTTCGGCACGCCCGAACCCACCGACGGCATACTCGATGTAGGCGACAACATCGTGTTCAACTTCTCTGAAGCCATCGAGCACAACTACCTCGACGACCTGGTGAACTTCGAGGTGAAGGGTGAGGTGAACAACGATGACCTTACACGGCAGGTGTGCCTGATCTTCAGCGGCGACGGCAGTGCAGAGACCCAGGCACGACGCAACTTCGCCAACAAGGACGTCACCGTCGACATGATGATCAAACCTGATGACACCGGCAAAGAGATGCCGCTCTTCTCTCACGGCACGGCGGACAACAAACTGCAGTTGTGGATAACTGGCGACAAGAGGTTGAAAGCGGTGGTGGGCAGAAACAAGACTCCTTTCGTTTCCGACTCTGCCATCAACATCCGCGACTTCCGACATGTAGCAATGGTCATCAAACAGCCTGAAAGTCTGGAGAATGGTGGTAAATGCCAACTGATGCTCTACAACGACGACAGTTGTATCGGCAGTTTCTACATGGATTATGCCTACACCGGCGTGGGACCCATCATCTTCGGAGCCTCCAACGAGGCCATCGTGCAGAAACGCAAATACTACTCCGGACGCATGATGGAGGCACGGCTTTGGTATCGGGCGCTCACGGGCGACCTCATCGGGTCTATCTATGGCAGCAAGCGCCTCACGGGATATGAGATGGGACTGGCCGACTACTATCCCATGAATGACGGGGTGGGCGACCATGCCGTCGACCAGGTACAGGGTGCTCACCTCACGCTCGGCAATGGGGTGGGCTGGACACAGCCTGAGGGCATGTCGCTGCACCTGGAGTGGGAAGACCGTGGCATGGCACTGAGCCAGAACGCATTCAACCGGAGCGACGAGTTCGACTACACGCTCATGTTCTGGTTCAAGACCGGCCAGCAGAGTAGGGGCGTGCTCATCAGCAACGGTTCGGGCGATGCCGATGAGATAGGGGCAAGAAACCGATTCTACATCGGCTTCGATGCCGACAAACTGATGTTCCGCTCCAATGGCAGGTCCATCGAGGTGCCCGGCTATTACAGCGACAACAAATGGCACCACTATGCCATGACGGTGAACCGCGCTCACAATGTGGGCAACATCTATGTGGACCAGACGCTGCGCCACACCTTCTCGGTAGATACGCTCGGCGGAATGTCGGGTGGATTCCCGATGCTGGGTGCCGCCCTGAAGAGCAGAATCGTTGACGGTAATGCCGTGTTGGAGGATACCCGCAACTGGTTCCAGGGCAATCTCGACGAAATCTGCTTCCTCGCACAGGCTCTCCCTGCCACGCTCATCAACAACTATAGCATCCGAAGTCCGAAGGGCGACGAGGCCGGACTGCTCGCTTATATGGGCTTCAGCAGGCAGGAACGGACGAAAGACAACGACATCGTGCTCGAGCCTTATGCCTACAGTCAGAGAATCTACAAAGACCATGGCAATATCGTTTATGAGACAGACCCGGAAACCGGACGGCCTACTACCACGCCCAAGCGCGACTTCCTCTTCGCCGACAGCGTATCCGTGCAAACCGTGCTCAGCCACATCGACACCAAGATGGGCGCACCGGTGTGTCCCAATGAGGAATTGCACAACCTCGACTTCAGTTTCGTGGGCAAGGACAACCAACTATTGGTGAACATCAACGAAATCGACGAGAAAATCAATAAGCGCAACATCTATGTCACCGTGCGCGACATTCCCGATGTCAACGGCAATGAGATGGCATCTCCCGTCACAGCCTATTTCTTCGTCGACCGCAATCCGCTGAGATGGGCCATCAAGAGTTATCAGGATGAAATCTATGCCCAGAATGGTTTCTCGTTCAGTGTGGATATCATCAATCATGGCTCAAGTGCTCACACCTATGAGGTGAAGAACTGTCCTAAGTGGCTCACCGTGTCGCCCTACACCAATACCATAGAACCAAGGGGAGAGGCTACGCTCAGATTCCGAATCAACGAAAACCTCAATGTGGGCACCTACGACGAAATCATCTATCTCACCGATGAGAACGGTCTCTCAGAGCCTCTGCCCATCAACATCGTTTCCATGCCTTACTTCGACTACTGGATGGTGGATGAGGAGATGAAACAGTATAACATGAACTTCATCGGACGGGTGATGGTGAACGATGAGGTGGACACCGACATACGCGACAAAGTGGGTGTGTTCGACGCAAATGACGTATGCCATGGCGTGGCCAAAATCGAGTATGATGAAAAGACCGGCGACAACCATGTCTTCATCACCATCTACAACGCCACCACTGAGCATACTCCGCTCTATTTCAAGTTGGCACGGTATTCCACAGGAAATGAGATGCTGCTCTCGCTGGAGAGTGGAGATACCATCCAATTCACTTCACAGGCGGTGAGGGGCAGAGAGCAGCCGATAGTGCTCTACGCCGGCAACCAGTTTGTGCAGACCATAGAATTGGAAAAGGGATGGAACTGGTTCTCTACCAATGTATATAACGATGACGTGAACCTGCACTTCCCCAAACTGCTGGGGTCGATGTCATGGCAGGACGGCGACGCCTTCACCGACAACACCGAGAATGTGTCTATGGTTTATGCCAATGGCGACTGGCTGTTCTCCGACTCTCTGTCGAAGTACAAGATACTCCCGCAGCGTGGCTACTGCATCAAAGTGGGAAAACGCACAAGAATCAAACTTGCGGGCAACATCATCGACCAGGATTACCAGCGAACCATCTCCTTGGAAGAAGGGTGGAACCATATCGGCTATACGCCAATGGTCAACCTGCCCGTCAGCACGGCGCTCGCCGATTACCGCGACTTTGCAAGCGAGGGTGATGTCATCAAGAGCCACGACGAGTTTGCTGTGCTCCACATCACCGCGCAGAAGACCTACCAATGGCAGGGCAACCTGAAATACATGATGCCGGGCAAGGGCTATATGCTCTTGCACCAGGGTAAGGAGAAATGTGAGTTCACCTATCCGTTCTTCGAACCGGGAAGCCTGTTCTTCGAGGATACCTACAACGCACCGGCTCGCCATGCCCATGCCGACAAGGCTTTCAACATGTCGCTCTCGGCCATCGCCGAAGGCATCAGTCTGGAGGAAGGCGACCGGCTGCTGGCATTCACCGACGGTGAACTGTGCGGCGAGGCCGACTTCGACGACAACGGCATCTTCTACATGAGTATCGGAGGCGACCGACAGTGCCCGATATGGTTTGCTATTGAGCGCGAGGGCGACATCATCGCTGCCACATCCGAAATCCTCAAGTATGAGACCAACGCCGTGGTGGGCACGCCCACCAGTCCGACACGTATCAACTTCACTCACCACCACTTGCCGCAAACAGGCTGGTATACCCTGCAGGGTATCAAACTCCCCGCCCGCCCCACAAAGAAAGGCATTTACATCCTCAATGGCAAAAAGGTAGTAATAGAGTAAGAATAATGCACGCAAACTCCCCACCCCTCGGGGTGGGGGGCTGGTGCTGATTCAAAACATGAAATTAAAACTATAGGCAATGAATATCAAGATATTGGCAAAAACGGCGATACTGGCAGCATGCCTCACCATGATGGCAGGCTGTGGCTCCAGTCACGACAACGACACACCCGACACCCCCGATGTGCCCACTCCGGCGGCTCAAAGGCAATGGACCGCTACCGACAACCGTCCGCTATGGCATGTTGACTGGTCGGCGGATGTGGCAAGGCCTCAATGGACGGCTCCCGACCCGAGGAAATATGACAGTTGGATGCTCGTCATGGTGAGGGTGCAAGACGAACTGATGCCCTACGTGAGCAACGACGACCTCATGGCGGTGGCGGTCGCCGGCGAGACAAGGGTGGTGGCAAGTCCGGCGCAGAGCGTCACGCAGAAATCCGACACACAGGCCAACAAATACTTTATCTTGAAAATCCTGGGCAATGAAGACATCGATGATGTCATCGACTACACCATGAGTTATTACAATGCCCAACTCAAGCAGTTGTTCGAGGTGAAAGGCCAAGACCATTTCATCGCCGAAAAAGTCTATGGCGTGGAAGAAGACCATTGTATCGATTTCCTTGCCTCGTGCAAGAAATATCCG
>CADBLU010000017.1 GCA_902795605.1 uncultured Prevotellaceae bacterium | reverse complement strand
TGTTCAGGTGCCGCCATTGGATGTGCTCTGCGCCATGAAGTTCGCCGCCATCCTCTCACGTCAGAAAGGTCGCGACTTCTACGACGCTATATTCTTGCTTTCAAAGACGAAACCCAATCTGGACTTTTTGCAAGCAAGAACAGGTATCGCATCCTTGGAAGAGCTAAAGGCAACCGTTGCCGAACGGCTACAAAAGATTGACCTGAATCACAAGAAACGCGACTTCATGCACTTGCTGTTCAACGAGTCGAATGCAGACAAAATCCTGCAATTCCAAGAAGTAGTTCCATCAATATAAAGAAATGTGAGTTAAAAAGGGTCTTTTTTTTGAATTTTACGGCAATAGTTACCAATTGGGACGTAACATTTCTTCGTCCGGCAAATAGTGCTTCCAAAAATCTTTTTGAATCGGTTGGGGCATCACCCTATCCCCAACAACTCTATCTCAAATATCAGGGTGGATCCGCCCGGGATGCCTGGCTGAGAGAACTTCCCATAGCCCATCTCGGCAGGGATGTAAACCTCCCACTTGTCACCGATGTGCATGTGTTGCATGGCGATGATCCAACCCTCAATAAGGTCGCTGAGCCGGTAAGCCAGGGGCACACCACCACGGCTGCTGTCAAACTGCTTTCCGTTGATGGTCCTGCCGGTATAGTGTGCCGTGACGATGCTGCGTGCGGTTGGTTGGGCACTTGATTGGTCTCCCTCACCCAAAACCTTGTAATAGATACCTTTGGGCAGTGCCCTTACGCCTTCCTCCTTAGACTTGGCTACCAGCCAGTCCTTGTTTTCCTGTATGTATGCTCTCTTGTTCATCTTTTGCCATTCATCATTTTTGTCCGCAGGAGGGATGGATGATAGGGTGTAAAGTTTTCGATTCATTTTTCAACTCACTTTTTTCAGTTCATTTTTCCTTTTGGCAGCCCAGTTGTCAAGCAGATTTAGGTCAATCCATTCTTTGATGTCCACCAGCCTGACGGTTTCCATTCTGCCTTTGAAGTCGAACGCAATCCGTCCTTCTCTTGTGGAGAGTTTACCGACAGTTGCGATGTTGAGCACGGAAGCCGTCACCCCACAGAGTTTGTTGGTCGGCTTTCTTGTCTTCCACCAGCCGAACGTGGACTCTATGATATCAGACGATATGTGGCGCGCCTCGCCTTTGCCCTCGATTTTCTTGGCTTCTCCTAGCAGATATGTGCCGATTTTGGCCCCTATTGCAATTGTCCTGCTGTTGCAGTCTTTGCCAGTGATGAGCTTGCCCGCCGCCCATGCACACAGTTTGGCCGTCTCCGCCGATATGCCGTCCCTCTTGCATCTTTGCTCAATGTGCCTGACGCATTCCATTACAGCTGTCAACTCTTCTATCAGCGGCGTGTGGCCTTTCATGAAGGCGAAGGCTCCCTGTTGCTCCGGAGCCAGCGATGTGTATGCCTTGAGCATGTCCCCGGCCCATTCCACCCAGTCGAACAGGTTCAAGAACCTCGCGATTGTCCTCTGCTTGGGCGGCAGCAGGTATGCGTTGTCCGTCAGGTGGTACTTCAGGCGGATTGCGCCTAGTTTCGACGTAAATTCCTCAAAATCAGGCTGCCCCTTATATGCATCCTCCAGTATCAGCCCTATGGAGTGGCTGATGTCACGGTGGTGGGTGATGCCCGTCTGACGGATACCCTTGGCAAGGTTCACCCCGTTGTCGCTGACGATGTATTCGGGGGCGTGCCCGGCCTTTCCGGTGCAGCTGGCGACCGCCTGCTCCACAGCGTCCCCGTCCCAAGAGGGGGCGACTTCCAGCCCCAAGACCTCCACGTCCTCATGCCTCAGCGGCTGGCCGGAAGGCCTTGCCGGCGCAGCGAGTGTCACCAGCAGCTTCTGGCTGCCAACCGAGATGCTCTCGTCGATGATGCCGCAATACTCCTGGCCGGAAATCTCCTGGCCGGAATCCAGGTACGTGGAAAGGCCGATTTTCTTGGCCCAGTTGGATATCTCGGTATGTGAGGGCAGCTCGCCCTCGAACACACCGTTGAAGCATTCGTCTATAATCTCCAGCAGCGTGACCACGGAGCGCAACCCGCAGCCCACGTTGGTGTAAATCGTCGTGGCAAGCCTGATGGCTAGCTCTGAGAACTTGTGTCCCCTAACAGGCTTGACAACAACCGCTCTTGCTCTTCGCTCAATACGATTGTCCGCACTTTTTTTTTGCTCCCCCCTCTCAACTCCTTGATCTCCTTCTTGCATTCTTTCAACTTTTCTTTTGCAGCCTCCAGCTTTTTATTGCGTTTTTTGAGCTCTTTTTCCAATCTCTTGATTTCTTTTTCTTCGGATGTCATAATGTTTTACTTATTGGTTTAAATTAATGAACAAAGTTATTAAAAATCAATGAGATAAAGAAATTTATATAGTTAAATAGTGTTTATATGTTTAATAATTTTTCAAACACTTAACTGCATGAGTTTCAGGCATATTTTTGAAGCCTTTTACTAACCCAAATTCTTTACACCCTAGATGGATGACTTTTCGGGAAACAAACATTTCGTCTTCTTCGCTCCAGTTGCCTGACTCCTCCTCGGGCACAGCAGGACCATGGAAATGCTTGTTCCAAAACTCCACAATCTGGAACCCACAGCGGTTGACGTAGAAATGAATGTTGCGTTTCTCAAAATAGGGTGTGATGGTTTCCCATACGCGAATCTCCGGATGGAGTTCCTCTACGGCTTTCCATGCTGCCTGTCCGATGCCGTGGCCGTGGACATCCGGTGAAACGAAAAGCAACTCCAACTCACCCTTTCCTGCTTTTTTGTCAATGCTCAATACCACACCGCCCACGTGTCGTCCATCTTGTACAATGCGGTACGCTTCGGCATTCTCACCGTCGATGCAGCGCTCAATCGTGCTTCTTGAAATGACTTCTACCCCCTCTTCGGTGCGGTCATCACGCATGCCAAACTCAATTTGGGCGCCATATCGAAATGCCCATTGATTGTCCTTGATAAACTGTTCCCTGTCATTCTCTCGCAAAGGAGCAAGGGATATATCCAGTCTGTTATCGTTTTTGCTGCTCATCTGAATCGGTATCTGTTTATTAAGTTGTTCACGTCTGTGGATGCGACAGACTGGGCTTTCTGATAACCAGCTTTTGCCAAATCGACCGTAATTGCCGGCAGTACGGCAGCATCGTCACAGGTGACGGCCGTCCCCTGGTTATACAGATAGCCAAAGTCGCAGACGTAGGTGATGTTGCTGGGCGTGTAGCCGTTGGTGCGCATGAACCAGAAGGAGTTGCCGCGATAGCCCGTGACCGACGACCACCAGGCGCCACGGCATTTGGCGTAGAGCGTGGAACGGAAACGGCGGGCAGGGTCGTCGATGCCGCTGCCGGCATAAAAGCCGTAGTCAGAGGCCAACGGG
The DNA here is from genome assembly GCA_902795605.1 of uncultured Prevotellaceae bacterium. Classification (GTDB taxonomy): domain Bacteria; phylum Bacteroidota; class Bacteroidia; order Bacteroidales; family Bacteroidaceae; genus Prevotella. The sequence continues at coordinate 4,059 of CADBLU010000017.1, read as the reverse complement.
GAGGCAAACACCTCTTTGTTGGAGAGGATAAACACATAGTCATACGTGTCGGGCCCGCTGTTGGTGCCATACTGGGCATTGGGCGCGTTCTCCACGCTGGTCAGCACAATGGCTTTGCGCTCTGTCTCAGAAAAGGCACGGCCGAGAAATTCACTGTTCAGCCACTGGCGCAGACGGCTTCCGCTCCAGTTCACATCCTCATCCTTGTCGTGGAAGGGATGGGTGTCGGGCATGCGGTCAGCCAGCAGCACAGCCTTGGTGCCGCTGATTTTGAGTATGCGCCATTTGATGGGTGTATAGGCAAAAAAGTGCCAGGCATGGGGATCTGCCCATCGATAGTGCTGTTCACGGTCAGTGAAACAGGTCACGGCTCCCGATCCTTTGAGCCGGTGATAGCGCTTGCCGTCAATCTCCGTGTCGTCGTCTGTCCACTCGGCGCTCTCCAGCCGGCTGTAGAGTGTGGCGTCCGCTATCACATCGTCAGAGGCCAGCGCATAGTCATCCACGGCGCTGAAACTGCCGCTGACCACCTCGTTAGTAGGGTATGAGCCAAACAGGATGCAATCCCAACGTGTATAGTGAGTCTTCTTGTCGGAATCCTTCACCCAAGGGCTGTTCAGGTCCTGATAGGCATCGCCAGTATATCGCCCCTCGCTGGTGGGGGCGCTGTCGTCCACGTCGTCGTCTTTGCTGCATGCCGTTGTCACAGCTCCCAGTATCATCAGCCATACGAGGCAGGTGTAGGTCTTTGTCTTGATGTCCATAGCTTATTTGAGAATATCGGTAGAATAGACGGGCGCGGCTTTCTGACAGTCGGCTTTTGAGAGGTCGAGGGTGATGGCAGGCAGGACGGCGGCATCGTTGCAGGTGACCACGATACCACGGTTGTATGTGTCGCCCGACTCGCCGACATACACGACATTGGCCTTCGTATAGCCGATGGAGCGCATGAACCAGAAAGAGACACCGCGATAGCTCTCCACTGGCGACCACCAGGCTCCCCGACACTTCGCATAGAGTGTCGAGCGGAAACGGCGAGCCGGGTCGCTTCCGCTGTCGCTGTTGCTGAAGCCGTACTCCACGGCCAGCGGCGACGAGAACGTCTCACTTTCGGAGAGGATGAACACACGGTCTTTCGTGTCAGGACCGCAGTCAGTGCCGAAATAATAATTAGCGGCGTTTTTGACATCTGTCTCCACGATGGCTTCCATCTCTGAATCCGCGAAAGCCCGGCTGAGGAACTCGCTGTTCAACCATCGGCGCAAGGAGCAGGTGCTCCAACTGGTGTCGGTGTAGGTGTCGTTGAAAGGGCAGGTGTCGGGCATCCGGTCTGCCAGCAGCAAGGCTCTGTCGCCCGTCTGCTTGAGAATGCGCCATTTGATGGGGGCATAGGCAAAGTAGTGCCACAATTCTGTGTCCGTCCAGCGGTAATGCTGGGCACGGCTGTCGGAATGGCTCACGGCATCCGTGGCATTGAGCCTGTGGTAGCGCTTGCCGTCAATCTCCGTGTCGTTGTCCGTCCACTCGGCACTCTCCAGCCGTCTGTAGAGCGCGGCATCAATGATCACATCACCTTCTTGCAGCGCATAGTCATCCACGGCGCTGAAACTGCCGCAGACCACCTCGTTGGCTGGATATGAGCCAAATAGGATACACTCCCAGCGTGTGGCTTTCTGAGGATTTTCTTCTTCATCATCGTCTTCGCTGCATGCAGTCAATGACAGACAGATGAGCGACAGAACAGCAAATCTGAAATATGCTTTTGTCAGTATTTCCATCCTAAATTCCTTATCTCGTATTTTTTCCGATTTTTCTATCTAATCTAAGTGCAATCACTCAGTTCCCTTCCCCCTTTCATCACTTGCAGTAATTCTTCCGATGAATATTGATAATCCAGTTGTCCTCCGCTTCCAATCTGTCCATCAGTTCTTCAAAAGAATGTTCCAATTTGAACGCCAATTCCTCAGGGTACAAAGGGTATAGTTGATAAAAGGCCACTTTCTTGCCGAACAACCCCAATTTCAGCGGCTTCACCTCTTGCCCGCTTTTTCCTATAGACGGCATAAGTACACAAGAATTGAATCCTGTGTTTTCTGCCAAAGGAATTCCATCATCAGTCAACTGGACATCGTGGCTTTCGCAAAGCCAGTCTTCTGCCCTTATAGGCAGGCGAGCGATGGTCTTCAGCATTCTGATAGGCCAGTAGTCTTCTTCCTTGTCTGACTCCAAATTCCAATCTTTGGGAAGGAAGATGACGTATTCTGCCCTGTCGCATACATACGAGCTCAGATCTTTAGGCACATTCATCTTATAGGCCCCGGCGCCCATTGTGACGAGGGTGTAATAGGGGCGCTCCTCTGTTGGAGACACAATGACGATGTCGCAATGGATGTCGGGTGAGACCATCTCGTGTCCCACTAAATCAGACTCTCCGTATTGCTGCTCAATGTAGTCGGAGACCTTGTCCATTTCCTTTTCCGAGTAATAATACTGCGGAACGGCCTCTTTCCTGTCTTCTGCCATGGATTTTGTTGTTTGAGCGCAAGTCAATGTGACCAACGCGGTTATAAACATTATGTTGATGAATAATCTTTTGAATAACAATAATTTCTGCTGTCTCTATGGTTCAGTTCACAAAACCGGGAAGTTGTCATGACAAGCATATTCGACGTACTGCTTCACCTGACAATCCTCGCCTTCTGCAAGTCCGTCATATCGTCCCAGAACACCTCCGCGTCTGCATCTGTGAAGCCCTCATTGGCCATTTCACCAAGAATGGCCTCCAGCAGTTCACTGTCTGTCAGGTGTAGTCCGTCTGCCACATCAATGGGACTGGCCACGATGTCGCCGAGTGAACCGACATGCACGTTGGTCACACTGATGGTGCCGCCATTCTTACGCACTTTGATGCGGATGTTTGCCCCATATTCCGGTTTGATGTCCTTCAATTGCCGAAACAGGGCACTGTCGTGAAAGTCATTTGGGTCGACGGATTGTATAAGTTGTCTCAATGTCATTCTAACTCCTCCCTCAATCGTTTTGGCTGCAGGAATATCTGTCCTCCTATATGGAAGACCAACCCATCGGATCCATGCGGCATATCCTCCGTAGCCTCTTTCTGTGTCAACGCATATTCACGCACTTCCTCGATGTTCGTTGCGCTTTCATTTCAAATTCTTCCACAAAAGTAAGTATAAAAAACCATCCTGACAATAAAAACGATGTTTTTTCGACTTTATCAGCTAAAGGAGAAAGATTTCGACCTGTAACGGACGGATTGGGAGTAAAAGCGGCTTGCTAAAATACGCCTAAAGGCATTTTCTATAGCGGCTATGCGTTTGGTGCATGTGTCTATAACTATATTTTTTTGAAAAACTTTATATTCTTTTTCCTAAGCGTCAGCGGATTTCTATTTATTCTACTTAAAGATAGGAAATAAGTTTCGCTATATGGCCAAAATATCTTATATTTGCAGTGTCTACGGAAAACGGAGAAAGTCATCCGACAAGAGCGGGAAAACTAATAAAACATCAAAAAGATATGAGACGACAAATACTATGCCTGCTGCTTATATGGACAGGTTTTGGTGTCGCAAATGGACAGCAGACACTGACTGTGGCACAAGACGGCAGCGGAGATTTCACCACCATACAGGCCGCCATCAATGCGGCACCGGCTGGCGAGAAGACAACCATACGCATCCATGAGGGCATCTATGCCGAGCAGGTGATGATTGGTTCGAAGACAGCGCCATCCGACAAGAGAATCAGTCTGGTGGGTGACGGTATCGACAAGACCATCATCACCTCAAAGGCTGGAATGGCTGCAGGACTCCGATTCGACCAGACACCGGCGCTGAGTGTCTATGCGGAAGATTTCTATGCCGAGGGCCTCACCATGCGCAACACCGCGGGGCGTGACGGCGGTCAGGCACTTGCCCTCTATGTGGCCGGCGACCGGCAGACATACTAGCGCTGCCGCATAGCAGGCTATCAGGATACCCACCGAACAAAGAAACACACACGCAGCTATTACAAAGACTGCATCATAGAGGGCGCC
>CADBLU010000016.1 GCA_902795605.1 uncultured Prevotellaceae bacterium | reverse complement strand
GCCCACCGTGCTGAGATGCACCTTGGGATATCACAACCAGGATGGCAGTGAGAAGGAAGACGAGATTGTATCTTCTGTCACCACGACACCCGATGTGGTAGATGCCATCCTGCTTGCCGAGAACTTCAAGTTCCCTGTTTGCTCCTTTGGTCTGAACGAGGAGATGCCACAGGTGACGCTGAAAGTGGAAACCCGTGTGACCAGTTCGCAATTGCGCAACAACACGCATACCCGAACGATGCGTATCGACTGCATCATCCTAAAACCACATGTGGAATAACCCTAACAATTAATAGTTACAATTATGAAGATGAAAATTCAAAATATAGCATCCTTTAGCAGATGGCAAAGCATTTTGTCGAAAGCCAATTGTCAATTGTTGATTGTCATGGGACTCATGATGGCTTTCCCGTCAAGCATCTCTGCACAGGATGAGGAGGAGGGCGATGCGTCGCAAAACACCGTTCGCGAAATCGTCCAGAAAAGAAAGAAATACGACACACGCGTTGTGACGGGCCGAGTGATTGATGCCACCACCAAGGCGCCCATCAGCGGATGTATTGTATCCACTGACGGTGTCGACGGCTATGGTACCCTCTCCAACGATGATGGCTATTACAAAGTGAATGTGCCGGTGTTTGCCACGGCCATCTACTTCAAGACACCCGACCATAACCCCGCACGCATCGGTCTGCAGGACACAGAGGCACAGCACGATGTGCAACTCTATCCGACCACCTTCGCTGCCGACTACGCACCGGAGATCAACACTCATAACACCTACACCACTTCCGACTTCCAATACACCAATGCGGCCAACATCAAGGAAGAAGTGCAAAACCAGTTGGGTGGACAAGTGTATACCATCAACCGCAGCGGCATGCAGGGCATCGGCAGTTCGATGTTCATACAGGGACTCAACTCTCTTAACGCCAACGCACAGCCCCTCATCGTGGTCGACGATGTCGTCTACGACCAGCAGTACGGGCGCACTTTGCTCCATGACGGATTTTACAATGACGTGCTCTCCAACATCAATCCCCTGGATATAGAGAAAGTCACTGTGCTCCGCAACGGAACCGCTCTCTATGGTGCAAGAGGTGCCAATGGCGTTATTCTCATCGAAACCAAGAGAAGTAAGTCGCTGGCCACCCGCATCACGGCCCATGTGTCGGCAGGAGTGGTGATGGAACCGAAGTATATCTCAACGTTGGATGCCGAGCAATACAGAAGCTACGCTTCCGAGTTGCTCAAGAGCACCAACACCACCATCCAGAGTTTCAAGTTCCTCAATGAGGATCCCAACTACTACTATTACACACAGTATCATCAGAACACTGACTGGAAAGACTTAATCTACCGCTCGTCGATGACCCAGAACTACGGCATTAATGTGGCCGGTGGTGACAACATCGCTGTCTACAACCTTTCCGTGGGATACTCAAAACTCAACAGTACTCTGAAATACAACGACATGTCGCGTCTGAACATCCGTTTCAACACCGACATCCGCGTGGTCGACCGTCTCTCAGTGCGCTTCGATGCCTCTTTCTCCAATATCACACGCGACTTGCGCAACGACGGAGCACCTGCCAACTATGATGAAGGCACTCCCACCAGTCCGGCTTTCCTGGCCTATGTGAAGAGCCCGTTTGTAAGTCCTTACAGCTATGGACGAGGTGTCCTCAGCGACAGTCACTTCGACATCAACCCGGAAGACTACCTTTCGGAGGCTCTGGCCAATTACTCGAGCTACAACTGGCAACTGGGCAACCCTGCCGCCATCAATGAGTATAGTGAGGCAGAGAACAAGAACCACTTCGAGAACTCGATGCTCAACCTCACCGTTACCCCGAAGTGGACCTTCAGCCCCAATCTCTGGTTGTCGGAGCATTTCAGCTACAACCTGGTCAACACCAACGAGATGTTCTACATCCCTATCAATGGTACACCTAACTATTATGTAAGCAGTATCGGAAACTTCGTCACCAATGAGGTGCGCTCGCTGGCTTCCAAACAGAATTCGGTCATGAGCGACACACGCCTCGACTGGCACGCCCGCTTCAAGGCCCACTATCTCCATGTCTTTGGTGGTGCGCGCATCAATTGGGAGAACTATACGCTCACCAATGAGCTGGCCTACAACACGGGTAATGACAAGACTCCGTATCTCAACAGTAATCCCAATTCAAAGGTGGGCGGCACCAACGACAACTGGAACAACCTGGCATGGTATGCCCAGGCAGAATACAACTTCCGCAACCGCTATTTCCTCCAGGCTAACCTTACCGTGGAAGGTTCATCGCGCTTCGGACAGGATGGTGGCGATTTCAATCTCTTCGATGCCGCCTGGGGTATCTTCCCTGGTGTGCAGGCCTCATGGGTGATGACCAACGAGCCTTGGCTTTCGAAGGTGAAGGCGATCAATTTCCTCCGCCTTACTGCCGGATATGAAATCACCGGAAACGATGACATCGACTACTATGTGGCCCGCAGTTTCTTCCGCTCCAAACTCTATCAGCAGTCTGCCTCAGCCCTTTCTCTCGACGGTATCGGCAACACGAAGATCCAGTGGGAGTCGACAGGAAGAATCAATCTGGGACTCGAGACCCGCGTGCTCAACAACCGCATCGCCCTTTCTGTCAACTTGTTCAAGAGCACTACCTCCAATCTGCTCAACCGTCAAGCCATCGGTTTCCTCTCTGGTATTGAGACCAACTGGACCAACGACGGAAAACTTGAGAACACCGGCTTCGACGTCAGCGCCAACTTCAAGGTGCTTGCACTGAAGAACCTGTCATGGCAATTAGGCGGCAGCATCGGCCACTATAAGAACACCGTGAAAGAGTTGGCCAACGGTGCTGCGTATGTTGACCACAAGGTCTATGGTGCCACAGTCCGCACGCAAGTGAATGAGGCTGCCAACCTTTTCTACGGATACAAGACACTCGGTGTGTTCAGCACTTCTGAAGAAGCCTCCGCGGCAGGTCTCTATGTCCTGGGAAGCAATGGTATCGACAGAAATTATTTCGGTGCCGGTGACATCAAGTTCGTCGATATCAACAACGACGGCGTCATCAATGATAAGGACCGCACTATTATCGGTGACCCCAATCCTGACTTCTACGGCAACATCTTCACGACCGTCAACTGGAAACGCTTCAAACTCGACGTACGCTTCAACTATTCATTAGGCAACGACGTCTACAACTATATGCGCCAACAGTTGGAGAGTGGCGAGCGCTTCATGAACCAGACGACAGCCCTCACACGCCGCTGGCAGGTAGAGGGCCAGCAGACCGACATCCCGAAGATCACTTTCCAGGATCCCATGGGCAACTCACGCTTCAGCGACCGTTGGATAGAGGATGGCAGCTACCTCCGTCTGAAGAGCGTCACACTCAGCTATGACCTTCCCGTCAAGTCGCAGTTCTTCCAGGGATTCCAATTCTGGATCCAGGCCAACAATGTTTTCACGTTCACCAAGTATCTGGGTTCCGATCCTGAATTCTCCACGACCAATGCTGTCATCGGTCAAGGCATCGACCTGGGCCGTCTCGGACAGAGCCGTTCGATTGTGGCAGGTATGAAGGTGAATCTCTAAGAGTGTAACATTAAAACAATGAAGATCATGAAAAAAATCAGTATATTTCTCTGCGCTATCTGCAGTGTTTTCGGCTTCAGCGGCTGCTCGGATTTCTTCAATCAGGAGTCTGACTATGTCATCTATGCCGACAACCAGAAACTTGACAACGCGGTCGACACGGTCTATTCGGTCATGGGTATCCTCAGCAAACTGCAAAAGGTGGCCGACCGCACCGTGCTTCTTGGTGAGCTTCGAGGCGACCTCGTCGACGTGACAAACATCGCTACCAGCGACCTGCGCGACGTCGCCTCTTTCAATATCGGCGAAGACAATGTCTATAATTCCCCACGCGACTACTATGCCATTATCAACAACTGCAATTTCTTTATTGAGAGAGTTGACACGGCTTTGAAAGACAACCGCAACAACTACATCTTTATGAAGGAGTATGCCGCCGTGAAAGCTATACGCGCGTGGACTTATCTGCAACTGGCCATCAACTACGGATCTGTGTATTTCGTCACAGAGCCCATCCTCACCGAACTCGACTCGCGTGTAGACAAGTATCCCAAGTATGGTATCCAGGATGTCTGCGAGTACTTCATTAACGACCTCCAGCCTCTGGCCGAGAAATACGGCAGACTATTCCCGGGATATGGCACTGTGCGTGGCAACCAGTCCATCTTGTTCTTTTTCCCCATTAATGTCGTCCTTGGCGACCTCTACCTGTGGGCTGCCAGTGCTTCGGGCAATGTGGAGCAATACAAACAGGCTGCCCTCGCCTACTACCGCTTCATCAGAAACCGCAACAGCGAGAACTTAGCCTACCCCACGGGCACCGACCGTTCGTATTGGGATGTGGGCACCTCTTCTTGGGACTATCCAAATGGCAACTGGGTACAAAGGGTGACAAGCGAGGATTATATCAATGTCAACGATAACGCGGGCATTAGCAACACCACCGAGTTGATTACCATGATTCCTTGTGACTCAATTCCCGCTGAAGGCAATTACAGCGAGCTGGTCAATCTCTTCAACTCACGCGAGGACAATAACTACAAAGTCAGCATCGTGCCTTCCAAGCGGATTTTTGAGCTCTCTCTTGCCCAAGACTATTGCAACATCAGCAACAATGGCTCAACTGTGTATTATGGTCCCAAGAACCTGACTGAGAACCGCTCTGGTGACTTGCGTCTGTCTGAAGCCTATTATACAAACACATCCTTCGACCGCTCCACCGGCGAACGTGTCGACATGCAGACCATCTATAAGTATCGCAGCAACGGGCGTGAGATGCGCAATGTGCATATCTATCGCCGCCAGATGGTCTTCCTGCGTATGGCAGAGGCTCTCAACATGGCAGGCTATCCTCGCATGGCATTCCAGATTCTCTCCAGAGGTCTGAACAACACTGTGCTCGAGGAGGAGGTCTATCCCTATTATTCTCAGAGCGACTCAGTTTGGGTCAGTCAGTTCGACTTCCCAAGTTCACGATATGTGTTGATGGGAGCCGATGAGTGGATGGGCTTCGGTGTACGCAATTACAACACGATGGGCATTCACAGCCGCGGTTCTGGGTTTACGCCGTACAACGAATACTATCAGTTGCCCATTCCTGAGCCAGAGGAGGGCGAGGAGTACACCTATGAGATCGTGCCCGACGACAATGCGCTGACACTCAACCTGCAGAATTATGTCAATGAACTGATTCTCAATGAGGGTGCTTTGGAGTTTGCCTTCGAGGGCGTCAGATACTATGATCTGCTCCGCTTCGCCTTGCGGTCGTCCGACCCCAATTTCCTCAGCAGCCGTATCGCTTTGCGACATGGTGAGGAAAATGCTGCCGAAATGAATGCCATCTCCAGCAAGTTGGCCGACCGTGCCAACTGGTACATGAGAATGCCATAAAGACGGCTCCTCAGCCTGATTCTATCACGTGCCATCAGCATTTGTCGTAATGCTGATGGCACGTCTTTTATGCACAAAGCCTCTTCAAGACCGAGGAAAGAGTGTACAAATCGGCCAAATAATAGCGAATAGCAACAAATTGGGGGCAGCAGAGGGCCGCTCATCCGTTTTTTTTTCTTAATTTTGCAGCGTTTTACAGACAGGCCTGGCCAAAATAGATGACATGCTGAAGGCAGAATGGGGCGACCGTTATATCGAGATGCTCGACCTGGTGAGTGATGCCGACGGCACGGTGATGGTGTTCTCAAAAGACCACAAATATCTCAGTCAGGACTGCAAGCATCTCTCAAAAGGCGGTGCCGAGTTTTATGCTGATGCCATCGATTTCAGCACGATTTTCAATTAGGTGTACATTCCTTGCCCATAGCCTTCCAGGCTAAGATTCCACCCAAGAGGTTGACACATTTGTATCCCTCCTCAGCCAGTTGGCCTGCCGCCTGGGCAGACCTTCTCCCTGAGCGGCAATAGACGGCAATCGTGCGGTCCACAGGCAGCAAGGCCTTGGCCTTCTCCATAAATGTCTCCTGCTTGACGTCGATATTGATGGCATTGGGCAGATGCGACTCCGCAAACTCCTCGGTCGTCCTCACGTCAAGCACCACGACACTCGTGTCGGCTATCAGCGAGTCAAACCCTTCCACATTCTTGTTCTCATAATGCTGCTGTCCACATGCGGTAGTCATTCCGATGAGAGTGAGCAGCCAAGCGAAAAGCCTCTTCATACTCTTATTTTTTGACTGTTTTTATCTTGAATACGCACCTTGTTGCCAAGCGTGCTTCCATGCGACAAATATAGGAATAAAAAAGCAAATATCTGACAATTGTGAAGGAAAAAAGGCAGTATGGATATTAAATGGCAAATCGTTTGAGATATTATTTTCGTTTTTTGCCAATTGCAACGTGATATTGGTGAAAAAATGATTAACTTTGCATGGGGTATATCGTAAGATAAGTAACACGTATATAAAAAAGCGACATATGAAAAGACATTTATTGTTATTTGTGGCACTATTGGCGAGCACATGTATGATGGCCGACGGCGTAGAGGTGAACGGCATCAACTACACGTTTTCCTCAGGAAAAGCCACCGTTGTCTCAAGCACCACTTCGTCAAGTGGCGGAGGGATTGGATTCAACAATGGCTACGTTGGCGATATTGTGATTCCGAGCACGGTCACCTATGAAGGCACCACCTATACTGTCACCGCTGTGGAAGAGGGCGTGTTCATCGCGTCGTCAAGACTGACGAGCGTCTCCATTCCAGCCACGGTCACCAGTCTCGGCGAGGCACCCTTCCGCTCTTGCAACAGGTTGACCGCCATCAATGTGGACGCAGCCAATCCGGCATATAGCAGTATCGACGGCATCCTTTACAACAAATCAGGCACACAACTCATCTCCTTCCCTGGAGCTAAAGGCGGGGATTTCACCGTGTCTCAGAATGTGACAGAGATAGCGCCGTCGGCTTTCTATGGCTGTTATCAGATCACCTCCATCACTCTGCCTTCGTCGGTGCAGACCATTGGCTCCAATGCCTTCAGGGCCTGCACGGCCATGAAATCCATCAACATCCCTTCAGGCATCACAGAGATTACTGACGGTATGTTCTATGGTTGCCGTTCGCTCCAGTCTGTCAGCATTCCGACTTCCGTCACTTCCATCGGCGAGTATGCCTTCTATTATTGCAGTGCCCTCATCGGTCTTGACATACCCTCTCAGGTCACCAGTATCGGCGAATATGCTTTCTGCACCTGTACACTCCTCACCGATGTGGTATTGCCCGAAGGTGTCGAAGAACTGGGAGCCCATGCTTTTGAGAGCTGCACCAAGTTGGCCACAGTCGGTCTGCCCACATCTCTCCAGACGGTGGGTGCCGGCGCGTTCAGAGGATGCACACTGCTCACCTCCATCGACGTGAACAGCGCCAGCCAATATCTGGCAAGCGACAATGGTGTATTGCTCGATTACGACAAGACCGAGGTCATCTGCTGTCCCGGAGGATATAGCGGCAGCTACACGGTGCCTTCCACTGTGACACAAATCGATGAATACGCGTTCTACCTCTGTAAGAAACTGACTGGGGTCGTCCTTCCCTTATCGCTGAAGGCCATTCGCACTTGTGCGTTCACCAGCTGCTATGAGCTCACTGAAATAGTCATACCCGAAAACGTGACACTCATCGGCAAGAACGCATTCCTCGACTGCACTTCGCTCGAGCGTGTGATTTCCAGGGCGACAAAGGTTCCCACCTTCGTGAGTGATGCTTTCACTTCCACAGCGTATAAGCAGATTCCTCTCTATGTGCCCGCACAGTCTGCCTTAAGCTATGCGTCTGCCAGCTACTGGAAGAAATTCACCACAATGTGGAAGATTGGTGACGTCAACAAAGACGGTGACTTGAATGTCACCGACCTTTCCGTGCTTGTCGCCTTCCTGTTGGGAAAGACCGACGAGGAGGTTGAACTCATCATGGGGGATGTCAATTACGACCAAAATCTCACAGCGACCGACGTGACGGTCATCACCTCTATTTTGGTGGGCAATTGACCCTGACAATCAAACGAGCATCCTAAGAGACGCGCACTACGACTTGTCGTCGACTGCGCGTTCTTCTTTTTTCTCGGGCATCGTGACAATGTAAGCACCCAAGAGGACCATGATGCCTGCAAGAGGCTTGTCCCAAGTGAAGACATCCTGCCCCACGGCAATAGCCACAAGCGAGGCCACCACTGGCTGGATGTTGGTATAGATACTCACTGTGGTAGCCTTGAGGAACTTCATGGCGTAGGGAATGAGGAAATAGCCGAGTCCGGTGGCAAGAAGGACGATGAAGGCCATCTCCACCACTCCACTCCACTCCCAGGCGGCACTGTAAAGGCGCTGATGGGGCTCTGTGAACAGCGCAATGGGCACAGTGACAATTGTGGAGACGAGAAACACATATTTCATCTGGGTGACCGAACTGTATTTTGCCGACACCTTGCGTGTGATGATCAGATAGATGGCCCATGTGAGTACGCTCAGCACCGCAAGGGTAATACCCAGCAAGTCGTTGCTGCCACCCGTGCTTCCGGTCCACGACATGTAAAGCATCAGCAAGGCTCCTCCAATGCCGAGAACCACACCGAGCGTCTTGACACCGGTGATGGTCTCACGCAGGAAGAAAGCCGCCAAAATCATCACGGAGACAGGTGTGAGGGCGGCAATCAGCGAGAAATAGACAGGTGTAGTATATTTGAGCGCCTCCGCCGTCAGTGTCTGCGAGATAAAGAATCCTAAGAGTCCGCCAGCCATGATGGTGATCAGGTCGCGGCGCTCCACATGCTCTTTGGGCATGAAGTAGCCGACGATCCAGAAGAGGAGGGTTGCGCCCACGCATCTCGAAGCCATATATCCCATAGGTCCTACCCAGTCGTCGAGCAAAGCCTTGGTGACCGGCACACCAAGTCCGAAAATCACATTGGCCATAAGGATGGCTATATGGCCTTTTGTCTTGTCGTATTTGTTGTTCATATCTTTTGCTATTAAGAAAATCCCTGTCGTGTGATGATTACTCCTCGAAACCGAGCACTTCGATGGTGAAGAAAAGGTCGGAATAGGGCTTCACAGCTCCTGCCTCGCGGTTGCCATAAGCCTCAGAATAAGGAATATAGATTTCCCATTTCGAACCTACAGGCATATTGGTGAGCGAATGCCAGAAGCCAGGCACCGTCTGGCTGGGGCGCATAGTCACTGGTTGGCCACGTTGATAGGAACTGTCGAAGACGGTTCCGTCCATCAACTTGCCCTCATAGTTGAGTTTCACCTTGGTGTCATCTTTGGGCTTAGGTCCCTTTCCGGCTTCCACCACATGATAAAGCACACCCTTACCCTTTGGCAACTCTTTGAATCCCAGTTTCTTATACTTCAAGCGATTGACGGCGTTGTTCTGAGCCTTACTCATCTCGTGAGTGACGGCATCCACCAAGGCGGCATCTTTGAGCTGGGGGACAATTTTGTCGGTGAGTTTCTTTATCTCGTCAAACGATACCCAGAAATTGAAATCAGTGGGTTCGAGGCTCTTCTCTATGTTGGAGTTGAGTTCGCCCAACTTTGTGGCCAAGGCTATCAGCGAGTTGCCAGGCTGACTGGTCAGCCCTACCAATTGCTCGAGACTGGTGAATGCTGCCTTGAAGTTGTCTTTCGTATCACGATAGCGGGCGGGAGTCAGGCGCATGTTGCTGAGACATTCGTCGGCATCGCCCAACAATTGGGTGAGTACCGCCATAGCGCCGATTTTCTCGAAATACTCTTTCCGCCAGTTGAGCACCTGGGCGGCATCGTCGGTCGAAACCGTCACACCTTCAGCGTTCTTGCCCAATTGGTCCGTCTCCACGCGTACCCAGTTGTCTTGATAATCATTGAGTATGGCGTTTGCCAGACGTGTAGCCACGACAGTGTTGACTTTCATCTGCATGGCATTCGACTTGTAGTTGTTGCCGAAGAGCACAAATCCAAGCCACGCCAACAGGGCCACACCGATAACGGCCACTATCACCATCATTGATCTCTTTACATTTCCTCTCTTTGCGCCTCTGCCGGCGACCACATTCTCTTTCTTCTTCATTTCTGATGACATTTTCTCTTTCATGTAAAACGCGAATGCAAAATTATAAAGAAAAAATGTGTTTGGGGCAACAACTTCCGAAAAAATTTGCGTAATAGAAAATATCGTTGTACTTTTGCAAAAACAGCCAATGTCTATGAAGAAGTATGAGACTACAGAAGAGAGGAAAATCTATCTGGTGACCTTGCAAGGGGCACTGGTCAATATCGTGCTTTCACTCTTGAAACTCATTGCCGGTATTGTGGGCCATTCTGCTGCCATCATGGCAGATGCCGTGCATTCCTTGTCCGACCTGATGACCGACTTCATCGTGCTGATCATGGTCAAGATAGGACGCAGGCCCAAGGATAGCGGGCATGACTACGGACATGGCAAATTTGAGACACTGGCCACGGCCATCCTGGGCATTTTGCTGCTTATCATCGGCTTTGTGATTGCCTACCGCGGCATGCGACTCACCGTCCTGGCATTCCGGGGTCTTGAGCTGGAGCGCCCAGGATATATCGCCCTGATAGCTGCCCTGATGAGCATCTTGCTCAAGGAGTGGGCCTACAGGTTCACCCTTAAGACAGCCCGCAAGACCCATTCGCCCATACTTGTAGCCAATGCCTGGCATCACCGCAGCGACTCTTTCTCATCCATCGGCACGTTTATCGGCATTTTGTTCGCTATCGTCTTGGGAGAGAAATGGCGTGTCCTCGACCCCATCACGGCTGTCATCGTGAGTATTTTCATCCTCCGAATCGCTTGTCGTCTTATCTTCAATGCCATCAGCGAACTGCTTGAGGCAAGCCTTCCGTCTGAAGTGGAAGATGAGATCATGGCCATCGCAGAAAGCGAGGAGGGAGTGAGCGGCATCCACCATCTCATGACCAGGCGCATCGGCAAGGATACCGCCATTGAGATGCACATCCGTGTTCCTGGCAACCTGACCGTAGAGCAGGCTCACGACCATGCCACGAATATCGAGAAAAAACTGAAAGAAAGATTCGGAGAAGGCACTCATGTGGGTATCCATGTCGAACCGCTGAAACCTGCTGCCGACGCCGACCCGTCTACCCAGCCGTCATGATGGCGCATGACGCATAAAATGTCACGATATCCTTGCCACTGAGACAGTGTGGTGAAGATGTCGTAAATTTTGCTCTTTCCACTGTTTTTTAGAGACATACGTTGCTTTTTAACTATATTTTAGCAAATTTTATACAACGATAACACCAACCTGTCGTTATTTTTATTAATTTTGCAACGCATTTCAGTGAGAATTATATTATTTACTTGAAATTCAAGTAGTTAGAATAAATTTTAAGGTAACAGGATGAGACAGCTAAAAATTTCAAAAAGCATTACCAATCGCTCAAGCGAAGCACTGGACAAATATCTGGTGGAAATTGGTCGTGCACCATTGATTTCAATTGACGAGGAAATAGAACTAGCACAGAAAATAAAGAAAGGAGGACCCGAAGGCGAACGCGCAAAAAACAAATTGGTGACAGCAAACCTACGCTTTGTCGTATCAGTAGCTAAGCAATATCAGCATCAAGGACTGACCCTTACCGACTTGATTGACGAAGGAAACATTGGTTTGATCAAGGCTGCGCAGAAATTCGACGAGACACGTGGATTCAAATTTATTTCCTATGCTGTGTGGTGGATTCGCCAAAGCATCCTTCAGGCCATTGCCGAGCAAAGCCGCATCGTGCGCCTGCCACTCAACCAGGTAGGATCTCTCAATAAAATCAATCATGAAATCAACAAATTCGAGCAGGAGAACATGCGCCACCCGTCGGTGTCAGAACTTTCGGAGGCCACCAAGCTCGATGAGGAGAAGATTGGCCAGAGCCTGATGGCAGACGGACATCATGTTTCCATCGACGCACCCTTCCAGGAAGGCGAAGACAATTGTATGCTCGATGTGATGCCCAGTGGCGAAGACAGCCGCACCGACCGTTATGTGGACCACGAGTCGATGGCACTTGAGCTGGAATCCGTGCTCAACAAAGTGCTGAAAGACCGCGAGATTACCATCATCCGTGAGTGCTTCGGCATCGGCCAACCCGAAAAGGGACTCGAAGAAATCGGCGACCGTCTGGGTCTTACCCGCGAGCGTGTGCGTCAGATCAGAGAGAAGAGTATCGCCAAACTTCGCGACAGTGGCAACGCCAAAATATTGATGAAATATCTGGGTTGACACATAGCTCTCATACACAGAGGCGATCGATATAATTAACATATCAGTTTAGGCGGGTAGCATCCTCGGGTGCTGCCCGCTGTTTTGTTGCCGGCATGTACGTTTTTTTGAAAAAAATTACTATTTTTGCAACATGCTTTGGCACAACAGATGGATCCGATGGATGATGGTGCTCATTTTGTCTGTAACACCGTCATTTGTCAACGGCAAGGATATGATAGACACCCTTGCCGTCAATCAGATATTCAGATACCGAAGCACCATTGACAGCACTTTGGAGAATTACCGCATACGCGCATATCTCAAGCATCAGATCAAGACCGACCGCCGGAATGTCACCCTCCTTTGCGTGCCACACATGTATACGCTGGCAAGGTCGAAGAGGAGAAGTATCGTAGGAGAGAGCATCGTCGACCTGACCTTTCACGACGACCAGCCTTGCGACGCCGAAGTTGTTGCACAGACAGGGACAATGAAACGTCCGCGCACCATGATTCCCAATCTCTACGGATATCTCACTCCTGAAATCTACGGCACCACCATCATCTCCGACCATCTGCTCTCCCCCTTCCACCGCCGGAACAGGCATTTCTACAAATATTACGTCAAGTCCGTCTTCGGCAACAACGTCCGTGTGGATTTCCGGCCAATAGTAAAGAACACGCAGACCCTCAGGGGGCACGCCATCGCCGACATCTCCACAGGGCGCATCATCAGCTGCACGCTGGCAGGTGAATACGACATGGTGGCGTTCGAGATGGCGATGACCTTTGGCGAAGAAGGTATCGCCTCACTCATTCCCCAAAGATGGATAATGAAATGCAAGTTCTCTTTTCTCGGCAATAAATTGCGGGCCGTCTTTCATGCCATCTTCGGGATGCAGCCGCCCCCCGACGAGACATTGCCCGTAGCCGATGCCCGGCAATATATGGAGGACTGCCGCCCGGAACAACTCACCATCGACGAACAGGCCATCTATGAGCAATACGACTCCCTCAAGAGGACGCGCCAGAAAGACACTTTGGTGGTGAAAGAGAAAAATTTCATCAAAAACTTTGTGTGGGACATGATAGGCGAGAATTTAGTCAACCGCATCAAGGGAACCTTCGGCACCGATGCCCGCGGGTTCTACCGCCTGTCTCCTATCCTCAATCCTCTGTATCTGGGCTATTCCCAACGAAAAGGCATCACCTACCGTTTCAATGCCAAGGGCGGATATGTCTTTGATTCCAAAAAGAGCATCGAAGGACAAATCAAGATGGGCTATTCTTTCAAGCTCCGTCAGTTCATGTTCAATATGCCTGTCAAGTTCTATTTCGACAAGCCCAATAACGGATACCTGAGATTCAGTTGGAAGAACGGTGAAAGAATGACCAACTCGTCAATCGTCGACAAGTTGAAAGAAGAGCACGGCGACACGATAGACTGGAAGAAGATGAACCTCACTTATTTCAGACACGCAAAGACAGAGTTGGTCGTACATTATGATTTCAACCCTTATTTGGGCATAGAGACCGGTCCGGTTTTCAACCGCTGGACCTCTATCGACGACGACGACTTTGAGCAGGTGGGCAAACCCACGGTCTATCAAGTCACGGCGTGGAATGCCACGGCCTCCATACGCCCCTTGGGATGGAAAGGTCCTGTGGTGACTTGCATCTATGAGCGCACCATCCCCGATTTGAGCAAGTCGAGGATGAATTACGAGAAATGGGAGATTGATGCGTCGTATCTGCATTTCTTGCCCTGCCTGAAGACGCTTTCCTTCAGGGTGGGCACAGGTTTTTATACCACGAGCCACGAGAAGACCTATTTCCTCGACTTCGATAATTTCCGCAACGATTTCGTGCCTGGCGGATGGAACGATGAATGGAGCGGTGAATTTGAATTGCTTCACCGCAACTGGTACAACTCTTCCAAATACTATATCCGTATGAATACGACCTTCGAGACGCCGATGATGCTGGTCTCATGGATTCCCTATGCCGGGCACGTGATAGAGAAGGAACGCTTGTATGTCAGCGCGCTGAGGCTAAGCAAACTAAGCAATTATTTCGAAATCGGATATGGTTTCACCACCCGACTGGTATCCCTGGGCATTTTCACGGGCTTCAAAAGAGGGTCTTACAATTCGACGGGCATCAAATTCGGATTTGAACTCTTCAACGGGTGGTAACCTCACCGGCTTGCGTGCGTGCCGCTTCCTTCATACGCTCAATGTCGCGCCGACTCTTCGATTTCGTCACCAGCCACACACCGCTGAAGACGAGGACCACCGCCAGCATGTGCGAGGGTTTCAACAAGCCGATGCCCAATGCCAGACTTGCCGAGACAGAGACGATGGGCTGCACGTAATTGTAGACAGACACTACCGTAGGACGCAGCGTCTTCTGCCCTATCATCGTGAGGATATAACTGAAATATGTGCCGAAGAACACCACATAGGCGGTCTCCATCCATGTCTTTGTCGGGATGGGATGTGACACGACATCCGACACATGTCCAAATGAGAACGGAAGGATCATGAGTGTCGCCCACAGAAACATCCACTTGTTGATCGTGAAGACGGAGTAGCGCCGGATAAGAGGCTGAAAAAGCGACAAATAGAGGGCATAAGAAAATTGGGCTCCAAGACAGAGGAGGTCGCCACGGATATCGCCCACCTTGTCGGTGCCATGGGTAGCGCTGGTCAGGATAAGGATCAAGGCTCCGCTACACCCCATCAGCACTCCAAGCGCCTTTTTCCCCGTGATAGGCTCGTGGAGAATCACGACGGCGAGCAACATGGCGAAAATGGGCATCGAGGTGGTCACGATACTGGCATTCATCGGAGAGGTGATGCTGAGGCCGAGGGTATAGCAGCACTGATTGGTGACAAGACCGAACAAAGCGGCACCAATGAACAAGAGTACGTCGTGAAATGGCACATGCTCACGCCTGACGAAAAGGGAGGTGAGCCCAAACAGCACACAACCGCCCAACACGCGGAATGACACCATGGTCACTCCGTCGAGACCGTGGGTCATCGCATCCTTGCCCAGTGGAGCCATCAGTCCCCAGAACGCACAGGCCCCGAACATCGACAGATGGGCCACTAAAGGTCTGTTGTTAGCCATGCCTGTACTGGTTTCTTTGTCTCACCGCCTCAAACATCAGGATGGCTGCCGACACCGACACATTGAGGGAGTCGAGCCGGCCCAGCATGGGAATGCGGATGTGGGCATCGGCCGCCTCACGCCACACGTCGGTCAGTCCCGTCGACTCGGTGCCCATGACAATAGCCACCCCCCTGCACATGTCTGTGTCATAATAGGGCAAGGAGTCTTGCAATTGGGCTGTGAGGATGGCGATATCCTTGCGATGGAGAAACTCTATGCATTCCTCTGAACTGCATGAGACACAGGGCACTGTGAATATGGCGCCAATAGAACTGCGGATAAGATTGGGATTGTGGATGTCGGTGAGAGGGTCGCAAACGATCACGGCATCGACGGCTGAAGCATCGGCACTCCGCAGCACAGCACCCAGATTGCCTGGCTTTTCCACACTTTCCAACACCACGAGGAGCGGATGCTCGCCCAGGTGCAATTGGTCGAGGGTGAGGTGGCGCTCCTTGATTTCGGCCACCAGTCCTTCCGTCGATCCCCTGTAAGCCATACGTGCATACACATCCTCACTCACTGCGTAAACCCGGCACCCGGAGGAAAGCAACGCCTCAAGACGTGTCTTCTCTGAGGCTGGAAGCAGCGACTGACAAACAAAAACGGTGTCGGCCTGATAGCCGCTCTCCACACAATGAAAGAACTCACGCACCCCCTCGACGACAAACAGGCCGCATTTGCGACGCTCACTCGACTTCTGCTGCAACAGAAGAAGCTGCCGCACCTTGGGGTTGTGCACGCTTGTGATGACATTCTCAATCATAACCGTAAAAATAATGCAAAAAGCCAACGACTATCTCATGCAAGTCGCTGGCTTTACGCTCTTTTCTCGTTGGAGCGGAATACGGGAATCGAACCCGCCTCCTCGGCTTGGGAAGCCGATGCACTACCGATGTGCTAATTCCGCTTGCTCCTTCAGAGCCGATACCGGGACTCGAACCCGGGACCTATTCATTACGAATGAATTGCTCTACCAACTGAGCCATATCGGCAAATCCTCTGTTTGGGGCGCCGTCAACAAGGCATAAATACCCCTGACGCACAAACCGACTGCAAAGGTAATGCAATTTTTCCTTATCACAAAATTTTTAAAGGATTTTTTCTTTGAGATATCTGCCCGTGATACTGTCAGGGCACTTCACGAGCTCCTCTGGCGTACCTTCAAAAACCAGATTGCCGCCCCTGTCGCCTCCCTCCGGCCCCAGGTCGATGATGTGGTCGGCACACTTGATGACCTCCATGTTGTGCTCAATGATCAAAATCGTGTGCCCACGAAGGATAAGCGCGTCGAAGGCACTGAGCAGGCGCCGGATATCATGGAAATGAAGTCCTGTGGTAGGCTCGTCGAAGATGAACAATGTGGGATTCTGGCGCTCCTGCCCAATGAAATACGCAAGTTTGACGCGCTGGTTCTCACCTCCCGAGAGCGTGGACGAACTCTGTCCCAATTTGATATATCCCAGTCCCACGTCCTCCAGCGGTTTAAGTCTCCCCGAAATGAGGGACTGCCCATTGGCGTCAAAAAACTCTATTGCCTCGGAAACGGTCATGTCGAGCACCTCATTAATATTCTTACCCGCAAACCGCACCTCAAGGATATCATGCTTGAAACGCAGTCCGTGGCATGCCTCGCACTCCAATTCCAAGTCGGCCATGAACTGCATCTCGATAGTGATGACACCGGCTCCCTTACATTCATCGCATCTTCCGCCGTCGGCATTGAATGAGAAATATTGTGGCGTAAAGCCCATCTGCTTGGACAATTGCTGTTCGGCGAACAACTGGCGGATGGCGTCATAAGCCTTCACATAAGTAGCGGGATTGCTCCGGCTGCTCTTGCCGATGGGATTCTGGTCGACAAACTCCACCCTCTTCAGACTGTTCCAGTCGCCCTCCAATGCCAGGTATTCGCCCGGCGCATCGCACACGTCACCCATATGCCGCTTGAGTGCAGGATAAAGGATGCCTTTGATGAGCGACGACTTCCCGCTTCCGCTCACCCCCGTCACCACGGTCATCACATTGAGCGGTATACGCACATCGATGCCGCGCAGGTTGTTCATCCTTGCGCCACGCAGACTGATCCACATATTCCAAGGCCTGCGTGAAGAGGGCACTTCGATTTCCTCTGAATGTGTCAGATAGCGTATGGTATGACTCTCAGGATAGCGGTTCACCGCCTCATCGTCAATGTCAGAGGCTTTCCCTTCGAAGACAATACGTCCGCCCAGTCTGCCGGCATCGGGGCCTACGTCGATGATATAGTCGGCAGCGCGCATGAACTCCTCGTCGTGCTCCACGATAATGACCGTGTTGCCCAGCGATTTCAGCTCCTGTAGCACATGAATCAGGCGATGAGTGTCGCGGCTATGCAGTCCGATGCTCGGCTCATCGAGGATGTAGAGCGAGCCTACGAGCGAACTGCCGAGAGAGGTGGTGAGATTGATTCGCTGACTCTCACCGCCGCTCAGAGTGTTCGACTGCCGGTTGAGCGTCAGGTATCCGAGACCGACGTCGACAAGGAATTGTAGCCTGTTGTTGATTTCTGTGAGCAGCCGTTTGGCCACCTGCGCCTCATGCTCTTCGAGCGACAGTTCGGCAAACCATTTGCGCAGGTTGCTCACGGGCATCTCCACCAGATCGGAGACCGTCATGCCGGCGATTTTCACATAGCCGGCTTCCTTGCGCAGCCGGGTGCCATGACATTCGGGGCACACCGTCTTGCCTTTATAGCGGCTCATCATCACCCGATACTGTATCTTGTATTGGTTTTCGCTCACCATGGCAAAGAAGGCATCTATCGACACCTGGTCGTGAATATCTTTGTCTTTGTCACAGGGAAGACCATGCCATAGCCAATCTTTCTCCTTGCGCGACAGTTCCATATAAGGTTTGAAGACTGGGAAGTTGTATGCTGCCGCACGACGGCAGAACTCATCCTGCCACATCCGCATCTTCTCTCCGTGCCAACACTGCACACATCCGTCATAGACGCTCAGCGTGGTATTGGGCACGACAAGCCGCTCATCGATACCGAGCACCTTGCCATAGCCTTCACACTTGGGGCATGCACCCAACGGTGAGTTGAAGGAAAACATATTGTCGTTGGGCTCCTCAAAGCGGATGCCATCAGCCTCGAAGCGCATGGAGAAGTCATAGGAGAGATTGGAGGGAAGGAAGGTGAGGCGGCACTCGCCGTCACCCTCATAGAGCGCCGTCTCTACGGAGTCTGTCAGTCGTGAGATGCTGTCCTTGCTGTCGTCGACGGCCATGCGGTCGATAAGCACATAGACGTCACGAGGATGAGTGGCGTCCAAGGTGTCCTTGTCGGCGAGCAGGTCTTCAATTCTCACGAAATTGCCTTTGATAAACAGCCGCACAAACCCTTGCAACTGTTCCATCTGCAGCTGTCGCTCCAATGTACGGCCCTCAGGGATTCTCAGAGGAGCCATCACGCAGAAGCGCGTACCTTTCGAAAACTCCATCACCTTTGCCACGACGTCTTCGGCAGAATGCTTTTTCACCACTGCCCCACTGACAGGGGAATAGGTCTTTCCTATACGGGCAAAGAGCAGTCGGAGATATTCGTAGATTTCAGTGGAAGTGCCCACGGTGGACCGAGGATTGCGGCTGATGACACGCTGCTCGATGGCAATTGCCGGCGGCAAGCCCTTGATCGTGTCACACTCGGGCTTACTCATCCTTCCGAGAAATTGCCTTGCATACGACGACAGACTCTCCACATAGCGCCGCTGCCCTTCGGCATACAGCGTGTCGAAAGCCAGCGATGATTTGCCGCTGCCGCTCACGCCGGCGATGACGACGAGTTGGCCGTGCGGGATGTCGATGTCGATGTTTTTCAGGTTGTTGACGCGGGCACCTTTTACCTCAATATGGTCTCTCATAAAAATGCTGGAAGGATGGGTGAAACGGGAATGTCAAGCGTTGATGGCCGCCACAGCCAGACTGCAGTACTTGCAGGCCAGACTGTCGCTTCGTGAGGTCAGCACCACAGGGGCGAGCGTGCCGGCGAGCATGCCAGCTGTCTCGGCATTGGCAAAGAGTGTGATGGTCTTATAGAAGACGTTGCCGGCCTCAATATCCGGGAACACCAGCGCATCAGCTTGACCGTCAAGCGTGGAGTGAATGCCTTTCTTGTCAAGGCTCTCTTTGCAGCATGAGGTCTTCAGGTCCAACGGACCGTCTACCACACAGGGACCGAAGTCGCCTGCCTCCGCCTGGCTGATAATCTCGGCATAGCGCTCGGTGAAGGGGAAGAATTTTCCATTGGGTTTCTCCGTGCAATGAATCAGTGAGATCTTGGGCTCGGCAATTCCGAAGTCGCGGCACAATTTTGCCACATAGCGCACCTGCTCCACACGCTGCTCATGCGTGGGATAAGGGATGACGGCAGCATCAGTGAAAAAGAGCATCCGCGGGAAGCCGGGAATATATGAGGCGGTGATATGTGTGAGCGCATTGCCCTTCGGCAGGATGCCCGCCTCCTTGTTGAGGACGGCTCGAAGCAGGTTATCGGTATTGATGAGTCCCTTCATCAAGATATCCGCCTTGCCTTCTCTCACCAATCGCACCGCAGCGCGCGCTGCCTCATCGATGTCGTCGATGTCGATATAGTCCACCCACTGGGCCACGGACTGAATCTCCTCATTGCCTTCCACGTCCGACTTACGGCCAACGAAGACTGCCTCAGCAAAACCCTCGCGGATGGCTTTGGCCACGGCATTTTGCGTGGAGGAATCTGAAGCACACACCACAGCGACACGTTTCCTCTTGCCTAATTGGGAGAGATGCGACGTGAGCTGGTCAAAATTTGTAATCTTTTCCATTTTATTTTCCTGCTTGTTGATTAGATGAAAAACACCATGCCTCATAGACTTCTGGCGTTGCTGTTTCAAACTGCAAATTTACAGCAAACCATGAGAAAAGCAAAATAAAACCTCTTTTTTCTTATCCGCTGTATCACAAAATTGACACCTGATGTCAGAGAATGTGACACAAAGAGTTTGTTCTTTGCAAAAAAATGCTGTAAATTTGCAGTATAAACGAAGAATATGATAAAAAATATGATAAATGCACCTCTAACCGTATATAAAGCCAGTGCCGGAAGCGGAAAAACATTCACGCTGGCAGTAGAATTCATCAAACTACTCATCAACAACCCCTCCGCCTATCGCGAGACACTCGCCGTGACCTTTACCAACAAGGCCACGGAAGAGATGAAGATGCGCATCCTCAGCCAGTTGTATGGGTTGGCCAACAGATTTTCCGATTCGAAGAATTATATGAAGAAAATCACCGAAGAGCTGGGAGTGAGTGAAGAAGTGGTGGCTGCCAATGCCCGGCAGGCATTGCATGGCCTCCTACACGACTACTCCTCGTTCAGGGTGGAGACGATAGACAAGTTTTTTCAGCGTGTCCTGAAAAACCTTGCCCGTGAACTCGACCTGAATGCCAATTTGCGACTGGAACTCAATGACAAGCAGGTGGAGCACCTCGCAGTAGACATGATGATAGAGAATCTGTCGCCCAACGACCAGATGTTAGGATGGTTGATGGACTATATCGATGAGCGTATCGGAGACGACAAGAACTGGAACGTCATCGGTGCCGTCAAGCAATTCGGACAGAACATTTTCGACGACACCTACAAATCTCATCGTGAAGACATCGCCCTCGCCATGAAAAAACAAGGATTTTTCGAGCAACTGACCAAACAACTGCGAGAAAAAAAACGCGAGAACCTTGAGACCATGGCAGCCTATGGCCAGCGGTTTTTTGAACTGACCCAAGGTCTCACTATTGATGATTTTTATTATGGTAAAAGTGGTGTCTACAACTATTTCAGGAAACTTCGTGACGGCGAGTTTGACGGAGAAAAGTTAGGAACCAGAGTAGAAGACTGCCTGACGGATAAAAACAAATGGGCGGCACCCAAAACTCCTCACAGAGCAGCAATCATCCAACTCGCCGAAGACCAATTGATAGACCTGCTGACAGAGGCGGAGGATCACCGCCGCACATGCTATTTCCATATCAATTCGGCCCAACTCATCCTTGACAACCTCAACCAGCTCAGACTACTTGAGAGTATCGAGAAAGTGGTGAGGGATTTCAACAGCGACAGTAGCCGGTTCCTGCTCAGCGACACCCAGGGGATGCTACATGCCCTCATCGGCAACGATGACGCCCCCTTCATCTTTGAGAAAATAGGTGCCACTCTGAGGAACATCATGATCGACGAGTTTCAAGACACCGGCGCATTGCAATGGAGCAACTTCAAGGTGCTGCTCGACAACTGTATGTCGCAACCGTCGCACAACCTTATTGTGGGCGACGTGAAGCAGAGCATCTACCGGTGGCGCTCTGGCGACTGGGGACTGCTCAACAACATCACCAGCCAGTGGAAAAATGACGTAAGAATGGTGAAGGAGGTGCCCCTTGGCACCAACTACCGCTCCACACGACGGGTGGTGCAATTCAACAACACGTTCTTTACCATCGCCAGTGATATAGAATATAAGCGGTTGTATGAGCAGATGGGCGACGATGCCTCACAGATGAAGAAAGCCTATAGCGATGTCATCCAGAAGATACCTGACGGGAAAGCCGACGAAGGGTATGTGCATGTGGAACTGATGGACGAAGCAAAACATGAAGAAAGCATCATGGAGCGGATAGCCGAGACCATCACTTCGCTCACCTCCCACGGCGTGAAGCAAAAGGATATAGCCATTCTCTCAAGAAACAATTCAGATATAGAGGCGACTGCCAATTACTTCCAGGCAAACCATCCGGAAATCAACATCATCTCTGACGAGGCTTTCAGACTCGACTCTTCTTTGGCAGTGAATGTCATCATCACTGCGCTGCGCGTGGTGGCCGACATGAAAGACATCATCTCAAAGGCTGCGCTCGCCAAGGCATGGAACATCGACATCCTCAGCAGAAAGGACATCACCGACGCAGATATCATCCTGGCGTCAGAATGGAATGACCCCTTGACGGCTTTCTCCGATTTCCTGCCCGAGGGATTCAGAAGCACGCAAGACATCGCGCATCTGCATGCCTTGCCCCTCACCGACCTGGTGGAAGCCATCTATCACTTGTTCGAGCTTGACCGTATCGAAGGGCAAAGTCCTTATATCTGCGCATTCCACGACACGCTGACAGAGTATCTCAACGAGCACGTATCCGACGTAGATGAGTTTCTTGAAGAATGGGACGACAACCTTCACAGCAATGCTATCCATGGAGAAAGCGTTGAAGGAGTGAGAATGGTGACCATCCATAAAAGTAAGGGATTGGAATATGACAATGTGTTGTTGCCATTCTGCAACTGGCCATTGGAGAAGTCACACATTATCTGGTGCAAGACAGAAGAAGAGCCCTACAGCGCTTTGCCTATCATTCCCATCAACTTCAAAAAAGGTATGTGCAACAGCGTATATGAAGGTGATTATTACAAGGAGCATTTGCAGAACATCGTGGACAATCTCAACCTACTCTACGTGGCTTTCACTCGGGCCAAGACCCGTCTTTTCGTCTATGGTATCATAAAAGATAAAAAAAACAAGAAAGAAGAATCCACCTCTCGCAGAAGCTGGCTGATAGAATGCACCCTCCGGCAAATGCTCTATCCTAAGGACAGCCAGCCTTCCATCACCGACTTCACATCCACAGTAACGGATAAAGAACTCATCCTCGACTATGGCAAGTGCTTCGATGAAGAAGAAAAGCATAACGAAGCGGAAGCCGAGACAAAGAATGTCTTCCTTCAGCCTCAGCAGCCTGAAACTTTCACTATGGTCTCCTATCCCTCAAAGGTGACGTTCCTGCAGAGCAACAACAGCCGAGAGTTCACCGAAACCGAGCAAGCAGAACTGCAGCGGAACGAGTATATCAGAAGAGGCAACCTGCTCCACAGCATCTTCTCTCGTTTGCGCGACCTCAATGACCTCGAGCGAGTAGTGAGGCAATTGTCCTATGAAGGCGTCCTCTTCGGTGATATATCAAAGCATCATCTCCAGAAAATGATAGACGAGGCCCTCAGCCTGCCGCAAGTGCGGGAGTGGTTTTCGCCTCGCTGGACGCTGCACAACGAGTGCGCCATCGTTTTTGTAGACGAAGACGGCAAAACCGTCACCCGCAGGCCTGACCGGGTGATGAGCGACGGTGACCATACCATTGTCGTCGACTTCAAGTTCGGCCGCCCCACCAACAAGCATAAAGAACAGATAGAAGCCTACAAAGACCTTCTCCGCCAGATGGGCCATACCCACGTAGAGGGATATTTGTGGTATGTGAGCGACAACAATGTCGTGCCGGTATAGCCGCATAAGCCCGACCTATCAGCAACAATATGAAACAGTAAGCAAGATGAACACAATAGACACAACTGCCAACGCCCCATTCCTCCACTATGTAGCCGCAGACATGCTCAAGCGCTATGGAGAAGACATGTCGGGCCTCATCGTCGTTTTCCCCAACAAAAGAGCCTCTCTCTTTCTCAACGACTATCTCGCCCGGCTCAACGGCCGGCCGGTATGGGCTCCCCAATACACGACAATCAACGAACTCTTCTGTGCGCACACCTCTCTCACCGTAGCAGATGAGATCAAGCTCATCTGCGAACTTTACAAGAGTTTTGTGTCCTGCACAAAAAGCGAGGAGCCTCTCGACCAGTTCTACGGATGGGGAAGCATCATCCTCTCCGATTTCGACGACATAGACAAAAGTATGGCCAACCCGACGGCCGTGTTCTCCAACGTGAAAGACATTCACGCTTCCGACCACTTGGACTATCTCACTGAGGAGCAGGTGAATGTGCTTAAGCATTTTTTCAAAGACTTCAACGAGAACCAGAGTCAAAAACTGAAAGAGCGTTTCCTCGTCCTGTGGAGCAAGTTGGCTGTTATTTATCAAGACTACAACCTTCGTCTACGGCAGCAAGACATAGCCTATGAGGGCGCTCTCTATCGCTCCGTCATCGAAGATGAGGCGTGCGATTTCGGCAATTACCAATACCTGTTTGTCGGTTTCAATGCCTTGCAGGAGGTGGAGCGCCAACTTTTCCGGAAACTGAAAAAGGAGGGGCAGGCAGCCTTCTATTGGGACTACGACCAATATTATATGGGTGTGCACAATGGTATCCCCCATGAGGCCGGCGAACTTGTGAGAAAGTTCATGACGGAATTTCCCAACCAGTTGGCGGATACTGGCATCTACGACCATCTGGGCAAGGAAAAGCATATTGAATATATCGGTGCACCCACAGAAAACATCCAGGCACGCTATGTGGGCAAATGGCTTTCGCAGGACGACCGTGCGAAGGCCGCCAACCGCACGGCGGTAGTGCTGTGCAATGAGGCGTTGCTCCCTACTGTCGTGCACTGCATCCCCGAACAGGTAAAGGAAGTGAATATCACTACGGGATTCCCTATCAACCTGACACTGGCGGCATCGCTGGTGGCGCATCTCACAGACTTGATGATGTATGGACGGGCGGGGCAGAAGAAATACCGGCAGAAATTTGTCACCGCATTACTGCGTCACCCCTATGCTGCCTATATCTCGCCAAAGGCTGCGGCACTTTGTGAGCAACTGTCTGCCGATCATCATTATTTCCCTACACGCGAGGAACTGTCGGTAGACGAAGGATTGCAATTACTCTTCACAGACCTCAGCATCAGTGAAGACGAGAATGTGGAATATGACATCAACAGGAGGGTGAACAAATGGATACTCGACCTGCTCAAGCGTGTGGCCATCAGCATGAGGCAGACGCAACCGTCGGACCCTCTGGCCAACGAGTCGCTGTTCCGCACTTACACGCTCGTCAACCGGATGCAGACACTTATCGAAGACGGTGACCTGAAAGTGGACTCCGTCACGTATGTCCGACTCTTGCGACAAGTGATGGCTGCCACCACGGTGCCCTTCCATGGAGAGCCGGCAACAGGAGTACAAGTCATGGGTGTGCTCGAGACGCGCAACCTCGACTTCGACCATCTGCTTATCCTCTCATGCGGAGAGGGGAACATGCCTAAGGGCCTTGAAGCGCCCTCGCTCATCCCCTACTCCATCCGCAGTGCCTTCGGCTTGACGACCAACGAGCACAAGTCGGCCATATATGCCTATTATTTTTATCGGATGATACAGCGGGCCACCGATGTGACCATCATGTACGGCAACGTGGCCGACAAGAAGAATACAGGCGAGATGAGCCGTTTTATGCTGCAGTTCATGGTGGAGAGTGACTATCATATCATAAGGAAATCGCTCAGCTCGAGCCAGTTGCCTACCATCAGGGAGCGGCCCGCGATAGAAAAGACGGAGAAGGTGCTCCAACGCCTCAACAGTTTCGACTATCTCTCACCCACAGCTATCAGCCGATATCTCAGGTGCCCTCTCATATTCTACTACAACCGCGTGGCCGGCATCAGGGAACCGATAGACGACAGTTTGGATATCGACGGACGTACCTTCGGTAATATTTTCCACGAATCCATCCAGAGCATCTATGAGAGTATCACGGGAGTAAGTCCCGACCATTCTGATGCACGCAAGATTTTCAAGAACGAAGGTTTTAAGATAGAGAAGCAGCACATAGAAAATGTCCTTCAGAACCCCCAACTGATAGAGCGTTGTCTCGACGAAGCTATTGTCAAGCATCTCTTCAATGGTGATTCCAAGCCGATGAAAGAGCTCAACGGCCTCCAGATCATCAACCGGAATGTCATGCTCATCTATCTGAAGCGACTCCTCTCCATTGACAAAGAATTGGCGCCATTTGTCCTCCGTGGACATGAGGGAGAGGTCTACGACCAAGTGATTATCACCACCAGCGAAGGACCGAAGAGTATCCGTATCGGAGGACGTATCGACCGACTCGACGAGACAACGTCTGCCGACGGACAGACACGCATACGCGTAGTGGACTATAAGACTGGCAGCAAGAAAATCTCCGCACTTGAGAACTTAGAAGCCGTCTTCGACCCGGAGAAAATCGACAAGCACAGCGACTACTATCTGCAAGCAATGCTCTATGCCATGATTGTGAGCAAAGACAAGACCATTAATCCGCATCAGTTGCCCGTATCGCCTGCCTTGCTTTTCATTCAGCGCTCCGGCACGCCAGACTATAGTCCGATACTGAAATTTAGCAGCAAGAATTCGAAGATGGAAATCAACAACATAGCAGATTACGATAAAGAGTTTCTTGAGCGGCTGTCGGCATTGGTCGGTGAGATTTTCAACCCTGATAAAGCCTTTGAGCCCACACCGCATATAAAGAGATGTGGCTCATGTGTCTATGCTAAGATTTGCGGACAAATGAAGCGTAAGGAAGCCCATCCTAATTAGATCTAAGGAATGGAATGACATGAACGATAAAAGTCCGCCATAGCAATGACGGACTTTTATCGTAAGGAGGAAGGGGTAGGAATGCATCACATGATGTTCCTGTCGCGAAGTTGCTCTTGCCATTTCCATGCCGAGGCAAGCACATCCTCTATGGGAGTGTCGGCTTTCCAACCCAACACTTTGTTGGCTTTGTCAACATTTCCCCACACTTTCTCGATGTCACCTTCCCTTCGGGGAGCATAGCTCCAGTTGACCTTCACACCGGTGGCCTTCTCGAAGCCCTCAACCACCTCAAGGGTGCTGAGTCCACGGCCCGTACCGATATTGAAAATCTCCAAGGCCTCAGTGTCTTCTTCCAGCACACGGCGCATGGCAGCCACATGAGCCTTGGCCAGGTCGACCACATAGATGTAGTCGCGGATGCAAGTGCCGTCGGGGGTGTTGTAGTCGTTGCCGAAAATCTTAAGCTCCTTGCGGATGCCTATGGCTGTCTGTGTAACGAAGGGGATGAGGTTCATCGGCACACCGAGCGGAAGTTCGCCTATCAATGCCGACGGATGTGCCCCGATAGGATTGAAATATCTCAGGATGACCGACTTGATGTTGGCACCACTGTGGATATAGTCCTGGATAATCTCCTCGTTGATCTGCTTGGTGTTGCCATAGGGACTCAGGGCTTTCTGGATGGGAGCCTCCTCGGTGACAGGCAGGTTCTCGGGACTCGGTTGCCCGTAGACGGTGCAGCTTGAAGAGAAGATAATCCCCTTGACATCGTATTGGGGCATCAACTGGAGTAAGTTCACCAGACTGTTGATGTTGTTGCGATAATAGAGCAAAGGTTTCTCAACACTCTCTCCCACTGCCTTGCTGGCGGCAAAATGGATGATTCCGCAGATGTCCGGATGCTGGGCGAAGACATTGTTCAGGTCGTCGAGGTTGCAGCAGTCCACTTGATGGAAAGCAGGTCTTACACCCGTGATCTTCTCTATGCCGTCGAGCACATCCAGCCTTGAATTGGAAAGATTGTCTACAATCACCACATCATAACCCGCCTCTATCAGTTCCACGGTGGTGTGTGAGCCGATGAAGCCGGTTCCTCCAGTTACTAAAATTGTCTGTTTCATATCATGTCAAAATATAAAGATTAATCTAATCTAATCCAGTCCGAAAAGGATTTTCAAACCGCCGTCGACACCGGAGAAGCCCATGAAGGCAAGACTCAGCAGTCCGGCGGTCACCAGCACAATGGCCATGCCACTCATGCCCTTGGGCACCTTGACGAGCGACAACTGCTCACGCAGTCCGGCAAACACTGTCAGCGCCAGGGCGAAACCGATGGCGGTAGAGAAGGCATAGACAACCGACTGCAAGAGGTTGAAGTCTTTCTGGATGACGAGGATGGCCACACCGAGCACGGCACAGTTGGTGGTGATGAGTGGCAGGAAGATGCCCAACGCCTGATAGAGGCTGGGCGACACTTTCTTAAGGATGATCTCCACCATCTGCACCAGTGATGCGATGACAAGGATGAAGGCCAGCGTCTGAAGATACTGCAAATCGAGCGGCGTGAGGATATACGTCTGCACGAGGAAAGTGACGATAGTGGCCAATGTCATGACGAAAGCCACGGCTCCGCCCATACCCAGGGCTGTGTCCACTTTCTTTGAGACCCCCAGGAACGGACATATTCCCAGGAATTGCGACAACACGATATTGTTGACGAAGATGGCCGAGATAAAAATCAGTAGGTATTCCATGGTTTATCCTTTCTTGAGTTGATTGACGATAGCGATGATATAGCCCAGAGTGATGAATGCTCCCGGAGGCAGCACAAACACAAGGACATTGGTGACCTCGGGCAACAGCACAAAGCCGAAGATAGAGCCTGCGCCCAACAGCTCGCGCACCATGCCGAGCAGTGTGAGCGCAAAAGTGAAGCCGAGTCCGATGCCGATGCCGTCGAACATACTTGCCAGAGGAGTGTTCTTGCAGGCGAAGGCCTCAGCGCGTCCGAGGATGATACAGTTGACCACAATCAGCGGAATGAAGAGTCCCAACGCCTTGTCGATGCCTGGCAGGAATGCCTTGATGCACAACTGCAGGATGGTGACAAACGATGCGATGACGACAATGAACACAGGGATGCGCACCTTGTCGGGGGTGATGTTTTTGATACAGGAAATCACGATATTTGAGCAGATGAGCACAAACATGGTGGCGAGTCCCATCGACAGTCCGTTGATGGCCGATGTCGTGGTGGCCAAGGTGGGACACATGCCAAGAAGAAGCACGAAGATAGGGTTCTCCTTGATGAGTCCGTTGGTTAAGATTTTCATATTGTTCATATCCCTACTCCTCATTGGTTAAGTGCGACTTGTTTGGATGCTCCGCTCTGTCCGTCGGTATTGGCACCCTTTTTCATATACACATCGTAGGCCTGGTTGATGGCCTTGAGAAAAGCGCGAGAGGTGATGGTGGAGGCGGTGATGGCATCCACATCGCCTCCGTCTTTGCTGACGGTGAGCGGTGTCGACGGGTTCTTGCCGATGATGCTGGCCTTGCCGTCTTTCTGAAACCATGTGTCTGCCTTGGCGCCCAGTCCCGGGGTCTCGGCATGCTCCAGCAGCGTATATCCGAGGATATCACCTTTAGGATTGAATCCCACGAGCACTTTCAGGTCGCCGCCGAAGCCCAGAGATGTGGTCTCTACGGCAGCACCCAGTTCCTTGCCCGAGGCGTCTGCAGCCTTGTGGATGATGAACATACACTCTTTGTTGTCGATGGTCTCATAGAGCGTGTCATTGGCGGTGACGGTGAGCTGGTCGCTCATCATCACGCTCTTGATGCCGTCGGAGAGTGCTTTTTCCGCCTGTTGGCTGATGGGACCCTTTGTGATGCTGTTGACATAGGCGAGAATGCCGCCCATGACAAGTGCCACACAAACGAGCACTCCAACCATATTAACTAATGTAGACTCCATTTTTTTCATTTCTTCACTACCTCCCCGAATCGTTTTGGTTTGACGTAAGTATTGATAAGCGGAGTGAACGCGTTCATGATCAGGATGGCGAACGACATTCCCTCGGGATAAGAGCCCCAGTTACGGATGATGACAGTGAGAAGACCGATGCACACGCCATAGATGAGTTGGCCATTATGCGTCATCGGCGATGTCACATAGTCTGTAGCCATGAAGATGGCACCAAGCATCAGACCACCGCTGAGGATAGCCGAGAAGGGGTCGGCATAGATGGGACTTGCAAGATGGAGCAGTCCGCTGAAGACAAACACGGTGAGAATGATACTCACGGGGATATGCCAGGTGATGATGCGCCGCCAGAGCATATAGACAAGGCCCACCAAGAGTGCCAGGGCACACACCTCGCCGATGGTGCCGGCTCCGTCGGGCACATTACCCAAGAGCATGGTGAGCGAGTCGGGCAGTCCTTCAAGATACGAAGGGTCGCCTGTCTTGATAGCGGTCTTCATCAGGCTGAGCGGCGTGGCTCCGGTCTCAGCGTCAAGGTAAGCGCCTAAATTTCCCACCTTGGGCCATGACGTCATCTGGGCGGGAAACGACACCAACAGGAAGCAGCGACCGACAAGGGCGGGGTTGAACGGGTTGCATCCCAGACCTCCGAATGTCATCTTGCCGATGCCTATAGCCACCAATGCACCGATAATGATGATCCACAGAGGCAGATTGGAAGGGAGATTGAAGCCCAACAGCAAGCCCGTGAGGATGGCCGAGCCGTCAGTAATAGAAGGATTGCGCTTGAGCATATATTTTGTGATGGCCCACTCGAAGAAGACGCAAGCGGCAACGCTCACGCAGCAGACCACGGCCGACCCTATGCCGAAATAGAGGAACGACACGAGCAGGGCGGGCACCAAAGCAATAATCACTCCATACATATTACGCTCCACGGAGTCTGTCCCATGGGCGTGTGGAGAAAGTGAAACGATGAATTTTGCCATTTCTGTAAACTTTATTTCTTTGTATTGCGGGCTCTGATGATGCCCATTACCGTAGATTTGCCCTGCCTGATGTTGTCGAGCAGCGGACGATGAGCCGGACAGGTGAACATGCACGACCCGCACTCGATGCAGGAGGTGATGTCCTCAGCCTCAGCCCTCTCCCAGAGGTGCAGTGATGATACCTGTGCCAGAAGATAGGGCTCAAGTCCCATCGGACAGGCACTCACACATTTCGCGCATCGGATACAAGGCTGCGGCGCTTTCCTCACAGCCTCTTCGCCACTGATGATGGTCACGCTGTTGGTGCCCTTGCACACAGGCACTTCTATCGACGAGAGCGCCCTGCCCATCATCGGACCTCCGGCGAGCACTTTGTTGTCGCCCTCGGGCATGCCTCCACAGGCTTCGATGAGTTCACGCATCGGCGTTCCCATTCTCACGAGGAAATTGCCGGGTTGCTTGAGCTGCTTGCCGGTGACGGTGGTATAGCGCTCGAAGAGAGGCTTGTTTTTCATCACAGCCTCATAGACAGCGAATGCCGTACCCACGTTTTGCACAATGGCTCCCACATTGACGGGAATGGCAGGAGGCGCAGGCACCTGACGGCGTATGACGGCGTCGACGAGTTGCTTCTCACCGCCTTGCGGATATTTCTTGGCCAGCGGCACGATTTCCACATCCTGTCGACCGGCGGTCTTCTCTTCAAACAGCCGGATAGCTGCGGGCTTGTTGTCCTCGATGCCGATGTAGCCCTTGGTCACCTTGGCTGCTTTCATCAGCAGGTCAAGACCGACGAGGATCTCATCGGCATGCTCCATCATCAGCCTGTAGTCGGCGGTGATATAAGGCTCGCATTCCACGGCATTGATGATGACGCACTCAGCCTTGGCGGTAGGTGGCGGGGTGAGTTTGATAAATGTCGGGAATCCGGCACCACCCATACCCGTGATTCCGGCATTCTTCACACGCTCCACAATGAGTTCGGGGGTGAGCTCAGGATGTTTGTCGAGTGTCTCCAACTGGTCGGAGCGGTCGATGGTCTCTTCCCATTCGTCGCCCTCCACCTTGATAATGATAGCAGGCTTGAGATATCCTGTGGCATCTATGGCATTGTCGATTTTCTGTACGGTGCCAGAGACCGACGAGAAGATAGGAGCGGAGACGAATCCGCCTGCCTCTGCAATCATGGTGCCCACTTTCACCTTGTCTCCACGGGCCACCACGGGTTTGGCAGGTGCACCGATATGCTGCGACAGGGGAAAGACGGCCAGGGCAGGAAGGGCAGCCTTCACGGTCTTCACCTCTGCCGACAATTTGTTCTCCTCAGGGTGTACGCCACCCATGCTGAAAGTTCTCAGTTTCATGCTTGATCCTCCTTCTCTTTTGGTTTGACAGTGGCTGCCTCGGGAGCCTTCTGCACCGTGGAAGCGGGTGTGGCTGCCGACGTTTCCAATGATTTAGGCTCTGCGGGCTTCTCCTTTCGGGGCGGGAAATTGTGCGCTACGATAGAACCTGTCGGGCAGACGGCCTCGCACTTCCTGCAAAGACGGCATTTCTCGGGGTCGATGTAGCTGAGGTTGGCTGTCACGGTGATGGCCTCAAACTTGCACTCTTTGGCACATTTTCCACAACCGATGCAGGCAGCCTGACAATTCTTCTTTGCCACGGCTCCCTTGTCTTTATTGACACAACACACATAGACACGGCGGCTCTTCGGGCCACGCTTACGCAACTCGATGATGTGCCGTGGGCAAGCCTTCACACAGGCACCGCACGAGGTACATTTCTCCTCATCCACCTCGGGGATGCCCGTCTCTTCGTTGATGGCGATGGCGCCAAACTGGCAGGCGGCCACACAGTCGCCGCAACCGAGGCATCCGTAGCCGCAACCTGTCTCACCCGCACCGCATGAATTGACAGCGGCACATGTGCGCAGACCGTCATAAATAGTGGTACGGGGCCTGTTCTCACAGGTGCCGTTGCATCTCACCACGGCCACTTTGGGTTCGCTGTTGGCCATGGCCATGCCGAGCAGGTCGGCCACTTTTGCCATCACGTCAGCACCGCCCACCGGACAATTGAGTCCCTCGAGCGAGCCTGCGTCGGCACCTTTGACCAGGGCATCAGCCAATCCGGCGCACCCGGGAAATCCGCATCCGCCGCAATTGGCTCCAGGCAGATTCTCCTGCACCAATGGGATGCGAGGATCCTCCTCTACAGCAAACTTCTTGGAGCATACATAGAGTATCACCGCCGCGATGAGAGCGATACCTCCAAGTACGAGCACTGCATTTAAAATTAAATCCATAATGTTTGTTTTAGTTGATTATTGTATTATTCTTCAATAACGAACGCAAAGCGCCGCGCCAGACGGCCGCGGCATAGATAGAGAATGAAATAGTAAGGGGCGAGACTCCCCACGCCTGCCAGCGCCGCGACATCCTCCCTGCGGGTCAGCCAGAGGCACAGCGACAGCGCGGAGACCATAAGCACGAAAGGCAGCACGAAGGCGAGCACGACAGCACGACGGCCATTGTCGGCAGTCATGGCCACTGTCACCTCATCGCCCACGGCATGAGACCTTGCGGCACTACGGTCGATGACACTGACCACCTTTTCACGGCTCTCAGCGGCACTGCAGTGTCCAGCCACATGGCATGCGGCACAAGCTGAGGTCTGTGTAAACCTCACCTCAATGCGGTCGCCTTCTATGGTCTCTACGACTCCTCTGTGTGAAATCCTATTCATTCTTCTCATTTGCAAAAATACGATAAAATCTTCATCCAGCCAATTAATTGGCCAATATTATTGAAATCTTTATCGCAATCGTTTTCAACGCCACCGTCAATACTACAGGATGCGAGCCACCCTGATGCCCACACTCTTGGTCTGTTTTTGCAGGTATTGGTAGAGTGTCATTGGTTCGTCGACCACCTTTTTGCGAAGCGACGAGGCGTTGAGCAGATGGAGTCCGTCTTTATGCCAGATGGCGAATCCCACATGCGAGATGTCGAGGCCCGCCTTGTCGGTGACGATGGCGATGATATCTCCGTCGCGCACATATTTGCGGTATTTGTCGGAGTCTTTCAGCTGCGCTTTGGGAATATAGGTAAACTTTGTGCGGTTCACCTGCTGCTCAAGTTCCTTGATGGCGGGAAGCCATTTGGGGTGGGCATTGAGCATCTTGTAGGACGAGACGTGTGTGCTCATATAGTCCACATGGGCGGTGCGTGTGGCGGAGAGAGGGGCTGGCGGCAACTGAATGTCGGCTACGAGGCCGTCGCGGATGTTGTCGGACAGCCAGAGGGTGAAATAGTGCTGCCGTGAGATATAGGCCACATCATTCTTGACATATCTCACTGTGGCAAGCATGCGGCAGAAGTCGGCAAATGTCGTCTGGTGCTTCTTGGCGCACGCCGTGAGCGCCAGCACGTTTTCCACATAGGTGGTGCAGTCTACTCCTTGTGTGTTGATGACAAGCCCTTCCTCCAAATCTTGGTCGAGGGTGTAGGCCACATAGGGATAGCCGATGAATTTGCGCGCATAGAACATCACCAGGTTCTCACTTGACTTGAGGGCACTACCCTCCTTGAGCCATGCTGTGATTCTGGCGCTGTCGCCACGATGTGTCTGCCGCACCTGATAAGGCAATGCCTTC
Organism: uncultured Prevotellaceae bacterium; assembly: GCA_902795605.1. Classification (GTDB taxonomy): domain Bacteria; phylum Bacteroidota; class Bacteroidia; order Bacteroidales; family Bacteroidaceae; genus Prevotella. The sequence goes on along the minus strand of CADBLU010000016.1, from coordinate 7,611 downwards.
TCTGTTTCCTGATTGGCCGTCTGGGCATTGGCGGTTTTAGGGGTGGTGTCGCATGAGGTCATCAGTGCGGCCACGAGGAGGATGGTAATAGCAGTGTGTTTCATTTTTCTATTTGATGTGATTTCTTTCGTCCGAAGTTGAATCCTATATAGACATTGACATTTCCGAAATAATTGTTGGTCTCAAACAAAGACTTCTTGTAATTGTAGGAATGTATGACGCCGTAGGCTCCGAAATACCATTTCGAATTATTCCATATCAGTCCGAGACGGCCCACTCCATCCAGGTTGAAATTGCTGAAGGAGAAATCGCGCAAGATGGAGAAGTCGGTGATTCTTTCGCCTGTGGAGTGCTTGTATCCTAATGAGGCGGCAAGCGACACAGCCAAAAGCCAGTTGCGGGAGAAGACCCAGTTGTATCCGTAGCCAGCAGAGACAGACACATCGGTGTATTTTATCTTGTTGAACATCAGACCGCTGTCGAGTTTTTCCTCTGCCTCGGGCGACACCCGTTTCATGGCTTCGTGCAACTTGTTGTAGTTGAGGCTTAGCGAGTGGCGGGTATAGCCGCCGCCGAACATGAACGAACCGCTGCTGCGTCGTTGACAGGTGCTCTGGCTGAAGGCTGCAGGATAGGAGTAGCGCCGGTGGTTGGTGATATAATAGGCATTGAGCCCGGTGATGGTCACGTTCAGTCCGTCGAAAGGGATGCCGCCGATGGAGTCGCTGGCCAGTCCGTCGCCCAGGTCCCATGCCCGGATGCGGTAGTCGTGGCCGGAGCTCCTCCTGAAGATGTCAAGTCCCACCATCGACGTATAGACACTCAGGTCAAGCTCTCTTTTCTTGTTGGCACTCATGTAGGCGAGGTCGATGGTGTAGCCCCAGAAGAGCAGGCTCCATCCGATGTAAGGCCCCACCTTCACCTTGGCTTCGGGCGAGAACGAAAAAGACTGTCCGGTTTTGCTGCGCAGCCGATATGACTCGAAATTGTAGGTCATCATGAGCGTGGTGGTGAACTTGTAGTGCTGAGGCTCAATGTAGGATGTGTCAACATTGTTGAACTCCTTGACGATTCCCACGACGCCATCGAATGCCTTTCCTACAAAGGATTTCTTGTGGGTGAGGCTGTCGCCTTGTGCCAAGATGGCCAGTGGCAGCAACAGTAGCATGATGACTATGGTATCTCTCTTCAGCCGCATCAGAACTTTCCTAAGATTCTGTCGAGCACCCAGTTGACTGGTGTGGCCGACACACTGGTGCAAGTGCAAACATCCAGTCCCTGAAGGTGCTGGATGACCGACTTGATGATGGGCAGCTGCACATAAGGTGGATTGGGCACGGTGATATTGGTGGAACCGCCGCTGGTGACAAGCTGGATGGGGGCGTAGTCGAAGACAGAGAAGCTGACGATGCCTTTGTCGCCGATGACCTCAATTCTGTCTTCCGTTGCAGACTCATGCCCCACAAAGCACCAGGATCCACTGCCTGGCAGGCCGCTTTCAAATTTGAAACACGCGCTCAGCGTGTCCTCAGGGGAATAGAGTCCGCCTCTGTTGGCGCAGATGCCTTTGGCGTCGATAATCACGCCAAATAAATCCTGCAGCAAGTCAAGCTGATGTGGTGCAAGGTCGTAGAAATAGCCGCCTCCCGAGATCTCCGGCTGCAGTCTCCAGGGCAGTTGGCTCTGGGGCGAATAGTCGATGTCGCGGGGAGGACAGGCATATCTCACTTGCACGTTGAGCACTTTGCCTATCACTCCATTTCTCACGATATCTTTCACTCGCTGGAAATAAGGCAGATAACGACGGTAGTAGGCCACAAAGCAAGGCACACCCGTCTGTTCACTGATGCGATTGATACGGGCGCAGTCCTCATAACTCCCGGCAAGCGGTTTCTCCACATAGACAGGTTTGCCGGCCTTCATGGCCATGATGGCATAAGTGGCATGACTCGAGGGCGGTGTGGCCACATATACGGCATTCACGTCGGGGTCGTCGATGAGTTGCTGCGCGTCGGTATACCATTTGCGGATATGATGGCGCTCGGCATAGGAGCGGGCCCTGCTCTCCTGCCGGCTCATCACCGCACAGATACTTGAACCCTCAATCTCGGCAAAAGCCGGACCGCTTTTCTTCTCTGTCACCTCGCCACAACCTACAAATCCCCATTTGATGTATTTCATATTCTCTTATCTCCCTTCATTGGTTTCATTTTGTTGTTCCGACCGTCTGGCCATGCTAAACTCACATCCGCAATACTGCTGGTTGTAGAACCCGTATTCACGCAACAGTTCGTTGCGCCGCTCATACAAGCCACCTTTCCGCCAGTTCTGTGCCCAGAAAGCCGTGCCTTCTACAGCCTGTTGCGCCGCTTGCCCCGCCTCCTCTATCTGCTGCAGGCTCTTCCACCTTGAGGAGGCCAGTGTCGTGGTGAAATAACGTATGCCTAACTGCCGTGCGAGCTGCGCCGTAGCCATGAGTCTATGGGTAAAGCACTGCAGACAACGTGCTCCCCGCTCCGGCTCTTGCTCCAGGCCATTCACCGAACAAAGCCATTGCCCGTGCTTATAGTCTCCGTCTATCCATCTGATGCCAAGGCTTTCGGCATGCCGCTTGCTCTCGTTCTTCCTTTTCTCATATTCCTCAACGGGATAGATGTTGGGGTTGAAATAGTAAATGACGGGGCGCACCTCATGGGCAAGCATCCACTCCACAATGGCCGATGAGCAAGGCGCACAACAGGCGTGGAGGACCACTTCGTGTACTCCTTCGGGAATAGTTATGGGTGAACGCTTAGTTTTTGGCATTTGGTCGGATTGATGATGATGGTCGATGATGATTGAACTATCTCACCCACTTCTTGAGCGTCTTGCCTCGAGGCTGAACGAGGAGTTGCCACCCTCTCTCGCCGTTCATCACACGGCGGCCGCCAAGGTTGTAGGGCACCGCTTTCACCGGTTCCGTCGAAAGCGGTTGGCCGATGTTGTCGGGGTCGCTCATCTCCTTGATTTCGGCAAAGAAAGGACGACCGTCCTCAAGACTGCTGAAACCTTTCTTGTTGATGTACATCTGTGCAGTGCCAGGCATCACATAGAGTGTGCATTGGGAGGCCACGGCGCCTTCACCATCCAAGAACGACATTTCGGTGAGATGATCGTCGCTGATGGACGACGGGAAGAAAAGCAGTGAGGTGAGAGAAAGGCAGCCGTCCACGACCATGTCGCCTACCCTACTCACTCCTTTCCCTAAACTGATTTGGCGTATGCCGGTGGCATAGGCGAAAGCACAATCACCAATAGTTGTCATATGGTCGGGGAGGTTCAGCCATGACATGCTTCCGCATCCCGCCAAAGCATAGGGTCCAATGGAAGTCACACTCTCGGGGAGGTCGAGCTCGTCGGCCCCACAAGGCACATGACAGACCTCTGTGAAATGGCTGTCGTAGAGCACACCGTCATTTCCTGTGGCATAAGAGGAGTTGCGAGCATCCACGTTCAGGTCTGTCAGACCGCTGTTAAAAAGGAAAGCACCGCCCTCAATGACGTCTACCGTGGATGGGATATGGAGCCCCGAAAGAGAAGAGGGCTGGTCTAGGAACTGTCCGAAAGCGCCGAAGGCGATATGTTGGAGACCTTCGTTGAGTGCCACCTCCCGTAGTTCGTCGCAGGCGAAGAAAGCGAGTGAGTCGATGGTCTCCAAAGAGGTAGGCATACTGACAGAACGGAGTTGTGATGCATTTCTGAAGGCACAGTTAGCAATACACTTGACACCATCGGGCACCACGTAGTCGTCTATCGGCGACGCCGGTGGGAAAGCGAGCAGCGTGTCGGTCTGGACAGTGAAGAGGACACCGTCGAGTGACCTGTAATAAGGATTCCCTTCGCTGACATAGATGTCGGTAAGGGCCGGCGAGGTATAGAAAATCACGGGGTGGAACTCGCGGAAACGCAGACCGAGGCTGATGACCCGCAATTTATCATCGCCCAGCACAATAGAGTTGTCGACGGTCTCCACGCCATCGCCCAGACTGAGTTCCTCAAGCGAGGCCATCGACTGAAAGGCACCCTCGCCTATCCGCAAGACGGAATGAGGCAATGTGAGTGAGGTGATGCTGTCGCACCCCACAAATGCGGCATAGCCTATCTCTTGCACAGAGGCGGGTATCTCGATACTGCGGAGACGCTTGCAATTTGCGAATGCCAGACTGTCGATAGCGGCGACAGAAAAAGGTAAGACCACTTCCTCAAGATGCTGGCAGTTGTAAAGGAAGGCCGTCCCGAACCGCTCGTTTTGAGACACATATTGCTTTCCGTCAAGAGACAGATAAGGGGATGAAGACTCCACGAAATATGCGTCGCTCAAGTCAAGACTCCTGAGGATGCCTTCGGTGGGTGTATCGATGTCGCTCACGCCGCACATCTCACGGATGAACATCATGTCGTTGCCATCAAGCGGACCAATCACTTTCATCGAAGTGGTGGTGTGGACGGCTGTTTCAGAGATGGCTTCGACAGCCTGGCGCAACTCCCCCGCCTGACCGACAGAGACGAACAAATCGGTCTGTGCTGTCGCAGGAGCCAGACATGCCCATACCATCAGGAGAAGAAACGGCCATCGTGGCGGTAGGAACTGATTATTATTCATATTGACATGAGATAAAAGTGTTTCTGATTTCCCGGCATACACCGGCTAACGTTGACGATGCAAAATTAATCGTTTCCGATGAATAATCCATGCAGTGGGAGTTTTTTTAACAAACGAAGAGCGAAATGGCTATTCCGACTTGATGACCATCTCCGACACTAACCGCTTGTCTTGGCTATCTCTCACCCTCAGTGTGATGTCGCCAGCCTGACGGGATGACTGCACAATCACTACGAGTTGACCATGAAAGAGGCGCATCGTGGGTGCAGTGAACGACTCGAGCGAGGTGGCATCGCCATTACAGGCAGCCTTGAATGTGCCTGCTCCCGTGACCTCAAACTGCAACTGGTTGCTGGCATCGGGCACCAGAGTGCCGTCGACGTCGGTCATGCTCACGGTGACAAAAGCCAGGTCGGCTCCATCAGCACGCAGTGTGCTCCTGTCGGCCGACAAAGATAGAGCCGCAGGCTTTCCGGCAGTACGAACGACAGTCTCGCCTGCCACCTTGCCATCGCTGTCATAGGCCACGACCTTGAGTTCTCCTGGCTGATAGACAACATCGTTCCAACGCAGGCGATAACGATCGAGCCTCGAAGCCGGGTTCTTGGATATCCTGCCCTGGCTGACACCGTTGACAAACAGTTCGGCCGAAGGGTAATCCGTATAGCAATAGACCGGCGTCACCTTGCCTTTGCGGCCGGGCCAGGTCCAGTGGGGCAAAAGGTGGAGCGTGTGCTCGCTGGTGTTCCAACGGCTCCGATACAGGTAATAGCGGTCTTTGGGCAGGCCGGCCAGGTCGCAGATTCCGAAATAGCTGCTGCGTGAAGGCCAGTATGTGTCGTAGGGAGTGGGCTCGCCGAGATAGTCGAAGCCTGTCCACACAAACTCACCGATCACCCAGGGATAATCGTCCTGTGCCTGCCAGTCATCATCGGGCAGGTTGCTCCAAGAACAATATTCTGTATCGTAACTGCTGCACTGTCCATCGGGATAGACGGCATGGTCTGACACCTCTACGGGAAATTTATACACACCTCGCGAACTGACGGTAGAGGCGGTCTCAGAGCCGAGCAAGAAGCCTTGCGGCAACTGCTTGATGTTGTTCTCGTATTTATGCACGCGATAGTTGAAGCCTGGCACATCCATAGCTTGGGCAAATCCCGACTTCAATGCTGCCTCGGCACGGTCCATACCCTGCGTCACGGGGCGAGAGGGGTCGAGCTGGTGACAGAGAGTCTGCAGATGGACAGCAATGTCCCTACCCTCCTCACTCCACTGCTCAGGAATCTCATTGCCGATGCTCCACATCACGATAGAGGGATGATTGCGGTGGCAACGCACAAGTGCCTCGATATCGGCGTCGCTCCATTCTTTGAAGAAGCGTGCGTAACCGTTCTTGCATTTGGGATATATCCACATGTCGAAACTCTCGGCCATCACCATCATACCCATCGAGTCGCAGATTTCCATCTGAAGCGTCGAGGGCATGTTGTGCGATGTGCGGATGGCATCGCAGCCCATCTCTTTCATGATGCGGATCTGGCGCTCAAGGGCCGCCCTGTTGACTGCAGCGCCGAGCGGTCCAAGGTCATGATGTAGGCACACACCCTTGATTTTGCGCGACTGGCCGTTGAGCGTAAATCCATTCTCCTTGCTCACCCCAATCGTCCTGACGCCCACTTTGATATTCTTCTGGTCGATAAGGGTGAGGTCTCTGAACAACCGCACTTCCATATTATATAAATAAGGTGTCTCTGGCGACCAGAGATGAGGTTTCTTCACTACAAGCCTGTCAGTAAACCGGCTGTCTGCCCCTAAAGGTGAATGCGAATGTGCCACCACATAACCTTTTTGGTCACGAAGAAGAATGTCGATGGCCACGGCTCCCGAGGTGACGTCTCCCCGCACTGCCGACGAGATTTCCACCTCCGCGCGGCCTTCTTCGATCGCTATCGTACGGAAATAGGTATACCAGTCATCAATGAACGCTCCGTCGGTTTGTATCAGGGTCACTGGACGGTAGATACCTGCTCCAGGATACCAACGGCTACTCTCTTCTACATTCTGAAGACTCACCTCTATGAGGTTGTCGCCTGTGCGCAGATACTCTGTCGCATTCACACGAAAAGCGTTATAGCCATAGGCCCAACGGCCGGCAATATGGCCATTGACTCTTACGACAGGTTCGCTCATCGCACCATCGAAAACCAACATGGCCATACCTGGCTTCTCATCAAAATGGAGGATTCTGCGGTAATACCCTTTCCCAATCCAGGGGAGTGCCCCAGAGCGTCCCGACTTCTCGGTTTTTTCTTTCTCGCCGTTTTGCTCGATGGCCACATACTGCAGGTCCCACTTCTTGTCGAAGGGACCGTCGATGGCCCAGTCGTGTGGCAACACCACATCTGTCCAGTTCACACTGTCGCGCGAGAACTGCCACCCGTCGTTCAACACCTGTTCCTTTCTCACCTGTGCATGACACAGGACGGGCAACAGCAACAATAACAGTACTAGATTTTTTCTATTCATCATCTTTCCAATGGTTATTATGGTCTTTTTCGTTTTTTTAGGTTGCGACAGACTTTTTCGGACGTCTGTCATGCACTCATTGAACAAGGCTCCTCATGGCCTGCCATCCTTTATTTCTGCAAAAATAATAAAAAATATTCATCCACCAAAATGTATACACATTTTAAACGGGCTGTTTCTTTTTCGACATATAATGAAACAAATCCCCAATTCTTTACTTTTTTTGCTCTTTTTTAGAGGAAATTCAATCGATTACGCACGAAACTGTGTTAAAATATATTAAATTCATTGTTGTGCGGGCACACAGCAAAGTGACGTTGAAAAATTTTTATTAAAACCTTTTGCACGTTGACAAAAAAGGTTTACCTTTGCAGCGTTATCCTGAAAACAATCTTTTTACCTTAAAAAAAACTAATACCTATTGAAGATTCGAAGCGGTC
>CADBLU010000015.1 GCA_902795605.1 uncultured Prevotellaceae bacterium | reverse complement strand
TGCGAAAACGCCATCGTGGATTAGCCTTGTGCGCACGTAGGGACATACTTTATGTATGTCCGATGTGAATGCGAAAACGCCATCGTGTTTTGGCGGACATACATAAAGTATGTCCCTACGGTGGATATTGGCAATCTTGTTGTGGCATAATAGGTAGAGAAACTTTTTTTGAATATAATCTTGCACAATTTCAGAAGATTGTCTATTTTTGCATTACAGCACTACTGTCTCAGTTTCCGCCTTGTCTATTGGTTAAGATGCTTTGTGCTCATGTGGTTGAAAAGGACAAACCTCTGATTGGTGGATAAACATAAAATATATCCCACGGTTTACTTAAAATCTTGAAATGTATGGATGAATCTAACGATAATTATCCCAAGAGAAAGAAGCTACGACTTGAGGGCTATGATTATTCAACTGCCGCGAACTATTTCATTACCATCGTTGTTCAAGAACGGCTGTGTTTGTTTGGTGAAATTGTGGACGGACAAATGGTGTTGAATGAGGCGGGAATAGCAATTGAACAAGCGGTGGCAGATATTCCTAATCAGCATGATGGATGTCTCATTTTCAATTATGTTATAATGCCTAACCATGTCCATTTTATTCTTACATTATTGGGAGATGTTTATCTGGCAGAGGTAATGAGGCAGTTTAAGAGCTATACGACCCATGTTTATATTGAGGGGGTGAAAACAAAAGGATGGAGACATTTCAACAAGAGGTTGTGGCAACATAATTATTATGAGCATATCATCCGTAATCATCGGGCATTTGAATATATAGCAAATTATATCTTCATTAATCCTCAACGTTGGGGGAATGATTGTATCAATCCTTCACATGTAAAAGATGTTGATGATATAATAAAGAATGTTTTGGTTTGCGGATAATGTCGTTGATTAAATGTCTTTTGTATCCGGAATAATGTCTGTCTCAAGGCACCTTGTCGTAGATGACGCCGCTGAAGTCGACGTCGGCGTTTTTCACGTCGACGGGTGTGGCGGCATCCCACAGGCAGTTCTCGAAGGTGATGGCATCTCTCGGGATGGGCTGTTCTTCGAAACCGTGGATGATGCCTCCGTGCTCGGCGTGTGCCCGAATGTTGCGCAGGCGGATGCCGCGCAGGGTGGTGAGCGGTGAGTAGGGTTGCTCGTCGGCTCCCTTCATGCGCCAAGTCATGTTGATTTCCATGATGTTGCGTGCCTGTGCGATGTCGATGTCCTCGAAGAGGATGTTCTCCACGGTGCCGCCTCGCGACGGTTGGCTTTTCAGTCGGATGGGGTTCCAGTTCTCACCCGTCATATCGCAATGGCGCACAGTCACGTTTTTTACGTCTCCGCTCACTTCGCTCCCGATGGCCACGCCGCCGTGCCCATAGTCGAAATGGCAGTTCTCGATGAGGATGTCCTGCGATGCCTTGTTCACCCGTCGCCCGTCGGTGTCGCGTCCGCTTTTGATGGAGATGCAGTCGTCGTGGGCGCGGATGTGGGTGTCGCGCACCGTCACGCCCGTCGATGAGTCGATGTCAATGCCGTCGCTGCTGGGGATATAGTCCTCGGCGTTGATGTCGATGCCGTCGACAGTGAACCCGTCGGTGAAGAGGATGTGCAGGCACCAGAACGCCTGGTTGCGGATGTGCACGCCGCTGATGGTGCCCCCGTCGCAGTGGTCGAAGCAGATGGTCTTGGGGCGTCCGGCAAACGACAGCCGTTGCTCTTTCCACACCAGGCCTTGCGCATCGATGGTGCCCTCGCCCGTCAGGCGGCATCCCTCGTTGTGGTCGAAGTTGAGCAGGGCGGCGCGCGCCTTCCGCATCCGTCCTTCCCAACGGGTGTCGATGATGGGGTAGAGCGTGGTGTCGACGACGCTCACCAGTGTGGCTCCCCGTTCGAGGTGGAGGTCCACGCCCCGTGGGAAGAAGAGGGCCCCAGTCTTGTGCCGGCCTTTTTTCACCACTACGGTGCCGCCGCCCTCGCTGTGGGCGCGGTCGATGGCCGCCTGCAGACTCTTGTATCGGCGGGCGTCGTAGGCGACGGCGCGCTTCTTGACGACGATGAGGTGCGACCCCCATGCCGGGAAGGTTAGGCGCACGCGGGTCTTGTTGTCAACGACGGTGAAAGGCATCGGCTTTATATCGCCTGTCGAAGCGTCCCACAGTTGTGCTTCGCCCATGGCGTCAAGGTCGAGGGCGACGGTCTCCTCGGCGTTCCTTTGGTTGAGGATGAAGAAAATCTTGGCGTCGTCGGTCTTTCGTGCGCAACAGACGAGGCTGTCTGCCCGTCCGGCGGTCACCGTCATCTCACGCGCAGGCAGACACGACTCCATGTCAGCTGTCCAGAGGCTGTCGGCCACGAGCAAGGCACCGCTGAGCGGCGCGATGGGGCGCGTCTGTGTCAGTGTGGTGGCGAAGGTGGTCTTGGGTGTGCCGCCCATGTAGATGACTTTTCCCCCGCGGGCCGCAAACTCCTGAATCTTGGTCCATGCCGCCTCGCGGATGGCTTCGGCGGCAGGGATGACCAGTGTGGTGTAGGCCTGTCCGCTGCGGTTGACGAGGGCGCCGTTGCGGGGTGTTGTCGCCTCGATGATGCCGTCATCGGTGATGAAGTCGAAATCATATTGGTGGGCGGTCAGCAGGTGGGCGGCGGCCTTCATGAAGTCGTAGGCGCGGTTGTCGCCCAACCACAGAGTGGGGATGGGGGCGTAGACGGCGATGCGGGCGGTGGGCCTGCCTTGCGAGAGGAGGTATCCGGCACGGTTGACGTAGTCGTTGAGCGCCTTCATGCCTGGTTCGGCCATATAGCTGCTCGCGCCTTTCTTGCTCGCCCAGAACATGAATTCGAAGAAGTTGATGCCCCTCGCCATCTGGTAGTCGACGATGTATTTCACCGATGCCGTGGTGAGCGGTCGCCTGAAAGCGGCAAAACTTTCGCTGAAGGCCCGTTGCCGTCCGTAGACATGGGCGGTGGAGGATGCCAGCCGAGGAAACTCGGTGGTGCTGCCATACCATATCTGCGACCAGATGACGTCGATGCCCGGCACCTGCACACGACTGAGGCAGCGGAAGGGGTCGCCCTCCATCTTCACGCACCAGGGCAGTTCGTCGTCCTTGTCCATGTGGGTGATATGGCTCACGCCGTGGGTGTCGCACCAGTCGGCCTGCGCCTTGAAATAGCGGTCGGCAAAGAGGCGGCTCCACACATCCCAGTAGTCGGCCTTCACGCGCCGCTCCGTGTCGCTGAGGGCGTCGCTGTGCACCGACATGCGGTCGCTTTTGAGCAGAGCCGTGAGCCAGCGGGTGGGGTCGTAGCCTTTCTCTCGGACGAACACGTTGAGGATGTCGGTGGTCCAGGGCACGCGCTGGAAGGCAGGCTCATCGCCCCGGAAGCCGAGCACGGTGGTGCCGAGGTGGTGGCCCAGCGTCTTGCGGTATTCCTCGTGCGTCCACGCGATGAACTGTGCGACGGCGTCCGGGTCGAGATAATCGCAGAGGGAGTTGTTCTCATCCTTGCCGCCGGTGGGGTTGTTCACGCAGCGGGTCTGCGACGACCGGCGGACGGCTTTCACCGTGTCGCCGTCGGCCACCAGCGCCTGCATGCAGAGGTCGGGGCGCTCTTTCGAGAACTTGCCTCCGGCCATGCCGCTGGGGTATTTCCCCTCGTCGATGATCCACACACGCATGCCCCGCCGCTCCACGGAGTCGGCCATCATCCGCACGTTGGCGAACCATTGCTGACTGAGGTATTCGGTGCCCATGTGGTAGCCGGGCTCGATGATGACGTTGCGGAAACCCTTCGCCTGGATTTCGCTCAGGTCGCGGCTGATGACCTCAGGCGAGATTTCCCCGTCCCATCCGAGGATGACGTGGCTGCACATTTCGGCAGGCGGGTTCTTGAATCCTTTTTCTATCTGTGCGTTGGCCGTTTCCTGTTGTGCCTTGGCTGTGGCGACGACGGCCATGAGAAGGATGAGTGCAATGCTTTTTTTCATAGGAAGTAGTTTGTTCGCAATTTCTTTGCAAAAATAGAAAAGACTGAGTGAAATACAAAAAGAAATACGCAGTTTTCGACTTTTTTCGGAAGAAAGTCTTTGCCTGTATGCGTCGCCAAGTGGATACAGGACGCGGTGGCGGCAGGCCCGCGACTCAAAAAAAAACCTGCTTCCTCGGCAGATTGTAGGATTTTGGTTATCTTTGCAAATTAAAACGCGAAAGCCACGCCTATGGAAGCACTGCTGCACTACTGCTGGAGACACAAGTTGTTTCCTCTCACACAGCTCACCACCACCGACGGCCGCGAGGTGGAGGTCATCGACCCCGGTTTGCACAACCGTCATGCGGGTCCCGACTTCTTCAACGCCAAGGTGAAGGTGGACGGCACGCTGTGGGTGGGCAACGTGGAGATACACGATAAGGCCAGCGACTGGTATCTGCACGGCCACGACCATGACCCGGCCTACGACAATGTGGTGCTGCACGTCTGCTCGCGGGCCGACACCATCGTGAAGACGCACAGCGGACTCACCCCGCCGCAGTTGCTGATGACCGTGCCCCAGCATGTGGCCGACCACTACGAGGAGTTGCTCACCATCGACCGCTACCCTCCCTGCTATCAGCTCATCCCCAGTCTCTCACGCCTCACCGTGCACAGTTGGATGAGTGCCCTGCAGACGGAGCGCCTGGAGCAGAAGACGGAGGCCATCCGCCAGCGGGTGGCGCTCTGCGACGACTCCTGGGAGGCAGGCTATTTCGTCACTCTCGCCCGTAACTACGGCTTCGGCGTCAACGGCGATGCCTTTGAGGCATGGGCCAAGAGCATCCCCCTCCACGCCGTCGACCATCACCGCGACGACCTGCTGCAGGTGGAGGCCATCTTCCTCGGGCAAGCCGGCCTGCTGGACATCAGCACCGTGCCGGAGCGCTACCGCGAGGCGGCGCTGGCCGAAGGCTATTTCACCCGCCTGCGTGATGAGTATCTCTTCTTGGCACATAAGTTCGGCCTGACTCCCATCGACGCGAGGCAGTGGAAATTCCTGCGCATGAGGCCGCAGAACTTCCCGCACATCCGCATCACACAGCTCGCCTCGCTCTATCACTCTCAGCGCGCCGGACTGAGCCAACTGGTGGAGTGCGCCACGGTGAAGGAGATGGAGAAGGTGCTGGCCACCAGCGTCACCCCCTATTGGGAGACACACTATCTCTTCGGCCATGAGAGCAAGCGCAGCGAGAAACATCTCTCGGCCAACTCCATCCGCCTGCTGATGCTCAACACCGCCATCCCCATGCTCTTCGCCTATGGCCGCTATCGTGGCGACGAGCGCCTCTGCGACCGCTCCTTTGATATGCTCGAGCAGTTGGCCGCCGAGGACAACCATATCGTGAGGATGTGGCGCGAGTGTGGCCTCGAGGTGAAGACCGCCGGCGACAGCCAGGCGCTCATCCAACTCAAGCGGCAGTATTGCGACAGGAAAGACTGCCTGCACTGCCGCATCGGATATGAATATCTTAAACGGAAATAAGACAGACACCTATGGACTATATCTTTGAGACACGCATGGAAGTGCGTGACTATGAATGCGACATCGAGGGCATCGTCAACAATGCCAATTACCTGCATTACACAGAGCACACGCGCCACCTCTTCCTCAAGAGCCTCGGCGTCAGCTTCGCCGATATGCACGCCCGTGGCACCGATGCCGTCGTGGCAAGGATGAACCTGCAGTATAAGACGCCGCTGAGGTGCGACGATGAGTTCCGCTCGTGCCTGGCATTGCGCAAGGAGGGTGTGAGGTATGTGTTCGACCAGGACCTCTACCGTGTCGCCGACGGCCAGCTGTGCTTCCGCGCCAAGGTGGAGCTGGTGTGCCTCGTGAACGGGCGCCTGGCCGCCCACAGCGACTACGACGAGGTGTTCAAGGAGTTTGTCAAAGACTGAATGATTATGAATGCTATTCAAGAGCAAGAGACTATCTGCGCCATGACCTTGTCACGGTTGGGATTCTATCATCTGGCGGCCATCCTGCAACTCTACCGCAAGGCGGGGAGCGCCACGGCCGTGATAGACCACCGCCATCATGTGCGCGACCTTTTCCCCGAAGCCTCGCAGCGGCTGGTGGATGTCATGCGCGACTGCGACACCATGAGGCAGCGTGCCGAGGAAGAGTTGGCCTACGACCAGGCCCACGGCATCGTGCCCCTCACCATGGCCGACGCGGCCTATCCGCGCCGTCTGGCCGAGTGCGACGACGCCCCTCTCGTGCTTTACTATAAGGGCACTGCCGACCTCAACCAGAGTCATGTCATCAATATCGTGGGCACCCGCAAGTGCACGCAGTATGGGCAGGACCTCATCAGGCAGTTTGTCTCTCAGCTCCACGACCTGTGCCCTGATGTGCTCATCGTGAGCGGACTGGCCTATGGCGTGGACATCCATGCCCACCGCAGGGCCCTCGACATGGGGATGGAGACCGTGGGCGTGCTGGCCCATGGCCTCGACGACCTCTATCCCAACGCCCACCGGGCCACCGCCGCCGCTATGGTCTCTCAGGGTGGCCTGCTCACCGAACAGATGACGCGCTCGTATGCCGACAAGATCAACTTCGTGAGGCGCAACCGCATCGTGGCGGGCATGTCAGACGCCTGTATCCTCGTGGAGAGTGCGGCCCATGGTGGCGGTCTCATCACCGCCGATATCTCCAGGAGCTACGACCGCGAGGTGTTCGCCTTCCCCGGCAGGGTGGGCGACTTTTACTCTGAGGGTTGCAACCGGCTCATCAGCGACTGCACGGCGCAGCTCCTCACCGATGCCGCCGCCTTCGTGAAGGCCATGGGGTGGGAGCATGAGGCCCAGTTGGCCGAGGCACGCCGCGAGGGCATCAGCCGCGACCTCTTCCCTGAGCTGAGTGATGAGGAGCTGGCGGTGGTGGCCGCCCTTGGCAGCCACAACGACCTGCATCTCAATATGCTCGCCGCACAGGCCAATATTCCGGTGAACCAGCTCACCGGCATCCTTTTCGAACTGGAGATGAAAGGGGTGGTGCGCACCCTGGCAGGCGGGATATATCATCTTTTGAAATAGTCAGACAGCATGCAGATAGGAGATTTGTCTTTCGGCCACAGGCCTGTGTTTCTCGCTCCGATGGAGGATGTCACCGACATCGGCTTCCGTTTGCTCTGCAAGCGGTTTGGCGCCTCTATGGTCTACACCGAGTTTGTGAGCGCGGAGGCGCTGGTGAGGTCGGTCAAGAGCACCGTGGCCAAACTGACCATCCGCGACGAGGAGCGCCCCGTGGGCATCCAGATCTACGGGCGCGACACCGACGCCATGGTAGAGGCTGCCCGCATCGTGGAGGCCGTGCACCCCGACATCATCGACCTCAATTTCGGCTGTCCGGTGAAGAAGGTGGCGGGCAAGGGCGCCGGGGCTGGAATGCTCCGCAACATCCCTCTCATGCTCGATATCACCCGGCAGGTGGTGAAGGCCGTGAACGTGCCCGTGACGGTGAAGACACGCCTCGGGTGGGACCAGAACAACATCATCATCGGCACCCTCGCCGAGCAGTTGCAGGACTGTGGCATCAGTGCGCTCACCATCCACGGGCGCACACGCTCGCAGATGTATACGGGGCAGGCCGACTGGCAGCCGATAGCCGCCGTGAAGAGCAATCCCCGCATCCATATCCCCATCATCGGCAACGGCGACATCACGTCGGCCGAAGACACGGAGCGGGCTTTCGACACCACCGGTGTCGATGCCGTGATGGTGGGCAGGGCCACTTTCGGACGGCCCTGGATTTTCCGTGAGATACGTCGCCACCTCGACGGACTGCCCCCCGACGACCAGATGGACTTCGGATGGAAGCTCGACGTGCTCGAGGAGCAGTTGCGCATCAATATTGAGCGCATCGACGAATATCGTGGCATCCTGCACACACGCCGCCATCTGGCGGCCAGCCCCATTTTCAAGGGCATCCCCAATTTCCGCTCCACCCGCATCGCTATCCTCCGTGCCGAGCGCTACGACGACCTTATGGGCATCCTCGAGCAGTTGCGCGAGAATCCGCCGCAATCCACTCTTACCACCCCCTGACGGCATGACGATGATGAGAACATTTCTGATAGACGACGCGACGAGAGAGCAAGAGCCCTGTGTGGCCACCGTGGGATTCTTCGACGGGGTGCACCGTGGGCATCAGCATCTTATCGGCCAGGTCACAGGAAGGGCGGCGGCGGAGGGCCGGCGCAGCATGGTGGTCACCTTCGACCGCCATCCCCGTCAGGTGCTCGACCCGCAGTTCTGTCCCCAGTTGCTCACCACCGGCGATGAGAAGGTGGCGGCGCTGGCCCGCACAGGTATCGACAGCTGCGGCCTGCTGCAGTTCTCGCCGGCCATGGCACAGTTGTCGGCGCGCGACTTTATGCGGCAGGTGCTGAGCGACCAACTCTGCGTGCGCTCGCTGGTCATCGGCTATGACAACCGGTTCGGACATGGCAGGGCAGAGGGCTTCGACGACTATGTGCGCTATGGCCGGGAGATGGGCATCGAGGTGGTGAGAGCCACCCCCCTCGTCCTCGACGAGGGCATCACCGTGAGCAGTTCGGTCGTCAGACGGTTGCTGCTCGACGGCGACGTGGACGCGGCGGCCCGGTGCCTGGGACGGCGCTACTCCCTGGAGGGCATTGTGGTGCCAGGTTTTCAGGAGGGCCGGCGACTGGGTTTCCCCACGGCCAACCTCCAGTTGGACGAGACTTCCAAACTGGTGCCCTTAGCGGGGGTCTATGCCGTGGTGGTGCAGACCGAGGACGACGACCGGCATCGGCCGGGGGTGATGAACATCGGATGCCGGCCGACCTTCGGCGGCGACCGGCTCACGCTTGAGGTGCATGTCATCGACTACCACCGTGAGATCTACGGCCAGCGCCTGAAGGTGGAGATGGCACACCGGCTCCGCAGTGAGCGCAAGTTCGGCAGTGCGGAGCTCCTGGCGCGCCAACTGTGTGAGGACGTGAAAATGGCCAATGATTTATTTGTCAAAGAGATACTTATATGAAATCAAAGTTTTTCGACGCGCTGCTATATATAGTGGCCTATTTCTTGATACAGATGTTGGTGTCCTATGCCGTGTTTTTCTGCTGGGCATGGGCCGACGGGCAGTCGATGACCGACATAAAGGCAGCTATCGTGCAGGGCGACATGCAGATGACGGGCATAAAGGTCGTCGTGACGCAGGTGGCCTCGGGCATCATCACGCTGGTGCTCTTCCTCGCCTGCCGGTGGAGCCGAATATCGAGGGATTACCTGCGGTCGAAACCCGTGGGGGTGCTCTTCTGGGCCGCCGTGGCCACCTTGGGCACTATCATCCCGTCAGAGGTGTTTGTGGAAATGGTGCCCCTGCCTGACTTCAGCAACGGCCTGCTCGACGAGGTGATGCTCACGCGCGGCGGCTATCTGGCCATCTGCATCTTCGCGCCACTGGTGGAGGAACTGGTGTTCCGCGGTGCCGTGCTCCGTGTGCTGCTCGAGTCGATGCGCAGCCACTGGGTGGCCATCGCGCTCTCGGCGCTGTTGTTCGCCGCCGTGCATGCCAATCCTGTGCAGATGCCTCACGCCTTCTGCCTCGGGCTGCTCTTAGGATGGATGTACTACCGCACGGGAAGCGTCGTGCCCGGCATCATGGTCCATTGGGTGAACAATACGGTGGCCTATGCCGTCTACAACATCTTCCCGCAGTATCAGGACGCGAAGATTGTGGATATGTTGGGCGGCAGCACCATGAAAGTGGGCATGGCGGTGGCTTTCTCGCTGATGATTTTCTTGCCGGCACTGCTGCAGCTTCACCTCCGTATGCACAAGGTGAGGCAGTGAGCCCCTGCATCTCATAACTCCTGAATCGATACAAATCACCTAATCAATATAATAGCATGAAAAAAGTTTATAAAGCACATATCCTTTTTACAAAGGAGCAAAGCCATTTCGAAGTGTTTGAGAATGGTTATATCGCCGTGGACGCCGATGGGCGCGTGATAGGGGTGGCGGCAGACTTGGCGTCGTTAGACTGTGAGGATGCCGAAGTCATAGATTTCGGCGACCGCCTGCTCATACCGGCCATGAACGATATGCATGTGCATGCTCCCCAGGTGCGTAACCAGGGCGTGGCGATGGACCTGGAACTGCTGCCGTGGCTGCAGAACTACACCTTCCCCGAGGAGTCGAAGTATGCCGACATTCATTACGCGGAGAAAATGTATCGCCGCTTCCTGCATACCCAATGGCTCTTTGGCACTATGCGCAGTTGCGTTTTCGGCACTGTCCACACGGAAAGTACCCGCCTGCTGATGCGGCTGTATCAGGAAGCCGGCATGGGGGCCTTGGTGGGCAAGGTTGCCATGAACCGCCACTGTCCTGAGGCACTCTGCGAAGACGTGGAGGCTGCCGTAGAAGGTAATGAGCGGCTGATAGCGGAGTTCAACCACCCCGACGCGCTCGTTCGGCCCATCATCACGCCACGTTTCGTGCCGTCGTGCACACCGGAGTTGCTGAAGGCCTGTGGCGAACTGGCCGGCAAGTATCACTTGCCCGTACAGTCGCACCTGTCGGAGAACACGTCGGAAATCGCCTGGGTGGCTGAGTTGGAGCCTGAAAGCAAGAGTTATGGTGATGCTTACAACCGCTATGGACTCTTCGGACAGACACCCACCATCATGGCGCACTGCGTGTGGACCGACGGCCACGAACTGGAACTGATGAAGAGCAACGGAGTCATGGTGGCCCACTGTCCCACGTCAAACTACAACTTGGCGTCGGGCATGGCGCCCGTCCGTTTGTTCCTCGACGAGGGGCTGCGGATAGGACTGGGCAGCGACATCAGCGGCGGCCACGACCTGAACATGTTCCGTATGCTGGTTTATGCCATTCAGGTAAGCAAGATGCACTACCAGCAGAATCACGACGTGAAGTTCCTTTCCCTGTCTGAGGTCTTCTGGATTGCCACCAAGTCGGCTGGCAGCTTCTTCGGCAAGGTGGGCAGTTTCGAACCGGGCTATGAGTTCGACGCTTTAGTCATCGACGACAGCGTACTCAACTTCGACAACTACACCTTGCAGGAACGTCTGGAGCGATACATCTACCTCGGCGACGACCGCCAGATAGAGCACCGCTTCTGCCGTGGGAAATTGATAGAGGAACCGGTGGTCGTTTAGGGGGTTGGTCGTTTGGTTGTTTGGTCGTTTAGGCGTTTAGGCGTTTAGGCGTTTGGTCGTTTAGGGGGTTGGTCGTTTAGTCGTTTGGTCGTTTAGTCGTTTGGCCGTTTAGACATTACTCTCGTTTATCATAAGCCGGAAAACGGCGAAGAGGGGGACAAAATGTAGTGCCCCCCCTCGCTTTTATAGTTCTGTTTGCGAACGCAAATTACTCTCTCTTCACTGCTAAATCCTATTTGATGACCATCTTCTTTTCGTTATTAATATAAATGCCCTTCTGGGTCGGTACGCCAGAGAGTTTACGGCCTTCGAGGGTGTACCACCCTTCAGATTGAAGATTGAAAACAGGAGATGGAATATTATCTATAGAAGACACGCCGTCGAAGCTCAGCACAAAGTTGTTGATGCCGTTGACAGAGTCGCCGGCCACAAGATTTTTGTTCAGACTGAAATAGGCTCGGAAGGAGTTCACATCGAACGATGTCATACCATCATCCCACGGATAGTAGAGATAACCGTCAGAGCCAAGGTAAAGGTTGGTCTTCTCTTCGGTGTAGATGTCTCTGGGCGAGAAGATGCCCACAAAGTCGGTGAATTCTGTCTCAACGTCGTTGGTGGTCTCAATGATAGTCACGTCGGTGAAGGTGGGCTATATCTGATAGTTATGGAGTGTAAAGCCAATATATGGGGCAAGGGCGGTATGAAAGGGCAGAAAACGGCGAAGGGGATGCGCCTGCAAGGCGTATCCCCTTCTCTTTCTTATGTTATGAAAAATTTGAGAAAATTGAAACTTCACAGTCTCATTTTGTTTTACTAAACAATAGGTTGTTTTATAGAGAAAGCATAGAAATGTTTCATTTGCGTATAGGCGCCTCAGCCATTTTCAGCGAGTCTTGGCGCAGGGTGTCGGCGATGGCTACCGAGTTGCCCTCTTGTGTCTGCTCCGTCAGCCCTTCGTTGTCGGCGATGACATCGTTGTCGCCCGGCTGCATGGCCACCTGCATGGCGTTGCCCAAGGTGAGGATGATGGCCACGATGGCGGCTGCCTTGAAGAGAGGGCGCAAGCGCTGTGTCAAGCTGATGGTGCGGGCCTTGACGGGGGCGGTCTCTCCCACCATTTCGAGCATCTTGCGGTCGAAGTCGTCGCCCAGCCGTGAGTTCTCCACGTCGAGCATCTCGTAGGTGAAGAGGTCTTTGTAGGGGAGCAGGCTCACAGGAACGTTCTCCTGGCGGAAGAAGGTGCGCAGGATCTGCTCCTCTTCCAGCGTGGTCTCGCACTTCCAGTAGCGCTCCAGCAATTGCTCGATGTACTTATAGTCCATATCCCTCGATTTGTTGATATTTTTGCTTGATGGCCTGTCGGGCTCTGAAGATATTCACTTTCACCTGATCCTCGCTGATGTTGAGGATGGAGGCGATTTCCTTGTAGGACTTGCCCTCGAAGTCTCTCAGCTGCATGCAGCTTCGTTGTTTCTCGGGTAGCGAGTTGACCATTTGTCTGACAAGTGCTATGCGGTCTTTCTGCAGCATCTGCTCGTAGGGACTTCCTCCCAGGTCGGGCGTCTCAAGATGCTCAGCGTCGAGCGGCTCGTTTTGTCTTGACTTTGCCCTGAGCTTGTCGAGTGCCAGATTGCGGCAGACGGTGAGGCAGTAGGCCTCTATCGACTCAATGGCGCCCAGGTCATCGCGCTTGTTCCAGACTTTCATCATTGTGTCCTGCACTACGTCCTCGGCTTCTTCGTGCTTTTGCGTGATACGCAGGGCAAGCCTGTAGAGCACGTCTTTCAAAGGCAGCACGTCAGTGCGGAAACAGATACTTTTCATCGCTATTTGTTATGTTGACGATTGAGGTGGGGCGGATGTTACAGGGAAAATCGACAATCACTCCTTGTTTAACATCAGTTAACAGTTTTGCCCCAGGCTGGGCCTTGGATCCTCCTTTTTACATCCCCCAGACCATGATGGTGCGGCCCTCGTATGCGGCTGGGCGGTGCCAGATGCGCTCCTCCCATGTCTTTGTCTGCGAACGGTCGAAGATGATGAGATGCCCCTCTTCGACAGAACCGCAGAGGTCCATATAGTCTGCCGTCTGCCGCAGGCCGTCTTCTATCGTCTGCTCAAGAGAGCGGCGCAGCACTTTCAGTTCCATTACCACCCGCTGCACCGGTCCGCCATAGTGGTTGGTCAGTGGCTTACGGATCATCAGGTCGGTGCGGCGGCGCCCCAGTCCGTATTCGCGGTCGATGTATCCACCACCGTTGACCACGCGCTGCAGGAAGGCTTGCAACAGCAGTTGAGGCCCCGCCTCAGCATAGTCGAAGCGCCCGATCCAGGAGTCGGCGTTCTCGCGGAAGAACTGCTGGAAGTCGAGCAGCAGTTTGCACACGTCGATACTGCCGTCGGCACGCTCATACCACTGAGGCTCCTGCGTGAGCATCTCCTGCGTGGTCCATGTCAGTTCGCGGGGGATGATCTCGCGGTAGATGCCGTTGGAGATGCGGAGAGGCTTGCCGCGCTCGCGTTTGACAAGGCCCATGTCCACCACATACTGCACGTCGTCGGTGGGAATGATGCTGTCGTCGGCCTCACCTTCTGTCGAGAGCAAGGGTTCGATAACTCTCTTCACCCTTTCCTCCTTCAGTTTGTCGACAAGGGTGTCGATATGAGTGTCGCGGCGGTAGATGATATGCTCCTGGGCCCGATAGATCATCTCAGGGATGATGCGCACGGAGCGGTCGCGGTTCGCCTTCATGCTCCACGTCACCTCACGGGCAAGGGCGTTGACCAGCCAGGGCTGGCCCTCGGTGGCCTCCCAGACCATCGGGAAGCACGCCTCGTCGAACTCCTGTCCCGTCTCGCGGGTGTGTTGCATATACAGCTCATGCACTTCCTCGCGGGTAAAGTCGCCCAGACGCAGCGATTCCGCCTTGATGTTGAATGCCGAGCCGCCGGTGACGATGTCCTGGTTGGAGAGCACGATGCGGTAGTCGCGCACGTCGCGCACACCGCAGAGGATAATGCTTTGGGGGAAGGAGGCGGGCCTGTTGGCATATCCGGAGCGCAATTGTCGCAATACGCTCACCAAAGAGTCGCCCACCAGTGCGTCGATTTCGTCAATCATCAATATCAAAGGGCGAGGCAAGGCCTTGCAGAGTTTTGTCAGGTAAGTAGACAACATGGCGTCTTGACCTTCGTCTTGCACCTGGTCGCGCACCTCTTCAGCCAATGTCTCGTTCATGATGAGTGCGGTCTCTCTGGCAAGCACATCGACTGTGGATTTCACCACACTTGCCACATTGTTGCGAGAGGCCTGTCCTCCCTCCACGTTGGCATAGACGGCGATGTATTTTCCTTTTGCGTTCAGCAAATCGCGCAGGGCAAGCAGGCAGGAGGTCTTGCCTGTCTGACGTGGGGCGTGCAGCACAAAGTATTTGCCTTGGTCGATCAAAGCCAGCACATCATCCAGGTCGATACGCTTGAGCGGGTCGATGGTGTATTCTTTCTCAGGACGGTTGGGGCCGGCAGTATTGAAATATCTTTCCATAGTGTTGTCTTTGTCTGCGAAGATACGAATTTTGCATGACATCGCCAAACAAACGTAAATAAAATTGCTTGACCTTGACAGTGTTGTCTGTGATGGCAGAAAATGATGATGGTGTGCGAATCGTCAAAAAAAGGTGTGCCAAAAACTTGGCACACCTTTTTGCTGGTTGAGATAGGGTATTCTATGGTCTCCGCCTCTTCATCAGTCGATGTAGACTTTTCTGGAGGAGCCGTTGGCCGATTTCTCGATGCATAGGCCGTGTGGACGGCTGATTCTGCGTCCGTAGAGGTCGTAATAGGTTTTGGGTCCTTCGTCATCCTTCGTCAGTTGCTCTCTGATGGCCGTGTCTTCCTTATCGATCATGAAGATGTAGGTGTTCAGGCTGCGGGCAGGCAGCGGGACGGTGATGACGTCGGCAGGCTCTTCGATGGCGATGGCCTGTTCCTTGCAGAGGTCTGTATTGCTGGTGGAGAGGAGATGCGTGCCGCTTTTCACTTTAAAGGGCAGCACCAGTTTCAGGTCGTGGGCATACTTGGTGGTGTCGATGGCCATGACGATGAGCGAGTCGCCCTTGATGTAGGCAGAGGTTTCGAAGGCGCTGTTGGTGCCGGTAGTGACGCTTGAGGTGGCGTCAAGGCGTGTGGAGCCGGTGACGTGCTTGGAGAAATGCGACATGACATAGGCTCTGGGCAGCAGCGTGTTCTTGGTGTTGCCGGGGTTGTATTTCGTCTCTCCGGTGCCCACGAAAGCCCAATGGGCGCGCATATACCAGTAGATGTAGCCTGTGCAGCCTGCGAGCATGCATTCGTTGAGTTCCTCGGCGAAGATCAGTTGGTCGTGCCAAGTAGGCAGGTGGTTGAGGTTGTCCGACACGGAATGCTCCGTCATCCATACCTCCTTGCCGTACTTGGCTGCCAGCACGGCGGCGCTTTTCATATTGCCGAGTGGCGGGTGGCCGTAGAGGTGTCCGGCGATGATGTCGATGTGTTTGCGTGCCACGGGGTCGTTGAGCAGCATGTTGGAATATTTGGGATCGAATCCTAAAGGCTCCGCGCTGATGAGCCGCACGCCGTATTTCTCCTTGTCGAGTTTGTCGGCATGGTTCTTCACAAGGTTGAGCTGCTGCTCGGGAGTGTAGAGGCAGCCGGAGTAGTCGACCCACCAGTCGGGCTCGTTCTGGATAGACACGGCATCGACGTCGACGCCGTTGTTTTTCATATACTGCAGGAACGTGTTGAGCCACGGGAAGAATTTCTCATAGCAGTCGCTGCGCAGTTCGCCGCGCTTTTTGCCCTGGCTGTCGCTGTTGCCGCCCTGTGCGGTGCCGTTGGTCTTATATTCACCTGGCGGCGACCATGGAGTGCCGAAGACGAGGGCACCCCGCTTCTTGGCTTCCTTGGCCGACGGCAGTGAGCCATGCCAGTCGTAGGGGGTGTCCCATCCGATGTCGCCATAGGAGATGTCGCCCTTGAAATTGGGCGAGATTTCCATGCGCATGATGTTGAGTCCGATTTTTGACGTCGGGCCGTAGAGCAGTTTGACGGGCTGCGTGTCGTTGCCGAAGGGGCACATCGCCCCATCGCAGGCGGCAGCTCCGAAACCGGTGATGGTCTGGTAGCGGATGTCTTTTACCGTGACCGTGATGGTGGCCGCATGGATGGCTGTGGCAGCAGCCATGGTGCACAGGGCCGCGGCAAGGCATCGTAGTGTGGCAGCCTTGGTCGTAATGAATCGTTTCATAAGTGTAGTATAAAAAAGCGTAAGTAAGATGAGTTTGTGTTGTCGGGTGCGCGGTGGGCGCTATCGGATGACGGTGCCGTGGCAGCCGTCGATGGCCGTGGCGAGGGTGATGATGACCTTGCTCACTCCCTTGTCCACGGCAGCGAGTGCGTTTTCAATCTTCGGGATCATGCCGCCCGAGATGGTGCCGTCGGCCTTATAGCGGTCGAAGTCGGCGCGTGTGATGACGGGGATGACGCTCTCGTCGTCGTCGGGGTCGGCGAGGACGCCCTTTTTCTCAAACGAGAAGATGAGGGTGACGTCGTAGTGCGCGGCGAGGGCCTTGGCGGTCTCCGAGGCGATGGTGTCGGCGTTGGTGTTGAGCAGGTGGCCCTGACCGTCGTGGGTGAGGGGAGCCATGACGGGTGTGATGCCGTTTTCGATGAGTGTGGCGAGCATCTGCCCGTCGACACGGTCGACGTCGCCCACATAGCCGAAGTCGATGCCGTCTTTGAGAGGCCTGCGGTGTGAGCGTATGACGTCGATGTCGGCACCTGTCAGTCCGAGGGCTTTCACCCCGTGGGCCTGCAGTTGCGTCACGAGGTTTTTGTTCACCAGTCCGCCGTAGACCATGGTGGCCACCTCCAGCATCTTCTCGTCGGTGATGCGCCGTCCGCCCACCATCTGGCTCTCGATGCCCAGTGCGGCGGCTGTCTTGGTGGCTTTCCTTCCGCCTCCGTGCACAAGCACTTTGCGGCCTTTGATGTCGGAGAAGTCGCGGAGCAACTGCTGGAGCTGCTGCTCATCTTCCACGATGGCACCGCCCACTTTCACCACGACGCATTTTTCTTTTTCCATGATGTCTTGCCCTGTTGAATAATAGTCATAGATTATTTTGTTCACCTACTTACTATTCCAGATAGGTGTATCCATAGAGTCCAGAGCGGTAGTTGGAGAGGAACTCCTTGCCCTCCTCGAGGGAGATTTTGCCCTGCTTGACGCTCTTGGTGACCCATATCTCAAGTTGGCGCACGAGTTTCTTGGGGTTGTATTGCACATAGGCGAGCACTTCCTCCACCGTCTCGCCGTCGAAGATCTGGTCGATAGAGTAGGAGTTGCCTTTCACGGAGATGTGCACGGCGTTGGTGTCGCCGAAGAGGTTGTGCATGTCGCCGAGGATTTCCTGATAGGCGCCCACGAGGAAGACGCCGAGGTAGTAGGGCTCGTTCTTTCGCAGCGAGTGGACAGGCAGGATATGCGAGATATTCCTGTTGGTCACGAAGTTGGCGATTTTGCCGTCGCTGTCGCAGGTGATGTCTTGCAATGTGGCGCTGCGAGTGGGTCGCTCGTGGAGCCGCTGTATGGGCACGATGGGGAAGATCTGGTCGATGGCCCATGAGTCGGGCAGCGACTGGAAGAGCGAGAAGTTGCAGAAATATTTGTCGGCGAGGATTTTGTCGAGCGTCCTGAGCTCCTCGGGCACGTGCTTGAGGTGCTTGGTGATGCTGTTGATCTCGTGCGACACGCTCCAGTACATGCTCTCCACCTCGGCCCGTGTCTTGAGGTCGATGAGGCCGTGGTTGAAGAGATTGAGGGCCTCTTCTCTGATTTGCTCGGCGTCGTGCCAGTCCTCGAGCATGTTGCGCGGGTTGATGTTGTCCCATATCTCATAGAGGTCCTTCACCAGTTGCGGAGCATCTTCGCTGGGCACGAAGGCCTCGTCCATCTCGGGCAGCGAGGCGGTCTCGAGCACGTCGATGACGAGTACGGAGTGGTGTGCCGAGAGCGACCTGCCGCTCTCAGTGATGAGGTTGGGGTGTGCGATACCGTTTTTGTTGGCGGCATCGACGAAGGTGTAGATACAGTCGTTGACGTATTCTTGGATGGAGTAGTTGACCGAACTTTCGCTGCTGGGAGAGCGTGTGCCGTCGTAGTCGACGCCCAGACCGCCGCCGCAGTCGACGAAGTCGACGTTGTAGCCCAGTTTGTGCAGCTGGATATAGAATTGCGAGGCCTCTTTGAGGGCTGCCTGTATGCGTCGGATTTTGGTGATTTGCGACCCGATGTGGAAGTGGATGAGCCTGAGGCAGTCGCGCATGTCTTTGCGGTCGAGCATCTCGAGTGCTTCGAGGAGCTCGCTGCTGGTGAGTCCGAACTTGCTGGCGTCGCCGCCGCTTTCCTCCCATTTTCCCGAGCCCGACGTGGCGAGTTTGATGCGGATGCCAAGGTTGGGTTTCACGTTGAGTTTCTTGGCGGCCTTGGCGATGATTTCCAGTTCGTTGAGCTTCTCGACGACGATGAAGATGCGTTTGCCCATCTTCTGTGCGAGCAGGGCCAGTTCGATGTAGCTCTGGTCTTTGTAGCCGTTGCAGATGATGAGTGAGTCGCTCTGGCATTGCACGGCGATGACGGCATGGAGCTCGGGTTTGGAGCCAGCCTCGAGGCCGAGGTTGAATTTCTTGCCGTGAGAGATGATTTCCTCTACGACGGGCTGCATCTGGTTGACCTTGATGGGGTAGATGATGAAGTTCTCGCCCTTGTAGTCGTATTCCTCGGCGGCTTTCTTGAAGCAGCTTGAGGTCTTCTCAATGCGGTTGTCGAGGATGTCGGGAAAGCGGAGCAGCACGGGCGGTGTGACGTCTCTCAGCGCCAGTTCGTCCATCACCTCTCTCAGGTCGATGTGCGTCTCGTCCTTGCAAGGCGACACATAGACGTTTCCTTTCTCGTTGACACCGAAATAGGATGTTCCCCATCCTGTGATGTTGTAGAGTTCCTTGGAGTCCTCAATCGTCCATTTTTTCATGTTGTAGTCGTGGGCTTTGGGGGTTATGGTTTAGGGATTGTGGTGGGTCAGCATGCTCATAGGTTCAGCATTTCTCTGATTTTCCTCACCGAGATATTGATTTTGTCGTAGCTGTCGAGGAGGTTGACGTCGAGTGTGTGGAGCGCGGTGGAGTAGTAGGGCTCGCGCAGTGCCAGTTGCTCGGTGATGAATGTCTGTACCTCCTCGGGTGTCTTGTTGAGCAGCAGGGGCCTGACGCCTTTTCCCATCATGAGGTGCTTGTGCAGCACTTCGGGTGTGGCTTTGAGGTAGATGGTGTCTCCCATGCTGTTGAGGTATTGCATGTTGTCGAAGAAGCAGGGGGTGCCTCCTCCGCAACTGATGATGACGTTCTCGAACTCCGCCACTTCATGGAGCATGGCATGCTCTATCTTCCGGAATCCCTCCTCGCCTCTCTCGCTGAAGATTTGTGCCACGGTTTTCCGCATCCGGCTTTCGATATACCAGTCGAGGTCGTAGAAGGGGATGCCGAGCTGTTTGGCCAGGGCTTTGCCCACGGTGGTCTTTCCGGCTCCCATGTATCCTATGATGATGACTCTCACCATGGGCTCATTTCTTTTTGTTGGCGGCGGCGTTGACCACTTGCATGCACTGCTCATAGGTGAGCTGCCCGGCTTTGTTCTGCATGGCTTTGGGCATGCGGTAGTTTTTGCCGTCGTAGCAGATGTAGGGGCCGTATCTGCCGTTCATGACCTCCAGGTTGGGGTCTTCGTCGAACTGCTGCATGTGCCGCTGCTCTTCCTGCTGCCGTTTCTGCTGGATAAGTTCGATGGCTCTGTCGAGGGTGACGGTGAGCGGGTCGTCGGTTTTGGGCAGCGAGACATATTTTTTGTCGTGGAGCACATAGGGTCCGAAGCGTCCTGCTCCGATGGTCACTGTCTTGCCTTCAAACTCTCCGATGGTCCGTGGCAGTTTGAAGAGTTCGAGCGCCTCCTCGAGAGTGATGGTCTCCATGCTCTTGTCGGTGGGCAGTTGTGCGAAGAGGGGCTTCTCCTCGTCGTCGGCGCTGCCTATCTGCACGATGGGTCCGAAGCGTCCGATTTTCACCGAGACGGGTTTGCCGCTTTTGGGGTCGAGTCCCAGTTCGCGCTCGCCGGCTTTCTTCTCTGCCCTGATGTTCATGGTCCTCTCCACCACGGGCTCGAAATCCTTGTAGAATTTCCTGATCATGACCGACCATTTGGCTTTTCCTTCGGCAATCTTGTCGAATTGTTTCTCCACGTTGGCGGTGAAGCCGTAGTCCATGATGTCGGGGAAGTATTGGAGGAGGAAGTCGTTGACCACGATGCCGATGTCGGAGGGCAGGAGTTTGCCCTTCTCGTTGCCCACCACCTCTTTCTTGCTGGTAGTGGTGATTTTTTCTCCTTTGAGGGTGTCGATGGTGTAGGTGCGGTCCGACCCTTTCTTGTCGCCTTTCTGCACGTATTCGCGCTGTTGGATGGTGCTGATGGTGGGGGCGTAGGTGGAGGGACGGCCGATGCCCAGTTCCTCGAGTTTATGCACGAGACTGGCCTCAGTGTAGCGTGTGGGGCCTGTGGTGAAGCGCTCTGTGGCGGTGATAGCCGTGCGCTGCAGGGTGTCGCCTTGTGTCATCGGCGGGAGCTGGTGCAGGGCATCCTCGTTGTTCTCATCCTCTTCCGACGACTCTCTGTATGCTTTGAGGAAGCCTTCAAAGATGACGACCTCTCCGGTGGCCACGAAGTAGGAGTCTTCTGCTGCCTGCGGCTTTCGGGCGTTGGGGGATGCCTGTAGTTTGTCGGCGTTGGGGGTGATGAGGATGTTGACGACGGTCTTCTCAATCTGAGCGTCGGCCATCTGCGAGGCGGCCGTGCGCTTCCAGATGAGGTCATAGAGTCGCTTCTCCTGGGCGTTGCCCTCAATCTCCGTATTGCTCATATAGGTGGGACGGATGGCCTCGTGAGCCTCCTGTGCGCCTTTGGAGCGTGTCTTGTAGTTGCGTGGCTTGCTGTATTCCTTACCGTAGAGTTTGGTCACCTCTTCCTTGCTGTCGTTGATGCACAGCGTCGAGAGGTTGACGGAGTCGGTACGCATATAGGTGATGAGTCCGTTCTCGTAGAGGTGCTGAGCCACCATCATGGTCTGCGACACGGTGAAGCCCAGTTTGCGAGAGGCTTCCTGCTGCAGGGTAGAGGTGGTGAAGGGAGGGGCGGGCGAGCGGCGCAGCGGTTTTTTGCTGACGGCATCGACGGTGAAGGTGGCGTCCTTGCATTTCTCGAGGAAGGCGATGGCCTCCTCGCGGCTCTTGAAGCGGGTGGGCAGTTCGGCTCTCACCTCTGCCGGTGCGTTGCCTGCCTTGCCGGGCAGTGCGAAGACTGCGCTGACGCGGTAGTAGGGCTCGCTTACGAATGACTGTATCTCGCGTTCTCTCTCGACGATGAGTCTCACGGCCACGCTCTGCACCCTTCCGGCAGAGAGGGCGGGTTTCACCTTCCTCCACAGCACGGGTGAGAGGCGGAAACCGACGAGTCTGTCGAGCACACGGCGTGCCTGCTGTGCGTTGACGAGGTTCATGTCGATATGTCGGGGGGTCTCGATGGCCTGGAGGATAGCCGGCTTGGTGATTTCGTGGAATACGATGCGGTTGGTCTTCTCCTCGTCGAGTCCGAGCACTTCGCAGAGGTGCCATGAGATGGCTTCTCCCTCGCGGTCCTCATCAGACGCGAGCCACACCTTCTTGGCTTTGCTGGCGGTGGAGCGGAGTTCGCTCACGAGTTTTTTCTTCTCTTCGGGTATCTCGTAGTCGGGCTCGAGTGTCTCGAGATTGATACTGATTTCTTTTTTCTTGAGGTCGCGAATGTGGCCGTAGCTCGACATCACCTTATAGTCTTTGCCGAGAAATTTCTCAATGGTCTTGGCCTTCGCGGGGCTCTCTACGATCACTAAATTGTCTTGCATGTCTGTCATATTGTTGTTCGAGCCGCAAAAGTACGCAAAACTTTAGTGATACACCTTATTATATATTTAATTTTTTGATTTTTTAAGGATTTCGTCACCGTCTGGCAACAGTTCGTGGGACGAAGAGCAGGTATGTTCTCAGACATATATTATCTTTACAATCGCCCCCATCAGTCCTGCTCGCTGCTGCCGAGCAGCCGTGAGATGCCTTGGCGGATGGACAGCAGTCCGAAGTCTCCGGGTCTGAGGTTTTCGGGAGCCATCCAGAGGCATTCGGCGGCATCGTCGGCGGCGTGGAGGGGCGCTAAGTCGCTCACCTGGCATCTGAAGAAGAGGTCGAGGGTGGGCACGAGGAAACCAGAGTAGCGGTAGGTGTTGGGGATGCTGAAGAGATATTCTGTGGAAATCACTTCAAGGCCCGTCTCCTCTCTCACCTCACGTGCCACACCCTGCTCGGCGGTCTCGCCGATGTCGGCGAAGCCACCGGGCAGGTCGAGGGTGCCCTTGGCGGGCTCCCTGCTGCGCCGCAGCACCAGCAGTCGGCCTTGCTGGTCGTAGATGAGCGCCACATAGGCACTGCTGGGGTTGAGGTAGTATTCGAAGCCGCATTGGCGGCAACGCCTGCTCTTCTCATCGTTGTCATCGAAGAGCGGGCTTCCGCAAACGGGGCAGTGTGTGAATTTGTCGAGCGGATGTGGCATGGCCGTCGCGGAGTTTTACCAGTTGTCGGTGCGGAAGGGGAAGAGCGGCAGGCCGGCGCCGTTTTTGAGGTTGCCGGGCTGGAAGTTCTTGAAGCAGTAGCGCAACGCCACGGGGTGGGGCACCTCGTCGCAGGTGATGCGCACGGTCTCGTCCCAGTAGCCGCCGCCGGGCTGCCAGAAGTGTACGGCCTTGGCCGGATGGAAGACGTGGTCGTCGCCTGCCACTTCAAATCCCTGGATGTCCTCGAAGCGGCTGATGCTTCCGTAGTCGTCGTTGAGGTGGATGTCGATGGTGCCGCCGTTGATCTTCATATCCTTGAACGACGGGCTCTTGCACCACACGTCGGTCATGCCGTAGGTCTGGTTGAGTGCGAGATAGGCCAGCCGCTGTCCCACGGGCTTCTTTTGTGTGGGGTGTATCTGCGATGACTCATAGGGATAGGCCAGGTCGTTGGTGCACACCAGTCCGCTGTTGGGGATGAGGGTAGAGGCTTTATATTGTTGTTCGCGCAGGCGGGCACCGTTGTCGCCGTCGAGGGTGCTGTAGTTGTAGGGGGCTATCTCTACGAAATAGAAGGGGATCTCTCCGAGGCCGAACTGCTCTCTCCACTGCCTGACGAGCAGATGGAGGCGCTCAGAGTACTGGTCGCCGGGGTCGCCCACGTTGGAGCATCCCTGATAGAAGATGATGCCTTTGACGGTGTAGTTGAGGATGGGGTTGAAGGTGCCGTTGCCCCACACCAGTTGGCGGTGGTAGTCCCACTCGTGGCCGTTGACGATGCCCATTGTGTCGAGCGGCTCCTGGGTGTATTTCTGCAGGTTCTCCTTGGTGAGCCAGCTCTCCACACGGGTGCCGCCCTTGTTGGCCATGACAAGTCCCACGGGGATGTCGAGCGCTTTGTTGACGACCTGGGCGAAGAAATAGCCGGTGGCAGAGGCTTCGCCCACGGTGGCTGCACTCACCTCTTTCCATTCGCAGTTGGCGTCGTCGAGCGGTGTCATGCTCATCACGCTGGGGATTTTCACATAGTGGATGCCTTTGTAGTTCCTGGCATTGATCACCTCGTCGTTGTAGCCCTCCACGGGACATTGGCCGAAGCCTTTGACGGGCATCTCCATATTGCTCTGCCCCGCGCACACCCACACCTCGCCGGAGAGCACGCCGCTGATGGTGAGCGGCTCACCGTCGTCGAAGGTGATCGACAGCGGTGTGTAGCTGGCCTTGGGTGTCTGCACCTTCACCATCCACCGCCCGTCCTTGCCGGTCTTGGCCGTGTAGGTCTTTTGTGTGTCCCAGGAGACGCTGACGTTGACTTTTTTCCCGGGCTGGTCCCATCCCCAGAGTCGTGCCTCTGTGCACTGCTGGAGTACCATGTTGTCGCCGATGATGTGCGGAAGCCTTACTTTGGCTTGGGCACATAGCGCTGCCACCGCCATGGCGGTGATGATGAGCATTCGTTTCTGCATATCCAATTAGGTCGTTAGTTTGTTATAATATCTAAATGCGATGCAATATTACAAAAAAAATCGTTACCTTTGCAATAAAATGAGAGGATAAACCTCTTTTTCTTTGCCCAAAGAGATAATATGATAAAAAAACACCAGAATATGATGAAAAAGTACCTATTGATGCTTCTGCTGGCCATGATGTCGGCAGGAGTCTCTGCGCAGAGCGTGAAAGTGATGAACCTGTGGCCCAATGGGGCGCCCAACCGCAACGGGGTGGCTAACGACACCGCCAAGGTGTGGATTTACCTGCCCGCGGAGAAGAAGAACACGGGGCGGGCGATAGTGATATGCCCGGGCGGCGGCTACTCCGGCCTCGCCTTGGACCATGAGGGCCATGAGTGGGCGCGCTTCTTCCAGAACATGGGCATCTCTGCCTTCGTGCTGAAATACCGCATGCCTCACGGCAATCCCGAAGTGCCTGTCGCCGACGCTGAGGAGACGATGAGGATGGTGAGGCGCAATGCCATGCAGTGGCATATCAAGTCCAACGAGGTGGGCATCATGGGCTCGTCGGCCGGAGGTCACCTGGCCTCTGTGGTGGCCACGCTGTCGGAGCGTACGGCGAAGCCCAATTTCCAGATTCTCTTCTATCCGGTCATCACGATGATGCAAGGGTTCGGCCATCAGGGCTCTCACGACAACTTCCTGGGCAAGGGCACCCACAAGCGCCAGGAGAAGAACTACAGCAGCGACCAGCAGGTGACGCGTACGACACCGCGCGCATGGATAGCGTTGAGCGACGACGACACGGTGGTGCCTCCCTCCAACGGCACCAACTACTATATGGAACTCTACCGTCACGACGTGCCTGCCTCTCTCCATGTCTATCCCGACGGTGGTCACGGCTGGGGCAGCCGGCTGAGTTTCAAATACCACATCGAGATGATTATGGAACTGAAGTCGTGGCTCGACAGCTTCTGATGCCGTCGTTGAGAGGAATCTGCAAGTTATCTTAAAAAAACAATGATACAATGAGACACATGAGAACACTACGTTTTTTCCTGGCCGCCGTGGCACTGATGGTGGCCATGGGCGCATCGGCCGGTCCTGCCGGCACCTTCAAGGCAGGCAATAAGACTTTCCTGCTCAATGGCAAGCCCTTTGTGGTGAAGGCCGCCGAGGTGCACTATCCCCGCATCCCGCGCCCCTATTGGGAGCATCGCATCAAGATGTGCAAGGCGCTGGGCATGAACACCCTTTGTCTCTATGTCTTCTGGAACATCCACGAGCAGCGTGAAGGGCTGTTCGACTTCACTGGCAACAACGACGTGGCTGAGTTCTGCCGCCTGGCACAGAAAAACGGCATGTATGTCATCGTGCGCCCCGGCCCCTATGTGTGTGCAGAATGGGAGATGGGCGGCCTGCCGTGGTGGCTGCTGAAGAAGAAAGACATCAGCCTGCGTGAGCGGGACCCCTATTTCATGGAGCGTGTGAAACTCTTCGAGCAGAAGGTGGGAGAGCAGCTCTCGCCCCTCACCATCCAGAATGGCGGTCCCATCATCATGATACAGGTGGAGAACGAGTATGGCTCGTATGGCGAGGACAAACCCTATGTCAGCGAGATACGCGACTGCCTGCGCGGCATCTACGGCAGCGAGATGGCGCTCTTCCAGTGCGACTGGTCGTCGAACTTCGAGAAGAACGGCCTCGACGATCTCACTTGGACCATGAATTTCGGCACTGGCGCCAACATCGACCAGCAGTTCCGCCGGCTCGGCGAGTTGCGGCCTGACGCCCCGAAGATGTGCTCTGAGTTCTGGAGCGGATGGTTCGACAAATGGGGCGCCCGCCACGAGACGCGTCCGGCCAAGGATATGGTGGAGGGCATGGACGAGATGCTTTCAA
The DNA here is from genome assembly GCA_902795605.1 of uncultured Prevotellaceae bacterium. Taxonomy (GTDB): domain Bacteria; phylum Bacteroidota; class Bacteroidia; order Bacteroidales; family Bacteroidaceae; genus Prevotella. Next base: position 19,190 of record CADBLU010000015.1, on the reverse strand, counting down.
AGGGTATCTCCTTCTCGCTCTATATGACTCATGGCGGCACCTCGTTCGGCCACTGGGCGGGTGCCAACAGCCCCGGTTTCGCGCCCGACGTGACGAGCTATGACTACGACGCGCCCATCAACGAGTGGGGTCTCGCCACATCGAAGTATGATGAGTTGCGCGCGATGATGCAGAAATACTCTGACAAGAAACTGCCCTCCGTGCCCAAGGCTCCCATGCCAATCATCACCGTGCCGAAATTCGAGCTGACGGAGTTCTCCTCAATGCTCAACGGCGAAGACCCCGACCTGAAGTTGCCTGTGCGCAAGGAGGGCGGCATCATGACCTTCGAAGAGATGGACATGGGCTGGGGCTCGATGCTCTATATGACCCGTCTGCCCGAAATCAACGGGCGGAGTGTGCTGACGGCCGATTTCCACGACTTCGCTCAGGTCTTCATCAACGGTAAATACATCGGAAAGGTAGACCGTGTGAAAAACGAGAAGAGCCTGACGCTGCCTCCGGTGAGGAAGGGTGACGAACTGGAAATCCTGGTGGAGGCGATGGGCCGCATCAACTTCGGCCGCGCCATCAAGGACTTCAAGGGCATCGTGGGCGATGTGACCATCACCGCTGAGGTGGACAACATGGAAACGACATGGAAGCCGCTGGGCTGGACGAAATACGCCATGAGCGACGACTACCGCAAGGCCGTTAACGCGTTTAAGAACAATCACGACCTGACTCAGCCCGACACGGGTGTCCGCCTCGGCCTGCCCGCTCAGTGGAACAAAGGCGGCCTCGACCTGGTGAGCAAGCGTGGCTACTACCGTGGCTACTTCAACCTCTCGAAGGTGGGCGACACGTTCCTCAACTTCGAGACGTGGGGCAAGGGCCAGGTGTGGGTCAACGGCCACGCCATGGGCCGCATCTGGAGCATCGGTCCGCAGCAGACGCTTTACGTGCCGGGCTGCTGGCTGAAGAAGGGCAAGAACGAGGTCATCGTGCTCGACGTGGTGGGACCTCGCGAGGCTGTCGTCTGGGGCCAGGCCGAACCTGAATTGAACAAGTTGCAGTTGGAGAAGAGCAACAAGCACAACAATATCGGCGACAAGCCCGACCTCAACTCCGCCACACCAGTCGCCACCGCTACCGCAAAGGCCGGCAACGGATGGCAGACCTTCCGCTTCGCCGCTCCCCAGAAGGGCCGCTACCTCGCCATCGAGGTGCTCTCCACCCAGAAGGAGAACGACTGCACATCCATCGCCGAACTCTACCTGCAAGGTGCTGACGGCAAGCGCCTGAGCCGTGAGCCATGGACGACGAAATATGCCAACAGCGAGGAAGAGAACGGCAACCACACCGGCGACAAGGTCTTCGACCTGCAGGAGTCCACCTACTGGCAGACAGAGCGCGGCATTCAGATGCCTCACCTGCTGGTCATCGACTTAGGCTCCGAGCAGACGGTGAGCGCCCTCGAGTATCTGCCCCGCGCAGAGCAGGGAGCACCCGGAAGCATCAAGGATTTCAAGATTTACATTTACTAACCCGAAGGGGGGGGGTGCAGGCACCCCCACTTTTTTTGCCATGAGCGACAAGGCTTTTCTCATGAGGCTGATCAGTGAAGGGGAGCATCAGCGGCAGGACTTCAAATACAAGGTCACTGATGCCGCCAAACTGGCCCGCTCGGTATCGGCATTCGCCAATACCGATGGGGGACGCTTGCTCATCGGCGTGCGCGACGACGGCCATCTCTCGGGAGTGAGGTCGGAGGAGGAGATTTATATGATGCGGACGGCTGCCTCCGACTATTGCCGGCCAGCCTCCGACATCCGTTTTGAGACGTATGTGGGCGATGGGCGCACAGTGGTGATTGCCACGGTGCCCGAGGCTGCCTCAAAACCAGTGCGCGCCATTTGCGATGACGGCAAATGGCGCGCTTTTATCCGTGTGGGCGATGAGAACATTGTGGCATCGCCAGTGCATCTGCGTATGTGGCGCGACGAACTCGCGGCGCGCGGCCCAGTGGTCAGCGTGGGCGAGGAGGAGCATCTTGTGATGCATGTGCTCGACACCACCGTGGGCATCACTCTTCAGCAGGTGGTGCGCCGGTCACACGTGCCCCACCACCGTGTGGTGGTCATCCTGGCCCGGCTGGTGAGGTTCGGCCTCGCCGATTGCCGTCTGGAGGGCGCGCGCTTCCTTTTCGCATTGAAATGAGGAAGTGACCGCAACGCCTGCGACACCTATTTGATGTATTTCCTGCCGTTGATGATATAGATGCCCGGGGGCAGAGAGAGCAGTGTCTCCTTGACCGTGGCACCGCTCTGGCTCCTCACCTTGGTGCCCGTGAGGGTGTAGACTCCCGTGACGGTTTGCTGCTGTGGCATGGGCATGGCTGCCGGCTTGGCGGTAATCTCCTCTATGCCGTTGGTGGCCATCCTCACGTCGATATAGGATGCGATGAGCAGTCGGCCGCTCTGTAGGGGAGCTGTCTCAGAGGTGAAATAGCCCCTGAACGGCTGTGTCTTGGTCTCGCCGTTGACGTAGACGAAACAGTTGCCGTTGTCTTCCTCGTTGAGCATATAGATGAAGTCGCCGTAGGTGTCGGTGCTCTGCAGCGTGGCCTGGAAGTTATAGTTGTGTGAGTCGGCGACAATCTTTCCGCTCAGCACATCGGCATCAGAGGCGCAGAACTCCAGGGGCTTGCCCACAAGACAGGTGTCGGGACCCTGATAGTCGTCGGGCACGGTGATGATATAGGGCGTGTTGGGACGGATGCTGTCGGCATCGGCGAAATAGGTGTAGAAACCGTCTTCACCGCAAAACTCTCTCACCCAGAAGTTCTTGCCCTCTGTCTCGCCAGGTCTGTACCAGTCCACTCTCACAGAGTCGGTCGTGTTGAAGACGCTGTCGACACCGAAGGGCAGTGCGATGGTCGTCCAATTGCTGCCGTTGGGCTTGCCGTTGAATCCTTTCACAAAGGTACGGGTGTATTTGATGTGGTTCGCCTTGAAGTCGTAGGGCACATAGCATGACATACTGTCGACGAGCACAATGCTGTCGGCCTTGTGCTTCACAATGACGTTGTGCCCCTCGAGGCTCTGATATTTCTTGTTGACGTAATAGAGCGTGTTGGGATTGTCGTTGGGCACGATGGAGGAAGGCTGCTTGATGTCGTTAAACAGGTAGACGGCCAGTGCGTCTTCGGGAACGGTGAGCGTGCCACTGGTTTCCTTGATGATGTAGAGTTTGCCGTCGTCTTTCCAATAGCAGATGGCCTTGTGCGGGGAGAAGGTGCGGCTCCATAGCGTGGTGGGCATAATGTTGGAATCCCCGTTGCTGACGTTCTTGTATTCCACCGACAAGGGGTAGGAGATGGCATAGTAGAGGTCGTTGCATTCGAGATAGAACTCTCTTGTCTCGCCCACGGGGATGTGAGCCATGAATTTCTTGGTGCAGTGCCATGACTTCTGCTTGAGGAGCAGTCGGAGGATGTCGTTATAGTCGACATTCCCGTCGTTTTTCACAGTGAATTTGGCCCTGAGGGAATTGCCGTAGAGCCGCTTTTTGTTATTGTCGTAGTTGTCGAACTCGTATTTGACGACGGAGAGGTGGTATTTCACGGAGTTGCCTATCGTCAGCTTTTGGGAGGCTATCACGTTGACAAAAGAAGTATCGGTGGCAAGAAGGAGCGTGTGTTCGCCCTTTGTCTCCGGGATATAGGTGAAAATAAGGTCCTGGGTGCTGTTGGGAGCCACTCGTGCCATCTGGAAGTCGATGGCCGTGGAGTCGGCATAGAGATAGAGCCTCTTCTCAAATTTGTCCATCGTGTTGTTGGTGATGGTATATTTGAGTTGGCGCGCAGCTCCCAACGGGAAGCCCATCGTGGTGTCGACGGCGAGAGTGTCAGGGAAGACCACTGCCAGACCAGGCTCCATCACATAGTCGCCGTTTTTCACGTCTACTTTGACGAAGCCATAGTCGCTCTGGCAGGCGTCGAAATGCCAGACGCCGTCGCCATCGGCCAGTTGGCTGAGGGGAAAGAGACGGTAGGACCCGTTTCTCACGCCGCTGAGGTCGTTGACGCTCCACCGGCGTGTGGCCTGCTGGCCGGGTTTGAAGGTGAGCGTGTCCCACTCGAGCACCTTCGCTATCTGGTTGTCGCTGTTCACCAGTCCTACGGCAAACTTGAACTTCTTGGTTACAGAGAGCGGGTTGCTGCGGGTGATGAAGATGTCTTCGTCTTCCACCTGGATGTTGTTGGTGCAGAGAGAGGTATATCCTTGCAGAAGGGCGCTGGGGGTGTAGTTCTCTTTCGGTGCGATATTGTAGAGCACCTTCATCGACCTCATATAGGTATAGCTGTTGGTGTTGTTGTAGGGACTGAGGTTGGTGAGCTTGTAATAGCCGTTGGTATCTTCCGACCATCCCCAGTCGATGTGGTAGAAGTCGTCCTGGTCGTAGCCGTCGAGGATGAAGGCGTGGCCGGAATTGTCTTTGAGCACGTTCTTGGCCGAGATGATGACAGGCATTTTCTTGGTGATGTTGTCATAGAAAATCTCGTCCCACTCCATAGGAGTCTTGGCCTCGATGTTCGTGCTGTTGGATGAATTGTAGCCGAAGGCCCTCAATGCGAATGGCATGCGCTCGGGTATCACAGCGGTGCCTTTGGTGGTGAAGTCGCTGGCCATCGCCTGTCCCACGTGGCGTATGAGCCATGCCACAGCGGCCGACTGCACCGAGTCATAGGTCTCTATGGAGTAGTTGGTGAGCATGTTGGCCCAGTCGAAGTCCATCGCTTCGAGTGCTCCCACCTTGATGCCCAGGGTGGCAGTGGTGTAGCCGTAGATGCCGGGTGAGCTTGCTGGAAACTGGTAATAGGCCATCACTTCGCAAATGGAGACGGTGGCACAGCCTGCCGGACAGATGGTGTCGTTGATGACCGGGTTGAGGTCGTTGAAAGGTGTCTTGTGTCCCATAAAATGGGTGAGGAAGGGCTTCTGAGGCTGTCTCACGCCCGCCATGCTCCGCTTCATCTTGGCTGGTTGCACTGGGGGCAGGAGGCCTGCTGCCGACTGGCTGTCGAGGTCGTCGATGGTTTCTTCATAATTGGCAAGCAGTGCCTGCAGGCCGTCGGGCATATTGTCGGGGTCGATGTGCCCATGGTCGGAATAGCCGAGGATGGCGTCGGTCAGGTCGCTGCCCGATACGATGACAAATCCCTCGTTGCCGGTGGCGTTGAAGATATAATATGGCTCCTGACTGGTGCTTCCCACCCGAGGGGCTTTGAGGCTCTTGCTTTGGGCCAATTGCACCTCATGCCCTCTGCTTGCCATGAATGCCTTGGCGGCAGCCAGTGCGGACGCTCTGTCGATAGGCTCGGCACTGACCGATATAACGGCACTGATAACGATAGCAAGACTATAGAATTTCTTCAGCATGATTGTGACTCTATGATATTTAAGTTGACGTCTTTAGGGCTCTTTTTATGGTCTGAGCCTCTTGATATTTATGAAGATGGATGTATCCTGTAAGTTTACCTTAAAAAACACAAGGGAAGCCTTCGTGAGGCGGTATTTCTTCAATATCTCGGCAAAATTACAATTTAAAAATGGATTAGAGACATTATATAATGAGAGTCGAGAAGGTTATTAAGATAATTTAAGAAAGATTATGATAGTTGCGCAATAATCATTCAGATTTTGCCCGCTTCATTCTTAGGATAGGATGCGTCTCAACAAAAAAGAAAAAGAGATTTTTCTTTGCTTTGTCTTCGACTTTCACTATCTTATCATCTTCGACCGCTCGAAGACAAAGACGTGGGAGGAGAAGATATGGCGCAGTGTGAGGGACTACAACGGTCATCCCATCACTGTATGGGGAATGTGAGACAAACTCAATACGCCTTCTTGTCGGGGATGAACAGTGTGACGGCCGTGCGGAGGATGATTTTGATGTCGAGCCAGAAAGACCAGTTCTCGATATACCAGATGTCTTTCTGGATGCGCTCCTCCATCTCCCACAGTTCCTTGGTCTCTCCGCGGCATCCGCTCACCTGTGCATAGCCTGTGATGCCGGGTAGGCTGAAGTGGCGCACCATATATTTGTCGATGATGTCGCCGTATTGCTCGGTATGAGCCAGCATGTGCGGGCGTGGTCCTACGATGCTCATGTCGCCTTTGAGCACATTGAAGAACTGCGGAAACTCATCGATGTTGGTGCGGCGTATAAATTCTCCGAAGGGGAACTTCCTCGGGTCGTCTTTGGTGGCTTGCAGGCGGTCGGCGTCGGCGTTGACATGCATCGACCTGAATTTCAGGCAGGTGAATGTCTTGCCGTTGAGGCCTGTGCGTGCCTGTTTGAAGAAGAGCGGTCCGGGGCTCTGCCGCTTGATCATGAAGGCGATAATGGGGATGAAGGGGAGCATGAGGATGCACACCACCGTACTCACTGTGATGTCGAAGGTGCGTTTGACAAACCAGTTGAGCGGATGTGAGAGCGGTTCGTGATGGTTGGTGAACACCATGGTCTCTCCTAATTGCTCTGGCTGCAGGTTGAGCAGGAAATTGCCCGACATGCGCGGCACATAGTAGAAATGGATGATGTTTTTGTCGCAGAACCGCATGAGCCTGACAATCTCCTCGTTTTCGTCGTGCGAGAGACTGCAGAAGAGTTCGTCGATGCGTGAGAGGTCAAACTCTCCGTCGATGATGGGCGCCTCGGCCGTCTCATGGCCTTCTGCGGCAGTGATGGAATATTTCTCCGTGAGCAGGTTGAGGTCTTTGATGCTTCCCAGGTGCCTCACGTTGCTGGGACAGTTGTCCATAGGCGCATCGGCGAAATAGCCTTTCATCTTGTATCCCGTGGAGGAGTCGGAGATGAGGTTGCGGTAGAGCATGAGGATGGCCGGGTCGTTGCCCACGAAGACGACGCTCCGTGTGTTGCGTCCCGACTGCCTGAAAAACATGATAAAGAGTTTCTCGACCAGTCTGACGATATAGATGACGGCGGTCTCGGTGATGAGGAAAAGTCCCATGAACTGGAACATGCCTCCGCTCTCGCCCAGGATCCTGAGGCAGACGAACATGATGGAGACCTGCAGCAGGCACAGTTTGCACACGCTGATGAACACCTCGTCGAAGCTGGTGCGCCTGCGGTGGATGATGGAGCCTATGCAGAACTGGCTGATAATCATGGCGAAATTGGCAGCGAGGAAGGTCTCTCGTGGCTCCTGCCTGAAATAGGGCGGGTAGAGGATATGCACCATGTAGAGATACCTTGATGCCAAGAAGAGCAGCAGGTTCATGATGAGGAAGTCGACGATGATGACGCCGACTTTGATCATGCCGTTTCCAGTGGAGTATTTTTTAGTAGTCATTTTCCTTGTAGTGCTCTATCGTGCAGTGGCCTGCTCCGGTCGTGGCCCGCCTTCCCGGTCAGGCCGATACAGGCTCATCCGTTTTGCAAAGGTATGCAAACGGAGCGTAAAAACAAAACTTTTGGTGTTTTTTTTGTCTTGTCTTTGTGACTGTCGCCGTCAGCCGGTGTCGGGGAGCCTGTGGCCGTGGCGCTACAGCTTGTCGCCGAAGCACAGGTCGCCGGCGTCGCCGAATCCGGGCACGATGTATTTGTGCTCGTTCATTCCCGGGTCGATGGCGGCACACCAGATGGTGGTCTTCTCGTCGGGCATGGTGCGGCGGATGTGGTCGATGCCCTCGGGGGTGGCGATGACGCAGCACACGTGTATGCGCTTGGGCGTGCCTTTTGAGAGGAAGGCCTGATAGCCCAGTTCCATACTGCCTCCCGTGGCGAGCATGGGGTCGGCGATGATGAGGTTTTTCTCGTCGATGCTCGGTGTGGCGAGGTATTCCACGTGAATGCCCACTTTGTGGTGCTCCTCGTCGACGTATTCGCGGTAGGCGCTCACGAAGGCGTTGCCGGCATGGTCGAAGACGTTGAGGAATCCAGTGTGGAAGGGCAGTCCTGCGCGGAAGATGGTGGCGAGCACGATTTTGTCGGTGGGCACGTTGACGCGTGCGATGCCGAGTGGTGTGGCCACGTCGCGTGCCTCATAGTCGAGGGTCTTTGAGATTTCATAGGCCATCATCTCGCCGATGCGTGTGATGTTGTTGCGGAAGAGTAGGCGGTTGCGCTGATAGTCTTTGTCACGGATTTCGGCCATGTATTGGCAGATGATGGAATTGGTGTCGCTGAGGTTGACGATTTTCATATTTGTATTGGTTTTAGGATGTCGGGATGGGGATGGGCGGCGCCCGCTCACGAGTCGGCGTCGGTGCTGTCTGAGCGGGCGATGACTCTGCCGTTGACCACCTTGTAGCGCCGGTCGAACTCCTCATGCGTGCGCTTCCAGCGGTCGTGGCTCCACAGGTAGTTGGACGGGTCTTCTTGTATGTTCGCCTCGAGCAATGCGAAGAACTTCTTGGTGACGGCGTTCTCGTCCAGTTTGCCGGGTGTGCGGGTGATGAGCTGCGGTGTTATGATATAGTGGCCCCGCCGCGTTCTCTTTACATGGACGTAGAAGACGGCGTCGTTCATCTTTCTCATGAGGCGCTCTCCTCCCGTAAAGACAGGGGTGTCGTGGCCGAGGAAGGGTGTCCACAGGTGGATGTTGCTCCACTTGGGAGCCTGGTCGGAAACGTATCCCGTGAAGAAGACCTTGCCTTCCTTTTTGCTTTTGATGAGATGGCGTAGGAGGTCCTGCTTGGGCACGCAGGTGCCGCCGAGATGACTTCGCATGTCGATGAAGAGCCTGTCGAAGACACCGTTTCTGAGAGGATGGTAGACGAAACCGAAGACGGCCTCAGGATGCTTGAGGTGCAGACATATAGACGTCACCCATTCCCAGTTGAAGTAGTGTCCCATGATGAAAGCGATGCTCTGTCCCTCGTCGAAGCATTTCTGCATTTCCTCCACGTTGTGGTAGACGGCATGCTTCTTCATCTCCTCCGGCGAGAAGGAAAGCATTTTGAGCGTCTCGAAGAAATAGTCGCAGAGGTTGTGGTAGAACTTCCGCTCTATCTCGCGCAGTTCGCTCTCTCCTTTCTGGGGAAACGACGATGCGAGGTTGCTCCTCACCACCTTTCTCCTGTATCTGACGACATGATAGACCAAGAGGTAGAGCGCGTCGGAGAGTGCGTAGAGCACCCGGAACGGCAACAGCGACAACAGGTAGAAGAAGCCGTGGACGATGGGGTAGATAATTTTGGTGATGCTCATGATACTTGCATGTCGTGAAGTTTCTTGTAGTAGCCGCCGGCGGCGATAAGTGCCTCGTGGGTGCCTCGCTCCACGATGCGCCCCTCGTGGAGCACGCAGATCTCGTCGGCATTGCGGATGGTGGAGAGGCGGTGGGCGATGGCCACCGTGGTGCGCGTCTTCATCAGGCGCTCGAGGGCATCCTGCACCAGCCGCTCGCTCTCGGTGTCGAGGGCCGAGGTGGCCTCGTCGAGGATGAGGATGGGCGGGTTCTTGAGGATGGCGCGTGCGATGCTCACACGCTGGCGCTGTCCGCCGGAGAGCCGTCCGCCGCGGTCGCCCACGCTGGTGTTGTAGCCGTCGGGGGTGGCGGTGATGAACTCGTGGGCGTTGGCGATGCGTGCGGCCTCCTCCACCTGCTCCTGTGTGGCGTCGGGCACGCCGAAGGCGATGTTGTGGAAGAAGGTGTCGTTGAAGAGGATCGACTCCTGGTTGACGTTGCCGATGAGTTGGCGCAGGTCGTGCAGACCCATCTCCCTCACGTCGACGCCGTCGATGAGCACCTGTCCCTCTTGCACATCATAGTAGCGCGGGATGAGGTCGACGAGTGTCGACTTGCCGCTGCCGCTCTGTCCCACGAGGGCCACCGTCTGTCCCTTTCGGATAGTGAGGCAGATATCGCGGAGCACCCACTGCTCACCATACTTGAACGACACGTGGCGCAGTTCGATGCTCTCCTTGAAGCCGTCGACGGGCACGGGGTGCTCGGGGTCCTTGATGCTGACCTCCGAGAGGAGGATTTTGTCTACGCGCTCCATCGAAGCCAGTCCCTTGGGGATGTTGTATCCCGCCCTTGAGAACTCCTTGAGAGGATTGATGATGCTGTAGAGGATGGTCATGTAGAAGATGAAGGTAGGGCCGGTGATGCTCTTGTCGTTGAGCACGAGGATGCCGCCGAACCACAGTACGATGACGATCATCACCGTGCCGAGGAACTCGCTCATCGGGTGAGCCATCTGCTGGCGGATGTTGACGCGCATGATGTCGTTGCGGTAGGCAGAGTTGACGCGGTCGAAGCGGTCGTTCATCTTCTCCTCGGCGCAGAAGGCCTTGATGATGCGCAGTCCGCCGAGGGTCTCCTCCACCTGACTCATGGTGTCGCTCCAGAGGGCCTGTGCCTTGATCGACTTCTGCTTGAGCTTTCGTCCGACGAAGCCCATGAACCATCCGAAGATGGGCACGAAGACGATGGTGAAGAGGGTGAGCTGCCACGACACGAGGAGCATGGTGCCGAAATAGACGAGGATGAGGATGGGGTTTTTGAAGAGCATGTCGAGGCTCGACATGATAGAGGTCTCTATCTCCTGCACGTCGCCGCTCATGCGTGCGATGATGTCGCCCTTTCGCTCCTCGGAGAAGAATCCGAGCGACTGTGAGGTGATCTTGCGGTAGAGTTGGTTGCGTATGTCGCGCACCACGCCTGTGCGTATGGGTACGATGGTGGCCGAGGAGAGGAAGTAGGCTCCGGTCTTGAGGGCCGTCATCACCGCGAGGAAGAGTCCGATGGCAAGCAGGGTGGTGGTGGGTCCGATGTTTTCCACCATCTGGTTGACGTAGTAGTTCATGTTGTTCATCAGCACGTCCTTGGTATGGTTCCAGTCCCACGCCATCAGTTGTGTGGCATTTTCGCCGTCGCCCGTGTTGAAGAGGATGTTGAGCATGGGGATGAGCGACATGAACGAGAAGACGTTGAGCACTGCCGACAGGATATTGAACAGCACCGACAGCGCCAGGTATTTCTTGTAAGGCGGCACGAAGCGCCTGAGCACCATTATGAATTCTTTCATGGCTATGACTGGATGGGGTGTTGGGTGGCAGAGGAGTCGACGCTCTCGCCCAGCAGGGTGGCACTCGACGAGGCTGTGATCTTCACCTTGACGGTTTCGCCGATGTGGTGGTTGCCGCGGTCGAAGACCACGGCTTTGCCTTGCTCGTTGCGGCCCATGAGCTGGTTGCGTGACCGTTTGCTGAAGCCCTCGACGAGGACGTCGAACGTCTTCCCCTCGTCGCGGCGGTTGGTGATGGCCGACATCTCTGTCTGCAGTTGGATAAGTTGGTTGAGGCGGCGGATTTTCTCCTCCTCGGGCACGTCGTCGGGCAGGTGCTTAGAGGCGTAGGTGCCCGGTCGCTCGCTGTACTTGAACATGAAGGCGGAGTCGTAGCCCACCTCGCGCATGAGTGAGAGCGACAGCTCGTGGTCGGCCTCCGTCTCGCTGTGGTAGCCCACGAAGATGTCGGTGGAGAGACCGCAGTCGGGGATGATGCGACGGATGGCCTCCACACGTCCCAGATACCACTCGCGGGTGTATTTGCGGTTCATGAGCCGCAGGATGCGGTCGCTGCCGCTCTGCACGGGCAGGTGGATCTGCCGGCACACGTTGGGCACGTCGGCGATGACGTGGAGCGTCTCGTCGCTCATGTCCTTGGGATGTGAGGTGGTGAACCTGACGCGCATGTCGGGCGCTGCCTCGGCCACCATTCTCAGCAGGGCGGGGAAGCGGATGTCGCGGCCGTCGCTGGCGAAGCAGTAGGAGTTGACGTTCTGCCCTAAGAGGGTCACTTCCCGGTAGCCCCTCTGCCGCAGGTCGGCCACCTCGCGGAGGATGCTCTCCACGTCGCGTGAGCGCTCGCGCCCGCGCGTGTAGGGCACGATGCAGTAGTGGCAGAAGTTGTTGCAGCCGCGCATGATGCTCACATAGCCGCTGATGCGGCTTCCCGCGATGCGCTGCGGCACCACGTCGCGGTAGGTCTCTGTGGTCGAGAGTTCGATATTGATGGCTTTCAGGCCCAGTTCGGCCTGTGCCGTGAGGTCGGGCAGGTTGAGATAGGCGTCGGGACCTGCCACGATGTCTGCGTGATATTGCTCGATGAGTTCGTCGCGGACGCGCTCGGCCATACATCCCAATACGCCGATGATGCGGTGGTGCCCCTTCCGGTTCTCGGCGTGGAGCGTCTGCAGCCGGCGGTAGATTTTGTTCTCGGCATTCTCGCGCACCGAACAGGTGTTGAGGAAGACGGCGTCGGCCTCGTCGGCGTTGTCGGTCACCTCATAGCCGGCCATCTGCATCACCGAGGCCACCACTTCGCTGTCGGCCACGTTCATCTGGCATCCGTAGGTCTCTATGTATAGTTTTTTCATTTTTCTTTTCCTTTTCTGTTTGGGGTTGCCGGGGCGGCTCAGCGGGCCGCGCGCTTCCGGCGGTTCGACTTCGCGACCGCCTTGCCCTCAAGGCGCCTGCTCACACCTGCCAGCAGCAGCCAGCAGAGGGCGCCGCTCACCAGTCCGGCAAGGGCGTCGATGGCATAGTGGGCGCGGATATAGACGGTGGAGAGGAAGAGGAGCACGGCGATGGGGACCAGTGCCCAGAAGAGGCGTCGCAGGCCATAGTGCCATGTGATCATCATGAGCACCGTGCACACACTCACATGACTGCTGGGGAAGGCCGCCACGGGCCGTTCTCCTGCCTGATGGGCCTGCTCGACGAGGTGATAGAATACGCCGTCGGCATAGCCCGGGCACGCCATGCGGTCCTGCCGATGGTTGAAATAGTCGTGCAGGTTGGGGAATACGCCCTTGGCAATCTCTTCGGTGCCCACGGCCTGGTAGTAGAACTGCGGTCCGACCACGGGCAGGAAGATGAAGATGATGTAGTGGATGAAGAAGGTGCCTATGACGATGAAGATGACGCGCTCAAACGACTCGTGGTGCATGTAGAGCACAGCGAGGCACACCAGTGCCATCATCGGATAGTAGCTGTAGTAGCCCAGGCACATCAGTTCGCTGATTACGCCGTGGCTGGCCACCTGCGAGAAGAGCAGGGCGGGCTGGCATCCGAAGAGCGCCTGCTCCCATCCTGCGAAGAGGTGGTCGAGGTTGGGCATGAGGCGGTTGAGATCGAAGATGTCGGGATACCACCAACTGAGCAGCGACATCTGCACCACGGCCCTGGCGGTATAGGTGAATCCGCAGGGCACGAGGCGGTAGACACCCCACATGGCCAGCGTGATGGCGGCGATGCTGACGCGCCCCTTGATCATACTGTCGACGTTGGGCAGCAGCGAATGCTGCGCCAGCACCAGCGCAAGGGTGAACACCAGATAGCCCATCACCACCCACTCATAGACCAAGAGGCCTTTCTTGGGGGACTTCTCCAATGTAAAAAGATATAAGAGGAATTTCTTCATCAAATCCAATTGTTTTCTTGATACCACCTCATGGTCATCGCCACGCCTTCCTCCAGTTTCACTTGCGGCTCATAGCCCAGTTCCACGATGGCGGGGCGGATGTCGCAGCGCCAGTTGCGCTGGCACATGATGTGGTATTTGTCGTTGTTGAGGGCCGTCACCTTGCCTGTGAGCCGGCCCCAGTACTCACCGCAGAAGGTGATGCAGCGGAGCACCCACAGCGGTGCCTTGATGCGAAGGAGCCATGGGTCGCCCAACTGCCGGCGGATGAGGTCGCTGAAGGTGCGCGACTGATACACCTCGCCGTCGCTGAGGAAATATTTGCGGCCGGTCTCGCCGTGGTCGAGGGCGAGCATCACCGCCTGCACCACGTCGGTGACATAGACGAAGGTGATGTCCTGCGGCTGATAGCCCACGGCGAAGTCCACGTGCTGGCTGATGCTCTTGGCCATCATGAAATAGTCGCGCTCACGCGGACCATAGACGCCTGTGGGGCGGAGCACCACATAGGGAAAGGGCGTGCCGCGGCTGGCCAGACTGTCGAGCCAGCGCTCGGCGGCCAGTTTGCTGAGTCCGTAGGCGGTGTTGGGCTGCGGCGTGTCGCTCTCGAGAATCTCCTGATAGGGCTGCTTCTCGTGCACCGGGCCGTAGACGCTCAGCGAACTGAGGTAGACGAAGCGGCGCAGGGGCATGCGCAGGTCGATGAGGGCCTCCACCAGATGCTGCGTGCCCAGCGTGTTCACCCGGTGGAAGTCTTCGGCGTGGAGGCATTTCGTCACTCCGGCGGCATGCACCACATACTCGAACTGGTGGCCGTCGAGCTGCGCCTTCAGCCGTCCGGTGTCGGAGAGGTCGAGTTCAATGAAATGGATGCGTCTGTCGGAGAGGAAGGCGCGTGAACTGCTGCCGCGCACGGCAGCCCATACCTCCATTCCCCGATGCAAGGCTTCCTCCACGATGAAACTGCCGATAAAACCGCTCGCACCGGTTATCAAGATTTTCTGCATCATACGCTAAAAACATGATTTTCCGCACATTTTGCGGAAATCGCTTGCAAAGTTAGTAATAATTTTGTTAATTTGCAGAAACAAAACTGCAAATACTATGGGAAAAGGGAAAAAAGGCGGCAAACGCATGACCAAGAAACAGATGACTGAGGTGCTCGTGGAGCTCTTCCAGTCGCAGCCGTGTGAGACACTGACGCACCAGCAGGTGTTCAGGCAACTTCATCTCGACACCCATCCGCTCAAGATGCTCGCCATCGACGTGATGGAAGAGTTGGCCTGGGACGATTTCCTGACCAAGGTGTCGGTCTCGTCCTATAAACTCAACCAGAAAGGACAGGTGCAGGAGGGCATCTTCCGCCGCAAGGCCAACGGCAAGAACAGCTTCATCCCCGACGGTGGGGCGCAGCCCGTCTTTGTGGCTGAGCGCAACTCCATGTTCGCCCTCGACGGCGACCGTGTGAGGGTGGCCTATAACGCCCGCCGTGCCAAACATATCAAGGAGGCGGTGGTGACCGAGATTCTCTCGCGTGCCCGCGACACCTTTGTGGGCAAGCTCACCGTGGAGCGCGACTTCGCCTTCCTCGTGACCGACAGCAATATCGCCGTCGACATCATGATACCCAAGAAGAAGCTCAAGGGCGGAAAGACCGGCGAGAAGGCTGTGGTGAAAATCATCCAGTGGCCCAGCCGCGAGTCGAAGAACCTCGTGGGAGAGGTGATTGACATTCTTGGCAAGACCGGCGAGAACAATGTGGAGATGCACGCCATCCTCGCCCAGTATGGCCTGCCCTACAAATATCCCAAGAACGTGGAGGCGGCCGCCGAGAAAATCAATGCGGAAATTACCCCCGACGACCTGAAAGAGCGTGAGGACTTCCGAGAGGTGTGCACCTTCACCATCGACCCGAAGGATGCCAAGGACTTCGACGACGCACTCTCCGTGCGCAGCATCGGCAAGGGCCTGTGGGAGGTGGGCGTGCATATCGCCGACGTGTCGCACTATGTGCAGGAGGGCTCTGTCATCGACAAGGAGGCGCAGCGCCGCGCCACCAGTGTCTACCTCGTTGATCGCACCATTCCCATGCTGCCCGAGCGGCTCTGCAATTTCATCTGTTCGCTGAGGCCCGACGAAGACAAGTTGTGCTACAGCGTGGTGTTCGACATGGACGAGGCAGGCCATGTGAGCAAATGGCGGCTCGTGCATACCGTCATCCGCAGCAACAGGCGCTTCACCTACGAGGAGGTGCAGAAGATCCTCGAGGACAACGGCGTGGTGGACGGCACCGGAAAGCCAGCCCCCAAGGCTCCCGCGGGCGGCTATAAGGGCGAGTTCGCCGACGAGCTCATCGTCCTCGACCGGTTGGCCAAGCAGCTCCGCGAGCAGCGTTTCGCCAACGGCGCCGTGAAGTTTGAGCGCGAGGAACTGCATTTCGACATCGACGAGAAGGGCAAGCCTGTGCGCTGCTACTTCAAGGTGTCTAAGGATGCCAACAAACTCATCGAGGAATTCATGCTCCTGGCCAACCGCACCGTGGCAGAGAGTATCGGCCGTGTGCCGAAAGGGGTCAAGGCAAAGACGCTCCCCTACCGTATCCACGACTCCCCCGACCCCGCCAAACTGGAGAACCTGCGCGAGGTGATCTCCAAGTTCGGCTACAAGTTGAAGACCGCCGGCACCAAGGGGGCCATCTCAAGAAGCCTCAATGCCCTGATGAGCGACTGTGTGGGCACAAGAGAGCAGAACCTCATACAGACCGTCGCCCTCAGGGCGATGATGAAGGCCCGCTACAGTGTGCACAACATCGGGCACTACGGCCTTGCCTTCGACTACTACACCCACTTCACCAGTCCTATCCGCCGCTACCCCGACACGATGGTGCACCGCCTGCTCACCCGCTACCAGTCGGGAGGACGGAGTGCCAACAAAGACTATTACGAGGAACTCTGCGAGCACTCCAGCGACATGGAGCAGACGGCCGCCAATGCCGAGCGCGACTCTATTAAATATAAGATGGTGGAGTTTATGTCCGACAAGATAGGCAACGTCTATAAGGCACACATCAGTGGCATACAGTCGTATGGCATCTACTGCGAGATTGACGAGAACCACTGCGAGGGACTCGTGCCCATGCACGACCTCGACGATGACTACTACGACTTCGACGAGAAGCACTACTGCCTCATCGGGCGTCGCCACCATCACAAATACCAGTTGGGTGATCCCATCACCATCAAAGTGGCCAGTGCCAATATCGAGAAACGGCAACTGGACTTCATTCTCGACGAATAGACACGTCATGGGCATTCATTATACAAGGCGCGAGGAAAACATCAACACATGGTCGCACGCGGCAGGCATCCTGCTCGGCGTGGTGGTGGGGGTGATTTTCCTCGTCATTTGTGCGAAGAAAGGATACGGGTGGGCACGCGCAGGTGTCATCCTCTACCTTGTGGGCATGATGGGTTCTTATATCTCGTCCACGGTCTATCACGCACTGCCGGAGCACAGCAAATGGAAAGAGCGGTTGCGTAAATGGGACCATGCAGCCATCTACTGGCATATCGCAGGGTCCTACTCACCTATCACGCTCGTGGCTCTCCGCGAGGACGGCCTCTGGGGGTGGGGGCTCTTCATCTTCGTTTGGACGTGCGCCGTCGCAGGCACCATCACCAGTTTCATCCGCCTCAAGGAGCACAGCAACCTCGAGACGATATGTTTCGTGGCCATGGGCCTGAGCGTGCTCGTGGCCTTCAAACCTCTCATCGACAACGTGAGCACCCTCGCCGTCAGTTGGATTGTCGCCGAGGGGGTGTGCTATATCACGGGAGCCGTCTTCTACAGTCTCAATAAGCGGCGTTACATGCACAGCGTCTTCCATTTCTTTGTCCTGGCTGGCAGCATTTGTCACATCGTCGCTGTCTGGGACATGCTCCTCGACGTAGGGGTGGCTTGTTAGGGAGATTGGGCGTTTGGTCGTTTGGTCGTTTGGTCGTTTAGTCGTTTGGGTGTTTGGTCGTTTGGTCGTTTAGGAGTTTGGACATTACCCTTGCGGTCTCTCGGCATTTTGCTCTTCTTTCAGACACTCAAGCATGCCATCAGACACTATTGCCATTTATCATCTTGTCCCCACGAGGAGCACACGATTCTATTGTCTAAACTCCCAAACTCCTAAACTCCCAAACTCCTAAAACAGTAAAGACAGCCAATGATGACCGATGACTTTCAAGAGAAATAACTAAACTCCTAATCTTCAATACTCCCGGACTCCTGATAGTATATCCACATGTTTTTTGGCAAATCTGGTTGAGAAGATGATTTCTCCCAAGAGGTCATTTTCGTCCAAAAATATCCGTCGCAGATTTGAGGAGTCTCAGAAAAAAAACGTAACTTTGCAAACCATTTAGGCTACTAGCCGGATTAAGACTAACACCTGATAAATATTTTTGATTGAAATGATACAGACAGTAGTAAAGCGCGACGGGCGCATTGTGGGTTTCAATGAGCAGAAAATCATGGCGGCCATCCGCAAAGCCATGCTCCATACCGACAAGGGCGAGGATGAGCGTCTTTTATATAGAATCACCGACCATATCGCACAGAGGGGCGAGAGCCAGATGACTGTGGAGCAGATACAGGATGCGGTGGAGATGGAACTGATGAAGTCGAGCCGCAAGGACGTGGCACAGAAGTACATCGCCTACCGCAACCAGCGCTCCATTGCCCGCAAGGCGAAGACCCGCGACGTGTTTCTCGATATCGTCAATATCAAGAACAATGACGTGACCCGTGAGAATGCCAACATGAACGCCGACACGCCGGCTGGCATGATGATGAAGTTCGCCTCGGAGACCACCAAACCTTTCGTCGACGACTTCCTCCTCTCGGAGGAGAGCCGCGAGGCCGTGGAGCACAACTACCTGCACATCCACGACAAAGACTATTATCCCACCAAGTCGTTCACCTGTGTGCAGCACCCCCTCGACAATATCCTCAACTGCGGATTCATCGCCGGCCATGGCGCCTCGCGCCCTGCCCGCCGCATCGAGACGGCGTCGGTGCTGGCTTGCATCTCTATGGAGTGCGCCCAGAACGAGATGCACGGCGGTCAGGCCATCCCCGCCTTCGACTTCTATCTGGCACCATACGTGCGCATGACCTATATCGAGGAACTGAAGAGCCTCGAGGAACTCAGCGGCGAGAGTTACAAAGACCTCTATGACGAGCCGCTCATCGACTATCTCAAGAAGCCGCTCACTGGACTGACAGGAAGGGAGCGCGCCCAGCAGCATGCCATCAACCAGACCGTGGGGCGCGTGCACCAGGCGATGGAGGCCTTCATCCATAATATGAACACCATCCACTCCCGCGGTGGCAACCAGGTGGTGTTCTCTTCCATCAACTACGGCACCGACACCTCTGCCGAGGGCCGCTGCGTCATGCGCGAGTTACTGCTCTCCACCTATGAGGGCGTCGGTGGTGGCGAGACGGCCATCTGCCCCATACAGATATGGAAGAAAAAGCGGGGCGTCAACTACCTGCCCTACGACCGCAACTTCGACCTCTATCAGTTGGCATGTAAGGTGACGGCACGCCGCTTCTTCCCCAATTTCCTCAACCTCGTCGCCTCCTTCAACAAGACCGACGAATGGAAGGCCGACGACCCCTTGCCCTACGAGCACGAGGTGGCCACGATGGGCTGCCGCACCCGCGTGTACGGCAACAAGTTCGGTCCCAAGACC
>CADBLU010000014.1 GCA_902795605.1 uncultured Prevotellaceae bacterium | reverse complement strand
GGCATTGGCAAGTGCGCCGGCACCCGTGGTACCCTTGTTGTTTGAGAAGGTGCAACCCGTCAGGGTGGCCGTACCCGCACCGTCGGATGTCACGGAGTTATAGATGGCGCCCACATCGCTGGCGCTGTTGTTCTCAAAGGTGCAGTTGGTAGCCGTAAACGTGCCGTTGTTCCAGATGGCACCGGCATGGTCGGCAGCGGAGTTGTTCTGGAAGGTGACATTGTCGGCGGTCACCTTGTTGCCATGCGGGATATGGATGGCACCGCCGTTGTTGGCCTTTCCACCCTCGATGCTTCCGCTGGCCTTGGAACTCGTCAGTGTGAGGTCACTGCCGTTATGAGCCCAAATCACATGGCCAGCACTGCCGTGCTCGCTCTGATTCCGGTAGAGTTTGTGCCCGTTCAGGTCGATGGCCACGGTCTTGCCGTCGATGTCGAGGTACTTGCTGAGCTTGATGTCCCCGGCAAGTTGAATGCTCTCGGCGCCATCGGCGATGGCGTCGGTCAGTTGTTTCTCCGTCGAGACGGTGGTGGGGCTTTGCGCCCATGCCCCTGTGGTTGTGAGCACTGTGAGCAGCAACGTCACGGCTGTTCTCACGATGAATGATGACTTGATTGGCTGGGTATTCATATTGTTTTTATTGATTACACTCCTTTCAACTTGAGAAAGTTGAGTCAATGATTTCTCGCTCTTGACGGAACGCTGGCGTCGCCGCCGAAGGTGAGGCCGTCGGCGCCGTTGACCACAATATTATCGATTCTCTTGCCACCGAGGATGTGGTCCACCAGGGCGGTCACGTCGGTCACGGAGATATCCCCATCGCGTGTGACATCGGCATTATCCTGGTTGAAACCATCGACTTCATGGCCCATGATACGGTCCATCAGCACTGTCACGTCGGTCACGTTGACGTCATGGTCGCCGTTCACGTCGCCTAAGAGGGAGTTTGTAAAAGAGATGTACGTATTGAAGGCATAGAGATCCACCCAACGGTTAGGATAGTGGAACATGTTGTCCTCACCCAGGTAGATTTTGTTTTTGTCGTCGTCTTTGAAGCCGATGGACAGCGGGGCGTACAGTCCTTTGATGGTGACGATGCCAGCGGAGACAGCCATTTCATCGGGGGAGGTGTTGCAGATGGTCACATCATGGAAAACAGGGTAGGCGACGAGCGGATTCTCTTTGTCTTTGGCCCATTTGATAAGATAGGGCTTGCCCGGCTCAATGGCTGTGACTTCCTCGTAATTTAATGTCAATGTGCAGTTTTGGAACGTTGCGCTGCTAAGCGTCAGCACCGTGGCGCCCTCGAACGGCGTGCCACTGAAGGTGACACCGTCGGTCTCGTCGCCGTCGGTCAACGCAAACGGCAGGCACACCGTGTTCCACTTGCCGTCCTTGTCATATATCTGCTTTATAATAGTGACACTGGCGGCTTTCTTCCCATTGTAATGATTGATGGTCTTATTGTTGTCGGAATCACCGTAAAGAGTGATGTCGATAGCCTTGTAACGGGCAAATAATGAGATTGTTCTTTCGATGGTGTACCACTCATTTGGCTTATGAAGTGTCTCCCAGCTACTTGCCTTATAGGATTCGAAGGTTACTTCATCATCGTGTGGATAAATATACCATCCGGAAAAATCTAAATCCTTGAGATCCTGAGGTGCTCCGGGCAGGCTGATGGTTGTGCCGTCTACCATTTTGTAGGTGTACTTCTTGTAAACGCCATCTTGGGCGTATACACCGTCTTCGTCGGCATCTGGCAGGTAGATGGTCACGGTATAAACGGTGCCTTTCAAGTGGCACACTCTACACTCGCCGTCCTCGTCGAAGTCGTGCTTCTCGTCTGGGAAATTCGTGGTGCAGAATCTGCAGTGCAAGGTATGAGTGTCGTCGATACTGGTGCCGCTGACGGTGTAGGTGGATTCGGGATGCGTGCAGGGGGATATCTCTGCATAGGTGTAATCCCTGCAGCCGTCAGCGCGCTCTTTGCCTTCAAAGACGCGCTCCACAGCGCCATCGTTGCCTGCTGCCACCGTCATCACATCGCCAACGGTCAGATCGCCCATCCTGTATTCGCTGGCAAATCCTTTACCGATAGCAGGGATATACTCACCGGTATGGGCTCCAGCCTTGGCTTTGACCATACCGCCTTTGATGATGACTTTGCAACCTTCGCTTTTGTAGCCGCCGCCGATGCCGGCAGCCCATTCGCCGCCATTGGCTATCACCGTGCCACCGTTGATGGCCACGTAATTGTGCCAAACGCCCAGTTGGCCGTTGCCGATGCCGGGACCCCATTCACCGCCATTGGCTATCACCGTGCCACCGTTGATAGTCACAATGTAGGTCATGGCAAGGTAGCCGCCGCCGATGCCGGCAGCTGATTTGCCGCCATAGGCTGTCAACGTGCCACCATTCACAACCACCTCGGCACCACCACAGCCTCTTCCGCCGCCGATGCCGGCGGCATAAATGCCACCCTTAGCTGTCACAGTGCCACCATTCATGGTGAACGTACCGCCACATTTTGAATTCATTTGTGAAGTATTTACTCCTGGATTTACTTCACCATCAGTACCACTGCCGATACCGGCACCTTCGGCGCCGCCAATGGCCGTGAGCGAACCACCATAAACATTCACTTCGCCGCCAAATCCTCGGGGACCACCTCCCACACCGGCACCTCCACTTGTACCCTCGGCTATCACCGTGCCATCATATAACGTAAACGAACCGCCGTCAACACCATAACCCTCATAGTGATTACCTCCACCGATACCGGCAGCGCCCTCACCGCCAATAGCCTTGACATAACCGCCATAGATGTAGACATCATTGCATATTCCTTTAGTACCATTTCGGGCTCTTGAGCAAGCGCCTATGCCTGCGCCGTATGCTCCACCGGTGGCCTCGATATGGCCGCCATCGATGAACAGTCTGCCCGCTTTTTGCTCTACGCCCTCATGCCACGCACTGCCTATACCGGCGGCGTTCTCATATTTGTTGGTAATTATCAGACGACCCATTTCGCTGCCATACGACTGGCAGTGGATGGTGAGTTCGCAGCCATGTTCCAGTTTCAGTCCGCCGGTGAGCGTGAGCGTGGAGTTGTCGCAAAGGATGAGATGCACGTCACTGCCCCGCACGACGATGGTCTCACGTGTCACGTTTCCGCTTACCACGTAGTTCTCGCAGCCACTGCCGTATCCGCCCATCAAGAACCATTCGTTGGGGGCATACTCAGGGGCATTTGACACGTCCTTGTACCAATCATCCCTGGGGTCGTTGCTCCATTCAAACATACTCGCAGTAAGAACTTTGTACTCGTTGACTACTTGATGGTTCGTATAATCCCATTTCCTATCGACAAAAACTATACCATGAGTATTGGGTGACGTAAGCAGAGATGCCTCCCTATTATTGCCACGTCCAACCGACACCACAACAGAGAGGTCGGCGGTGAAATAGTTTTGGGGCCCTTTGTCGGGATGATAGGTATCGTAACCGGTAGTAAATGTGCCAAAGCGGCTTTCCATTTCTACACCGATGCTGGAACCGACGAGCGAGCCGGTCACGGTAATCAACGTGCCGGTCTTCAAGTACACGTTGTTGGTCAAGCCACCGGCTTTTGTGTTGTTATTCAATGTGATTGCGCCCTGCATGTTCAGCGTGCCGCCATTCCAGATGCCGCCGCCGTGGCTGCCTGCGGTGTTGCCCGTAATGCTGCCGCCGTCGATGGTCATCACCGTGGCGCCTATGGCATTGGCCAGTGCGCCGGCACCTGTGCGACCCGCGTTGCCGGTGCAGGTGCAGTCCTTCAGAGTGGCATTACCCGCACCGTCGGATGTCACGGAGTTATAGATAGCGCCCACGTCCAAGGCGGTGTTGTTCTCAAAGGTACAGTTCGTCGCCGTGAACACACCGTTGTTCCAGATGGCACCGGCATGGTCGGCCGCAGAGTTGTTCCGGAAGGTGACATTTTCTGCGGTCACCGTGTTGCCATGCGGAATGTAGATGGCACCGCCGTTGTCGGCCTTGCCGCCCTCGATCGTTCCGGAGCTCTCGGCGGGACTCGTCAGCGTAAGGTTGCTGCCGTTATGCGTCAAAATCACATAGCCGTCATCGCTGTGGCTGTCAAGACTGCGACTGAGCTTGTGACCGTTGAGGTCGATGGCCACAGTCTTGCCGTCGATGTCGAGGTAAGCGCTGAGTTGGATGTCCTTAGTAAGTTGAATGCTCCCGGCGCCATCGCCGATGGCATCGGTCAGTTGTTCCTCCGTCGAGACGGTGGTGGGGCTTTGCGCCCATGCCCCTGTGGTTGTGAGCACTATGAGCAGCAGCAAGGCTGCCTTCATGACTAATGATGATTTGAATAGCTGGATATTCATTTTGTGTTGAAGAAATGTTGTTCCAAGATGTAGGTGAGAGCCGAACAAGGGCCACTATACAACCGTGAGAGTCTCGGCATGCACGCTAGCGTGCAAAGTTACTACAAATATTGCAATTATCGTAAAAATCACTCAACTTTCTCTCTTGAGAGGAGTGTAGGAGTGTGGAAGTTCAGGAGTTTAGGAGTTTAGGAGTTTAGACATTACTCTTGCAACCCATGGCCTATACTAACGATGAATAGGCAGGTGAATAGGCGGGCAAATGTTTTTCATTACACAATTGAAATAAAAGCACCCGATTTCTTTGCGGAATGAAAAAAAAAGTGTATTTTTGCCACCAACATTGAAAAATGTGAGTGTATTTACTTTAATCTTAAACCCAAAACTATCATTTATGAAAAAATTAATCATTGGAATGCTGGCACTCGTGATGTGCCTCGGAATGAACTCATGCAAGAAAGAAGCTACTACTGAAGGACAGAAAGAAGGCACAGAGCAGGCTGAAGCCAAGGGTCCCGCACTTGCCGAGATTGTGGAAAAAGCCAAAGCCGATGGTGCCAACTGGACTGTAGACGAGTGGAAAGAGCAGTTCAAGAACGTCATGATCGCCATAAAGCCGATGATGGTAGAACTGAACGACATAATGAAAAACATTGGGGGAAAGGAAGGGGAAGACCCAGATCCCGCCAAGATTGCCGAAATGATGTCGAAAATGGAAGAGGTTCAAAAGAAGTATGCCGACGTGGATAGCCTGATGGAACAGTTCACCGATATTGCCAAAGGCTTTGATAACGGCAAGGCAGTCATCGACGACGAGGAATGGGGCAAGAAAATAATGGAAGAGCTCGGTGTTCCCGATATCGACATGTAAACCATTTCTTCTAAAAAAAGAGATTCGGGCTCTGAGCAATCCCTTGTGTGGGTTGTCAGAGCCCGCTTTTTTGTCTTTCTTGTGTCATCCATGCGCCATGTAGTGTCATCCGCACGCCATGCGGTAGATGGCCTCCATGTCGGCGGCATTGAGCACCTTCAGGCATCCGCAGGTGGCGGCACCGTCGCGGCTGCACTTGCGTGTCATCTCACGGATCTCGTCGTCGGTGATGTCGCGCCCTATCAGTTCGCGGATATTGATGGGCATGCCGATGGCGTGATAGAAGCGCTCCATGGCCTCGATGCCTTGCAGAGCGGTGCCCTCAGGGTCGGTGAAGTCGTTGGGCACTCCCGTCACGTTGACGGCGAAGCGCACAAAACGGCTCAGGTTCTCGTGCATGACATAGCGGGCCCAACTGGGCCAGATGGCCGCCAGACCGGCTCCGTGAGTCACGTCGAACATGCCGCTGAGCTCATGCTCCAACTGGTGTGTCGCCCAGTCGTCGCTGATACCGCAACCGGTGAGTCCGTTGTGGGCCACACTGCCGCCCCACATGATCTGGGCGCGGTGGCGGTAGTCCTCGGGATCCTTCAGCACGGCGAACACCGCCGTCATCATACGCCTCATCACGGCCTCGGCCAGGTCGGTGGTGAGGTCCATGTCATCGTCCTTGGTGAAATACCGCTCCATGGTGTGCATGATCATGTCGGTGACACCGGCGGCCGTCTGGTAGGGCGGCAGCGTGAACGTGCGGCACGGGTTCATGATGGCGAACTTCGGGCGGGAGAGGTTGTTGGAGTAGCCGAGCTTCACATCACCGTCCTCGTTGGTGATGACACTGGCCTCACTCATCTCGCTGCCGGCGGCGGGGATGGTGAGCACAGCGGCCATGGGGAGCATCGCGACGGCATCGGCCTTGCCGGTATAGAAATCCCACACGTCGCCGTCGTAGCACACACCATAGGCGATGCCCTTGGCGGAGTCGATGACGCTGCCTCCGCCCACGGCGAGGATGAAGTCCACACTCTCTTTCTTGCAGAGGGCGATGCCTTCCCTCACCTTCGACAGTCGGGGGTTGGGCACCACTCCTCCCAATGTCACATACTCGATGCCTCCCTCTCCGAGCAGTCTGCACATCTTCTCGAGGAGTCCTGACTTCACGGCGCTTTGCCCGCCATAATGCACGAGCACTTTCTTCCCGCCATATTTGCTGACCATCTGAGCCACTTTCTCTTCTGACTCCTGGCCGAACACCACTTCTGTGGGTGCGTAATAGATAAAGTCTTTCATTTTTATTGCCTTTTGTGAATAATTATTCTCAAGCGATTTTTTGGGGGGCTATTTTTCCTAGGGGTTTCTAGTATTCCTAGTTTTCCTAGTTTTCCTAGGATCACTAGGATTACTAGGATTTCTAGCCTTGGGGGGTTAGCGGCGGTCGCGGTTGCCCCATTTCTTGTCGTAGCGTCCCTCGGTGTCTACCTTGCCGCCGAACATGTTGAGGCGGTAGCGCACATGGAGCATGGCATAGGAGTTGATGCTGTTGAATTGAGTGTCGCTGCGGCTGGTGGCGTTGACCCACCGCTCGTAGTTGCTCTGCTGCCCG
The DNA here is from genome assembly GCA_902795605.1 of uncultured Prevotellaceae bacterium. Classification (GTDB taxonomy): domain Bacteria; phylum Bacteroidota; class Bacteroidia; order Bacteroidales; family Bacteroidaceae; genus Prevotella. The sequence continues at coordinate 12,053 of CADBLU010000014.1, read as the reverse complement.
AGCACGTCGTAGAAGTTGAGCGCCACGGTGAGTGTCTTGCTCTTGAGGAAGGTCTTCGATATCTGCCCGTTCCAGATCAACTCGTTGGTGTTCATCGACGGGTCGTTGTAGCCGCGGCGGCTGCGCTCATGGAGGTCGCTGCTCACCTCAATGTTCAGGGGCAGGCGCAAGAGGAAATGGCCACCGTAGTTGAACTGCCACGTGTCGAGGTCGGCGTTGGGCTGCAACTGGTTGCGTGAGTGCTGGTAGTTGACGTTGCCGTCGAGAGTCACCTCGAGCCAGTCGTTGCGGTACCCTACCGTCAGTCTCTCGTTGAGGTTGGTCGTGCGTGTGGTGTTCTTACGGGCGTTCGCCTGGTTCTGTGCCACAAAACTCACGTAGTTGTTGTATCTCACGCGCGACTCTGTACCTACGTTCCAGTGTGCCGCCGAGTCGATGGCGGTGTTGAAGTTGAAGCCGCCGTTGACGTTCCAGTTGCCGTTGATATTCTCCGGACGGGAGATGTTTCCTCCGGTCTTGGGGTTGTATCTGACGAGGTTGGAGATGCTGTTGCGCGTGTGGCGGTAATTGGCGTAGGCGGTGATGGAGCGTTTGTGGCGCGTGATGTAGTTGTTGTAGTAGGCGTTGAGCGAGTTGGTGAACTGCGGCTTCAGGCCGGGGTTGCCCTGTGTGATGTAGAGCGGGTTGGAGTCGTCGGTGATGTCGAGCAGTTGTGTGATCTCGGGCTGGTTGGTGTCACCGCGGTAGTGCACCCAGATATTGTTCTGGTCGCTGAACTTGTAGTGGAAGTCGATGGTGGGCGTGAAGTTGGTGACGTTGCGCACAGTGTCCACATACATGTTGCGGTAGTCCTGGATGAAGTTGGAGTGCTGGGGCTGGACGAGTATACCGATGTTGTAGTCGTATTTCTCCACACGGTGCCGCAGCGTGAGGCGCATGTTGTGGGTGTAGTTCTTGTATTCCGAGAAGCGGCTCAGCAAGCGGTCTTCGTAGATATCGAGGTTGTCCTGCACTGGCGAGAGCCATGTGTCCCAGTCGCGGTATCTGGGTATGATGCCCGAGAATATGTTTTGTGGCGAACGGCTGAAATCGAAGGTCTTGCGGTCGCTCTTGTTCTGGTTGTAGCGCAACTCATAGTTGGCCTGCAGGTGGGCGCCTTTCCACAGAGGCTCACTGTAGGTGGCGCTGACCACGTAGCCGGCGTTGTCCGACGGCGTGGTGTTGTAGCGCGCCGTGTAGTAGGTGGAGTCCTGCCCCGACTGGTCCTTGACGAGGAAGAGGTGCACGTCATTGTTCGACACGTTCCTGTTCTGGCTGTTGCCTCCGCTGCCCTCGGCGCGCAGCGTGACATATCTTCCGCGTGAGTTGAGCCTCCGGTAGAGCTGTATCATTCCCCACGCGTTCTTGTTGCGTCCGTAGTTGAGGCTGGCGGTCTGGTTGTAGTTCACTAAGTAGGGATAGAGCGCGCCAGTGGGGTCGGAGGCCACTGTCTCCAGCGGGTCGGTGACATAGAGATAGGGGTCGTCGTTGAAGGTGGCGGCTCTCTGCGTGTTGGTGCCGTCATTGGTGCCGTAGCTTCCGTTGGCGCGTATGAGGATGTTGGTCAGGGTGTCGGGCTTCCACTCCACTCTCATGTTGCCGCTCCAGTTGTTGCTGCGGGTGAGGTTCTTGGAACTGCTGTTAGAGAACGTGCGCGAGGTCTCGCTATAGAAATTCTCGCTGGTGTTCTCGTTGCGGTTGTCGCCGTTGCGGTGGTTCCACCTGAGGCTGAAGTCCACCCTCAGTTTCTTCCCGTCGTCGTAGTTGAGGTTGGTGCCAAGCATCTTCTGCGTGTTCAGGCCGCGGCGGTTCCACCATCCGGCGTTCTCCTCCTTGTTGTTGGCGTTGCCCATGAGCACGAAGCGTGTCTTGTCGGTGAAGCTGCTGCCCATGCCCCGTGAGGCGTACCTGTCGTGGGTGCCGCCGCCAAGGTCGAGGTTGGTCATGTAGCCACGGTTCATGCCCTTCTTGATGGTGAAGTCGAGCACCGTCTCCTTCTCGCCGTCGTCGATGCCGGTGATGCGGGCCTGGTCGCTCTGCTGGTCGTAGAACTTCATGTTCTGGATGATGGCCACGGGCAGGTTCTTCAGCGCCGTCTCCACGTCGCCGAGCATGAACTCCTTGCCGTCGACGAGGATTTTCTTCACCTGCTTGCCGTTGATGGTGATGTTGCCGTCCTCGTCGACCTCGGCACCCGGGATGCGCTTGATCAGCTCCTCGATGGCCGAGCCCTCGGGGGTGCGGTAGGCCTCCGGGTTGTAGATGAGGGTGTCTTTCCTGGCCACCACCTGTGCCGCCCGTCCCACGACGACGGCCTCTTTGAGTGTGATGCTCTCGGGCGACATCTGCAGTGTGCCGAGGTCCGCGCTCTGGTTGCGCCTCAGGGTCACCTCGCGCTCTATAGTCTGATAGCCCACGGATGTGATTCTCAGCCTGAAACTGCCGTTGGACGGAGCGTCGATGGAGAAGTTGCCTTTCTCGTCGGTGAGGGTGCCTCCGGCGAAGGTGCTGTCCTTCAGCCAAAAGAGTTGTATGGTGGCCATCTCGATAGGCTCTTTCTCATCTCTGTCGGTGATGTGACCGCTGATGGTGAGGTTTTCTCTTGGCTGTGCCACGGCAGTGGCAGTGAGAGCCAGCATGATGATGAGTAGGATGCTGTGTCGCATGTGTGTCGTGTCGGTCTTTATTTGTTGACGATTCCCTTCAGGGCAGAGCCGAAGATGATGTATTGTGTGTTGCCGGCGATGGTGCCCTCATTCTGTCCCCAGAGGAAGGGCCAGTCGTCGAAATTCTCGAAATGGTCGGGCTGGCGGAAGAGGAGGCCGGGAGCCACGTTGCCGGGGATGAAGGAGAAGTCGGCGCGGTTGTTGCCGTAGAAGACGGCCTTGGGCCTGGCGGCACCCACAGCGGCCACAAACGAGTAGTTGTGGTAGGGGTGGCAGCCGTAGAGCCATCCCGACACCCTGTAGATCTCGTCGCGCGGCACGATGTCGGGATAGTAGAGATGGGCGAAGCACACCGTGGTGCCGAAGTTGAGCACGGCGTTGCCACCGGCCCAGTTGCCCAGTCCGATGGGCACTCCGTAGGGGTTCTGCTCGTCGAAATGGCGGATATACTGCTCGTATTTCTCCACATAGGGGCGCAACTTCTGCTTGTACAGGTCGTCCATGTAGGGGATGGCGTCGAGTGCCGTCTGCATGTTGTTGGCCACGTTGCGGTCGAGTGCCGTCCATATCTGACTAATGAAATGGTCGAGATAGGTCTTCTCGCGGGTGGCGCCGTAGAGCTGCAGGTTGGCGGCCATGTCGCCCAACTGCCGGCGGGGGCGCTGACGGCCATTGCGGCGCTTGTCGGCGCTGTCGTTGTCGGCGGTGCCGTCGAGCCAGTCGCTATTGTTTTGAGCCTGACCGGCCTGGCCGGAGCGCTCCTCGATGAGTTTCGTGGCCTCCTGCATCAACCGCTTCGACTGGGCGAGGGCGCGCTGGGCCAGCGCATCGTTGTAGCCTTCAAGGGCACTGCTGGCGGCGGCGAACATGGTGGCGGCGCGGAAGTCGAGCTGGGGACTGCGGGTGGTGAACGCCCACATGTCGTCGGGGGTGCCGCTGCGCTTGCCGTCGGCCGACACCTCATAGCGTTTCAGCGAGGGGTCATAGTGCAGCCCGTCGGTGATGCTGGCGGCATCGCCTAAGTGGTGGTAGTTGTCGAGCACTGAGTTGGAGAGGGTGGATGCCATGTGGCCTATCTGCTCGGCCTGTGCCACGAGGTTGAGGGTGCCGTGCTCGATGAACTGCAGGATGTCGGGCACGCCGTCGGGGCGGTGCAGGTCGACATATCTCTGCTCCTGGCTCACGAAGGTCTCGTCGCGCTCGGGATGGAAGAGTTCCCACGTGCGGATGAAGTTCTGCACGACATTGATGTTGGAGCCTGTCTCGATGTCGAAGTCGCCAGCATCGAAGAAACCGCCGATATTGAGACCGGGGATCAACTCATAGGGCTGGTATTTCGTGTCGGTGGTGCTGCCCTGGCGGTGCAGGTCGAAGTGGTCGCTGGGAGGAGCCTGCAGATAACCTTCCTTGAAGGGCTCGCCATGCCAGGTGCGGTAGCCCTCGTTGACGTACATGTGGTTCATGTGGATAGGCACCCACACATCGGTGGTGGCATCGGTGATCTTGTCGTAGACATGGTCGTCGATGAGGAAGTCGTTGGTGCGGGTGTCGCCATACTGGATGTAGTAGACACCGGGCTCGCGCACCTCGCTGAAGTCGAACTTTACATAATTATATTTATAGTAGGGCCCCCAGGTGCTGACAGGACGGCGCAGGGCCTCCTCGGCTTTGCCGGAGGCGCCGATGCGCATCAGGGCGGCGGTGGCCTGCGGCGTGTCGGTCTTGTCGAGTTCGATGACAGCCACCTTGGGCTGGCCGGGGAGATAGCCCACCTGCGAGAAACCGATGTTGGGCTGGCGCTTCCAACCGACGATGGCGTTGGGTGTCACGGTCCAAGTCACCACCTTGCCCGTCTTGCCGGAGGGCAGCACGCTGCGGAGCACGAACCACCCGTTCTGGGCGAGCATGCGCCCGTCGTAGAGCTTCAACTCGGCATCGTCGCTGCTGACGGTGATCATGCGCTCAGGGTCGTCGGTGGCCAGCGTCATGGTGTGCGCCGTCTCGATGGGCAGCGGGTCGACGAAACGCCCGGTACCACGGTCGTCGTAGGTACGGAAACCCTTGAACTGACGGGGCTTCTGCTCGTTGGGACGTACGATGGTCTCGCTGGTGGCATAGCGGGGAAGGCGCCCTAACCGCCCGTCGGCGATGAACGTCTTGAGCCAATACTGCGAGGGGAGGAACTCCAGGTTGAAGCCTGCCTCACCGGCCAGCGCGGCGGGCACGGGCTTGTCGAGCCACACGGCGATCTCCACCGACTCTCCCTTGGCCGTCACCACCACGCGACTGTCGAAGTCGTAGTCGTCGTAGCGCATCGACACCTCTATGCTGCCGTGCTCTTCGTCCACCTTGCGGTTGGTCATCTTCGGCACGAGGTCCCACTGCTCGGGGGTATTGTTGAGCCTCACGGCGCCGCCCTGCACGGTGCGCACACCGTGATGGATAATCTCGATGCCGGAGTTTTTCTCATCGTTGAAGCCTCCGTTGAAGCTGTTGCTGAAGACCAGCACTCCGACGCCTTGACGCTCAAAATAGCCAAGTTGGTTGAGACGCAAGTCATCTGCGCCCATGACAGCCAGCGAGAGCAGTGCGGCCATCACCATAATGATTGTTCTTTTCATAATGTGTGTGTATGAATATGAAACGGACGGCGACAGCACTCAGGTGTGCTGTTGCCGTCCGGCTGTTTGTCAGTCTTTGTCCATGGGATAGCGCACACCCCATTTGCGGCGCAGGTCGTCCATGAGGCGCATCACGAAGAGGGTCTCCTCGTGGGGCATCTCGCGGGGCTCAAGCAGTCCCTCGAGCAGCGCTTCCCTGCAGGCGATGAACTGGTATTCGTAGCCTGTGATCTGCCGTGGCACGCGGATGTCCTCCACGAACTCGCGGTCGTGGGTGTTGACGGTGATTTTCTGCGGGTTGTTGATGTTGTCGATGATGAGATTGCCGTCGGTGCCGGCGATGACACCGATATTGTCGCCCACGCAGGCGGCACTCGACTGCACGTTGCACAGCATGCCGTCGGCGAGCACCATACTGAAGGCGTTGGTCAGGTCCATGCCCGTTTTGCTCTTCACACACTGGCTCTCGATGCTGACGATGTCGGCGGGGAAGAACATGCGGATGAAATTGATGGCATAGACACCAAGGTCGAGCAGGGCACCGCCGCAGAGGTCGGGACGCATGATGCGGGGCTTCTCGCCCATGCTGTAGCCCAGCGTGGCGGTGAGCAGACGCGGCGTACCGATGCGGCCGCTGGCAATGAGCTGACGCACCATACCCACGACGGGCTGGTAACGCGTCCAGATGGCCTCGGCAAGGAAGAGGCGGCGCTCATGGGCAAGGTCGATGATGGCGGCAGACTCCGCATAGTTGGCCATGAAGGCCTTCTCCACCAGACAGGGCTTTCCGGCCAGCAGGGCATCGCGGGTCACCTCATAGTGATGGGAGTGTGGGGTGGCCACATACACGAGGTCCACGTCGGGGTCGGCATACAACTCCCGATAGGTCCCATAGGCTTTGGACACATTCCATTTACTGGCAAAGGCGTCTGCCTTCTCCTGCGTGCGCGAGGCGATGGCATAGCATTCACAGTCGGAGAGTCCGTTGAGGGTGATGGCGGCCTTCTCGGCTATCCACCCGGCACCGACAACGCCGACGCGCATGATTTTGTCGTCTTTCATAAGTCAAAAAACAATTATTTTATATAAAATAGTTTCTATTTCAGGGAAAGGACATCCTTTTTCTGTGTTATTTAGGCCTATATAGTGAATGTCCTTTTCTATGTCTCGTATGCCGTCGCACTTGTCTTGTCTATGACACTTGCGGATATCCATTTTCATACTTTTTCTACATGATAAAGATATCTTGACTTTAGATGAGAAAAACGGCTGAAGGTAAAAGCACACACGGATTATTTAGCATTCATTAACAAGTGGATGTTCCTCTGCCTCAACGATTTGGAGAGAATGATACATTTGTTGCCAATAATAATACATTTCGGATTGTCCAGCGACTATGCCCCCGTTATCGCATCCGTATGGAAAATGCTTTATCCTGATGGAAGACACCTTCTCCTCAGGCAATCAACGGCATTACTCACGGGACGGAAATAACCATTGTTTGAACTCGAAGCTGACGCCCTCGAGGCTGTCGCCGGCGCGGAGCTTTCCTGTCACCACCACCCTGAACCATTTGTAGGGCGTGCCGCGATAGCGACACAGATATTGCGACGCGCTCGTGCCCACCAGTTGCCAATGGCGGAGGTCGTTGCCGCCGTAGAGCGCCACGCCGACAGTGGTGCCGCCAGCAGAAGACCCGCATGTGCCAGCAGAAGACCCGCATGTGCCGGTCGACTTCACCACGAAGAGCCCGCGCACCATCATCCTCACCACCCTCTTCAGCACATGGCGCCGCCCGAGACTCAGCGGACGGGTGCAGAGCAACACCGGCACTGTGGCCCTGACAGGCGCTGCGAGAAGCGACAGGCGGCACTGGCCGTCGCTGCCGGCGACGGTGCCCCACAGGCGGCTGCCGTCGTCACACACCGAGGTGGGAACGACGGTAGAGAGGGCCCAGGTGCCGGAGCGGAGTGAATAGACCAGCGACAAAGGCCAATGGTGGCCGCCCTCCTGCGGATGGTAGAGCCACAGCCACTGGCGCTCCCTGTCGTAGCACAACCGCGCCCCCGTGAGGAAATCGTCGTTCATCCCCGGCAGCGCGTCATTGTCTCCGGCGACGCCTGGCAAGAGGGTGGCGATGCCCGGCAGGTCGGCGGCATGCGGCAGATGCCTCCATGTGAAAAGCGGATGGGCGACGCACTCGGAGAGACATGTGGCCTTGGAGCCTTTCACCATCATCACGCCTCCCGAGGTGATGAAGACCACCGCGTCGTCGGTGCAGACGGCCCGCGTGCCGGCAAGCATCGGCCGACGCGTGACGCACTGCTGCGCACTCCATCTCCCGCCACTGAAGCGCAACAGCCACAGGCCGTCGCTGCTGAAGGCGTAGAACTGGCCGTCGCCGAACAACCCGTCGGCACTCCTGCGGGTGTTGACAGCCAGACCGAGCAGGGTGCCGCCGCCAACCTCCGCCGACGCCTGCCCGGGGAAGACAAAAGGGCTGCCGGCCGACGACGTGCGGAGGGCGGACCGTTCACTCGACAGCGCCCACGACTGGCGGGCACGGGCGGCATGCACGGCATAGGCGTCGGCCGTCTCCTCCTCCCAGGTGAGATAGCTCTCCACGTAGGTGCGGCTGTCGCCGTCATACTCGAGGGCGCGCACCTGCTGCATGAGGAGCGACAGCAGGGCGTTGCCCGAGGGACGGTGGACACCGCCGGAGGGCGGGAAGACAGCCACGGCCATGCCTTTCACGTCTAATGTGGTCAGATGCTGACGTGTGGTGAAATAGCGCGTGGTGCCGTCGAGGGTCACCCGCAGGTGATACTCCACCTCTTTCACGTGCCGCGAGGGAACCATCATCATGCCCGGCAGCGGATACTGCACCTCGTCGAGCCACCACACCTCGCCCACCCCACTGTCGGAGGTGTAGGCATGGGTCACCAACTGCGCCGTAGTGCCCCACTCGTTGTCGCCGAGGTCGGCACGATGGCCGCAGACACGCTCCGACTCAAGGACCGACGCATCCGGCGAACCGGCAGAGGGACGGGTGGCGGACGTCAGCGTGGCGTAGCGGTAGCGCACGCCTACCTCCATGGGGGAATGCAGCACAGGGGTCGTGGCACCGAGCGTGAGGCGCTGATGATGGGCGATGGCCACCGCAGCGCCCCAGTCGGTGCGGCAGAAATTGGAGAGGTCGGCCTTCGGCGCGGCCGCCGACACCTCGGCCAGCGTGAGCGGCATGCCCAACTGCGAGGTGCTCACGGTCATGGCATGGTAGAAGTCGAGATGGTCAAGACGCGCCACGAGAGACTGCCGGCTCATCGGTCCGAAGGTGAGCGAGGTGGTGCGCCCATACTCGTCGGCGGTCTGCCGCCGCGCCTGACGAAGGTCGAGCAGACTCTGCGGACGCGTCAGGAAGATGTCGACACCCTCGATGAGACGAGCCACGGCAGGATGCCGCAGCACGACGGTGACCTGATGGCGGTGGAGCCAGACAGGAATGGTGAGGAGTCCGGTGTCGCGGTCGGCATGGAGGGTGTCGGACAGGGCGGCCGGCAGCAGCGCGAAAATATTGGAGTGCATGAGATGGCTGCCGTCGCGGAGCCTCAGCGCCGCGATACCCAAAGACACATGGCGCGTCAGTCCCTCGGCAGAGGCCAACCGCTCGATGGCGGCCTCTAAATGGGCGGCCACAAGGGTGGCACCAGTGGCATAGGCATCGGCGCTGTCGTAGAAACCGTCGAACATCCGGCCGGCGAGGGCATTGCAACCCGACAAGAGGTCGCCGGGGGCATCGAGATGGCGGGCCAAGGAGGCACTGACGGGCAGCGTGACGGTGTGTAGGCGCTGGAGGTCCTGCGTGAGGGTGATGTCGTAGAGCAGGTCGTCGTGGCCCGCCACGAGGTAGGTGCCGTCCTCGGCGAGCCAACAGCAGTGGAGCAGTCCGGAAGGGAGGACGAAGGTCAGCGTGTCGCCCACGGAGGCGATGTCGCACACCCGCTCCGCCGTCGTGGCCAGCGGGTGAAGGGCATCACCTGCTATCAGTGTTTCCGTTCCATGGATGCCAGCTCCTCCGTCAGAGGCATCCCACCACTCGTAGACCCAACCGCCCTCGCCGTCGCTGTGCTCGACGATGATGTGCCGATAGCCGGTGGTCGCATGGACCGCCCTCACCCTACTGTCCGCCGCGACGGACGCCAGCGGATGCTCGTCCATGGCGACGGGGCGCAGGGCCTCGCCCTCGGCGATGAGGTTGACAAGTGTGGCGCAACTGCCTTCGTGATTCTCATGGTCGGTGGGGACGCTCTCCATCCCCTTGAATGTGATATGCTGATACATTTTTTCGCTTTTTTGAGTGTTTTTGGGTAAAATCTCCAGAGGATCTAGTATTCCTAGAAAATCTTGTATTCCTAGAGAAACTAGAATAGGCCGATGATGGGGAGCGCCGTGCCAAGACCGCTCACCTCTTCGGCCTGGCCCACGCGCAGAGCCACACTGCTGGCCCCCGAACGGGTGGAAAGGGCATAGTCGGTGAGACGCTTGCAAAACACGCGCAGGTAGTTGCCGCGGCGCTTCGCAGGACGGCACACACCACAATGGCGGCCGGTGGTCTCGCTGCCGCGACGGGCCACATAGAGGTAGTGCTCCACAATAGGACCGCCTGTGGCGGCAATGTTGATCACGTCGCCGGCATGCAGGTGGAGCACCTTCGACACATGGGCCGTCAGGTCGATACGCCCGCTGCGGTGAAAAGTGATGTCATTGCGGCGGGTCACGCCGAGTATCTTCATCGTCTCCATCTCAATGCCTCCATCTGAATGATACGGTGGTGATATACACATAGGCGCGCGTCTCGGCGATGCGCCGGCGGTGGGCCTCGGCAGAGGCACGCGTGAGGTGGAGCTCTGAGGCCACATAATAGCGGTCGCTGCCACGCTCACCGATAATCACGGCATAATAGCGGGTGCCTAAAACAAACTGAGTGATAGCTGAAAATAGTCTTTTCATTTTTTCGTAGTTTATATTTGTATGCTTCAATATGTATATTTTCAAAGACATAAGATTATATTTTTTGTAAAAAACCTATAATAAATTTGGATGATAAATATATTTTTCTTATTTTTGCCCATAAATAGGGGGTTATTCTCTCTAAAATATAAAATCAATACTGATTTCAGCCGCAAATATAAACACAATTTATAAAAATCGGGTGCACACTTCGGCACTTTAACATTTATTTAACATATCCAAGAGATGGTAAACGAGAAACTACGCAGAGTCATCGCATGGCTCATCGCACAAGACAGGGCTTCCTCGCAGCGAGACCTGGCGCTGATGCTGGGCTACAACCCGTCGGCCTTCTCGCAGATTGTCAACGGACGGGTGCCACTGAGCGAGAAGTTCCTTAACAGGCTCGCCACCTTCGAGCCAAGACTCAACACCGCATGGATCAAGGGGAAAGGAGGCGAGATGCTCGTCTTCAGCACACCCGACGCCGAACAGATGGGAGGCGGGCAGGAGGCCATGACCTTCTATGCCGAGAACAAATACGGTGCGAGGTTCTACAAACAGGGCGACAGACTGCTGATGACCGTCAGGCATGTGCCCTACGCCGCCTTCGGACGATTCGCCAACGACTCCGACAGGCTCGACCGCACCTCCGACGACTGGGGGTATGAGACCTACGAGGTGGACCTGGTGGCTCACGGGCACTACCTCTCGTTCGACATACAGGGCGACTCGATGGACATCGGCACGAGGGAGAGTTTCGAGGCGGGCGACAAGGTGCTCGTCAGGGAACTGGAGCGCGAGCACTGGCGCGAGGGCTTCCGCTATGAGGACCATCCCTACTGGGTGGTGGTCTTCGACTCGAGCGTGCTCATCAAGCAGATGGTGGCACAGGACCTGGAGAAAGGCACCCTCACGTTCCATTCGCTCAATCCGTCGCCAGAGTATGCCGACTTCACCCTCGACCTCGACAGCATCCGTAACCTCTTCTACGTCGTCAAGAAGAAACCGCGCGAACGCACCTTCTGAGGAGACGCCCATGGCATCAGGACGGCTTTTTTGACACTTTTTCCACAAAAAACACAGCCCAAAAGCATTTTTCCGCCCGAAAAATTGCGAGGGTGAAAAAAAAGCACTATCTTTAGCGCAAATTATCATTAACCTTCAATCTTATGTCTGCATTAGTTTCAGTTATCCCAATTGTTCTGCTCATTGTACTGATGATGGGCTTCAAAGTGTCTGGTTACAAGAGTGCCATCGTCACTCTCATCGTCACCATCCTGCTGGCATTGTTTGCCGCTCCTGCACTAGGCATCATCCCAGAAAAATACGCAGGAGTATCTATCTATGGCATCACACTGTGGTCGGCCATAGAAGGACTGCTCAAAGCGTGCTTCCCCATTATCCTCATCATTATCTGTGCCATCTTCAGCTACAATATCCTTTGCGAGACAAAGGAGATTGAGACCATCAAGACACAGTTCATTCAGATGACCTCCGACAAAGGACTCCTCGTCCTCCTACTCACATGGGGCCTCGGAGGCGTGCTCGAGGGTATGGCAGGCTTCGGCACCGCCGTGGCTATCCCGGCAGCCATCCTCATCGGACTGGGATTCAAACCCATGTTCTCAGCCGTCATCTGTCTGATCGCCAACACCGTCGCCGTGGGATTCGGCGCCGTGGGACTGCCCGCCACCACCCTCGCCAACCAAGTGGC
>CADBLU010000013.1 GCA_902795605.1 uncultured Prevotellaceae bacterium | reverse complement strand
GTCGGGCATGACAGGCTCCAGATACTGGCTCTCATGCAGGAACATGCCATACCAGTTGGCCACCTGGTCTTTCCAGTATTGCTGCCATTTGCTGAGTGTGTATTTCTCGAGCAGTCTGTGGGCCTCGATGATGAGTTTGGGTGCGGCGGCCTCGAAGCCCACGCGCCCCTTGATGCCGATGATGGTGTCGCCCACGTTGCAGTCGCGGCCGATGCCGTAGGCAGCGCCGATCTCCTCGATTTTCTGGATGGCGGCCACCTTGTCGTCGAACGGCTGTCCGTCGACGGCGGCTATCTCGCCCTTCTCGAAGGTGATGCGCAGGAGGGTCTCCTCTTCACGTGTGACGTGCTTGAGGTAGGCTTCCTCGGGCAGTCCCTGTGTCGAGTCGAGGATCTCTCCGCCGCAGATGCTGGTGCCCCAGATGCCCACATTGTAGGAATACTTCAGACGGGTGAAGTCGGCCGAGAAGCCGTGGGCATTGAGGTAGTCGACCTCCTCTTGGCGGGTGAGGGCCTGGTCGCGGGTGAGGGTGATGATTTCCACACCGGGAGCCATGACGAGGAAGGTCATGTCGAAACGGATCTGGTCGTTGCCGGCACCGGTGGAACCGTGGGCGATGGCGTCTGCACCGATCTCACGGGCATAGCGTGCGATGGCGATGGCCTGGAAGATGCGCTCCGACGAGACGGAGATGGGGTAGCAGTTGTTGCGGAGCACGTTGCCGTAGATCATGTATTTGAGTGATTTCTCGTAGTACTCCTGGGTGACGTCGAGCGTCACATATTGCTTGGCGCCCAACTTGTAGGCGTTCTCCTCGTTTTTCTTCAACTGCTCGGCGCTGAATCCGCCGGTGTTGGCGCAAGCGGCATACACTTCGTTGCCCTCATTGGCGAGTCGCATGACGGTGTAGGAGGTGTCGAGTCCTCCTGAGAATGCCACGACAATTTTTTTCTTTGACATATATTTTTCCTTTTTGATGATGTTCAATTATCCAGTTGCTTGATACGCTCGAGCACCTCGGCTGGTATCTTGGCGGGCAGATGCTCCTCAGGGTCGTAGAGCATGGCGGTGCAGATGCAGTATTTGCGGCCTGTGCGCTTCAGGATGTCTACGTTGACACAACCCTCGCAACCGCGCCAGAAAGCCTCGTCGTCGGTCAGGTCGTCGAAGGTGACGGGCTGGTAGCCGAGTTGGGTGTTCATCGACATGACAGCGGCACCGCTGGTGAGGCTGAAGATTTTGGCGTGCGGCCAGCGTGTGCGTGCCAGCGAGAAGGTCATCTCCTTGATGCGCTTGGCGATGCCACGGCCGCGGTAGTTGGGATGGACGATGAGGCCTGATGTGGTGACATAGTGTTTGTTGCCCCAAGTCTCGATGTAACTGAATCCTGCGAAGATGTCGCCATCAAGGGCGATGACCGCCTTGGCTTCTCTGATTTTCGTCACCAGGTATTCATGGGTGCGCTTGGCTATGCCCGTGCCTCTCACCTTGGCGGCTTCTGCGATTGTTTCCAGTATGGTGTCGACGTATTTCTCATGCGAGGAGTCGGCCACCATGACTTTGATTTCTTCCATTTTCTTTATTATAGATATAGTTCTTGTCTGTTGGATCCTTCCTTTAGGTTTTGGCTCAGCGGATGTCGCCGATGATGGGGGTGAGGTCGTCGATGACGCTTTCCTGACTGGCACCTTCCTTCAAGACGATGAAGATGGTGTCGTCGCCGGCAATCGTACCTATGATATTGGGGCACTCACTGTTGTCAATATTGTAGGCGATGCTGCTGGCATAGCCGGGACGGGTCTTGATGACACCCATGTTGCCGGAGAAACTGATGGAGATGAATCCCGAACTCTGGAGCATTTCCATGGCCGTGCGTGGCCGTGTGACACGCTTGTACATGGTGTCGTTGGGGAGCACGTAGACATATTTGCCGTTCATACTGGCTGCCTTCGCCACCTTGAGTTGCTTGAGGTCGCGGCTCAATGTGGCTTGTGTCAGCTTGAATCCTTCTCGCTCCAGTGCTTGCAGCACTTCTTCCTGACTGCCCAGTTCCATGCTCGAAATGAGCATCTTGAGCGCTTCCATCCTACTGTTTTTTACTTTCATAGACGTATAATTATTCTTTTCGGCTGCAAAATTATTCGTTTTTATGTAAACGGCAAAATATTTATGCGATTTTCTTACTGGATAAATAAATTTTGGCAAAACAGGGCTTCATCAAGCATAGTCTGCCATGATAGTAATGATGATGTCGATGTCTCTTTGCTGGGCGGGCATGAGATAGTCTTTCATGAGCGCTTCCCAATGGGGTTTTGACCTTGAGAGCCCCCCTTTACTGGTGTTTTCCCCCACCAGCAGGCATCCTTCAGACGCTTCCTTCCAGTTGCCCCGGTGGATGAGGATGCCCTCGAAGGCGGGCACATTCAACAGTCGTGGCATATATCCTCCGCAGAAGTCATTGTAGTAGTCTATGGCCGAGAATTTCGGACTTTTGTGCCCCATGGTGATTTTGTAGGTGCCTGTGGGGATGGCAGTCTTCCCGGTGATTTTACGTCTGAGCAACTCTTCAGTGGACATGCCTTGCTGGAGTCCTCTGTCGGTCTTCTCGAGTGTGTCGCAGACCAGTTTGCCATTGGCATACAGATGGCCGATAGTATAATCATCTTTGGCGGCAATACGCTTGAGCAGCAGGTGGAGGACATCTGTCTTTTCGATTTTCTCCGTTCCGGCCTCTTCGGTTCTGGGAGTACTGTGGATTTTGTTGTCAGTAGTATTCATATTGACTATTATCAGTGAAGGTTTGAGCGTCTTCTGCCATTTTGTGATGGCGGAGTGCAAATGTAATGCTTTCTGCTGATTCTGCCAAATGAAAGGATGACTATTTTCGTGCTGTTGACTGAATCTCTCTCTGAAAGCAAAATCTCTCTTGATAAACATCAACAAAATGTATGTTTTTTGAATATATACAGCAAAATATTTGATTGTGTGCCCACACAGTCGTAATTTTGCACCCGTAAACGAATAATAATAGTCAATATAAATTTCAAAGATATGGATATTTTTCTGATGGCTGCCCGCATCATGGGCGTGGTGGCTGAAATCAAAGAGCAGATCAGCAAAGTGCTTTAAGCACGCTGCCCTGAAGTCAGGGCATTAGAGGTTTTTCATAAGATAAAGGTTGGAAACGACTGGGACGGAACGCGTCACCAGCCGTTTTTTTTTGGTATGCTCAGAATGAGTATCTGTCTCGTCGAACGTGCGTTTCGCGCTCTTATGTAGAAGGGAATAATTTAACTGTTGACTCAAGGTAATTCCCCTTATGTATCTTGCCGATGATGAGTAGAGGAACTCAGGGCAGGGCTATGTGGTGAACTGAATGGTTACCGGTGAATTATTTAAACTCGCGACAAAAAACTAAATCCGACATATTTGCAAATGGAGAATTTTATATAAATTTGTACCTGTATCTTATGGTACGTTTGCTGTGCTCTACGAAAACGCTGGCCAAAGACATGTCATGCGGGACGTATGCACACTATAGCAGACATTACAAAAACAAATAACCAAAGTCAAAAAGAATCAAGAAAAACTGCAATGCAATCGGTTTTCACCGCTCCTTTCACCCATCCTGTCTACGTGATGCTCAAGCCAGCGGGGTCGCGTTGCAATTTGTCGTGCCGCTATTGCTATTATCTTGAGAAGTCGCAACTCTATAAGGATGTGGCGCGTCATGTGATGAGCGATGAGGTGCTCGAGGAGTTCACCTGGCAGTACATCCGGATGCAGCCGCAACGCGAGGTGCTTTTCATCTGGCATGGGGGAGAGACCTTGCTCATGCCGCTCACGTTCTACCAGAATGTATTGCGGCTTCAGCGTAAATATGCTGATTTCCATGTGGTGGACAACTGCATCCAGACCAACGGGACGCTGATGACGGAGGACTGGTGCCGGTTTTTCCGCGACAATGGATGGCTGGTGGGCATATCCATCGATGGCCCGCAGCCTTTGCACGACGCCTACCGGAAAGACCGGCGCGGAGGACAGACGCATCCTCAGGTGATGCGGGCTGTCGAGATGCTCGAACGCCATGGGGTGATGTGGAACGCCCTTGCCGTGGTCAACCGTCTGAATGCTGACCATCCTGTGGAGTTCTACCGCTTTTTCAAGAGTATCGGGTGCCGCTATCTGCAGTTCACACCCATCGTCGAACCTCTTTTCCCCGGAAGCAGTCTGGTGACCCCAGAGTCGGTGTCGTCCCGGCAGTGGGGGGCGTTCCTGTGCCAGGTCTTCGATGAGTGGCGAAAGCACGACGTCGGCGAGGTGTGCGTGCAACTTTTCGAGTCGACACTGTCCAACTGGTTGGGTGTGGAGCCTGGGCTGTGCTCCATGGCTGACAGTTGCGGCTATTCACTGGCGATGGAGTTCAACGGCGATGTCTATTCGTGCGACCATTTCGTCTTTCCTGAGCACAGGTTGGGGAATATCATGGAAGAGCCGCTCTCCCGACTCGCCCACGGTGCACGGCAGCGCGCTTTCCAGTCGGTCAAGGCGTCTCTTCCCCGGCAATGCCGTCAGTGCCCCTACGGGTTTCTGTGTCACGGGGAATGTCCCAAGAACCGGTTGCTGCAGACGCCTGAGGGCGAGGCGGGCTTGAACTATCTGTGTGAGGGATACCGTCGGTTCTTCGCTCACTCGGCCGACTTTATGAGAGACATGGCGGCGAAGGTGTCGGGTAGCCAATGAGGCAGATACAGGAAGATCTGTAGTATGTGTCAAAAAATCTACATATTGTGAATGTTTAAATGGAGAGCTTTGCGTATTTTTGCAACCGATAAAAAATCTTTATATGCGTAGAATGACCATTTTGGCTGCCTTATGTGGACTTTTTTGCTCCACGTTGTCAGCAGAAGAGTTGAAGGACTCCCTGTCGTTACAGGAAATAGTGGTGACCGGCACACGTAATGCCGTGGATGTGCGTCACCTGCCGATGACCGTCACCGTTATCGGCCGTGAGAAACTGGTGGAGCAGTACCAGACGAGTGTGCTGCCCACGGTGATGCAGCAGGTGCCGGGACTGATGGTCACCTCGCGCTCGATGATGGGCTACGGCGTGTCGACGGGAGCGGCAGGCGGCATCAACTTGCGAGGCGCGTCGGGCGGTGCTGGGCAGTTGCTCGTGCTGATAGATGGTCATCCGCAGTACAACGGTGTCTATGGACATCCCATCAGCGACAGTTATCAGTCATTGATGGCCGAGCGCGTAGAGGTGCTGCGTGGTCCGGCATCGGTGCTCTATGGAGGCAATGCGATGGGCGGTGTGCTCAACATCGTCACCCGTTCGATGCACGAGGACGGGGTGAAAAACCATCTCAATCTCGGGGCCGGTAGCTACGGGACCGTGCAGGCTGAGTTCTCCAACCAGGTGCGCAGCGGCAGGTTCTCGTCGACAGTAGCTGCGCAGTATGGCCGCACCGACAACCACCGGCCGCACATGGGCTTCGAGCAGTATGGCGGCTATATGAAACTGGGCTATGACCTGTCGTCGCACTGGAATGCCTATTTTGACCTCGACCTGACGCATTTCAATGCCAGCAATCCCGGTACAGTGAGCCAGTTGAAGTTGGAGAACGACCAGTGGATCACGCGCGGCGCTGCCAGTCTGGTGGTGGAGAATCATTATGGGAATACCAGTGGTGCCCTGAGCGTCTACGACAACTTCGGGCGGCACAAGATCAACGACGGCTACAATGCCGACGGCGGTACACCGCAGACCGACCTGTTCCGCTCGAAAGATGCTGTGGCAGGTGTGTCGTGGTTTCAGAGCATGCAACTCTTCGAGGGCAATCGCCTGACCGTCGGACTCGACTATCAGCATATCTACGGTCGCGCCTATTACACCGACCGCAAGACGGGGGCCGTCGTGACCACACAGCGGCGACTGATGCAGAGTGCGCATACGCACGAGAACGAGGTGGCGGGCTATGTCGATTTCCGGCAAGACCTGTCGCAGTGGCTGACCTTAGACGCGGGTCTGCGCTACGACCATCACTCTACGGCCGGCGGCGAGTGGGTGCCTCAGGTGGGTGCCGTGGCGCGTCTGGCCGAACAAGGTGAGCTGAAAGCCATGATGAGCAAGGGCTTCCGCAATCCCAACACCCGCGAGATGTATATGTATGGCACGGCCAACCACGACTCGCTGCGGGCAGAGCGCCTGTGGAACTACGAACTCTCCTGGCGGCATCGGCTGGGGGCGTTCAGCTACGGTGCCAACATCTTTTATCTTAAAGGCGACAACCTGATACAGGCTGTGGCCGGAAAGAACATCAACACAGGCGAGATAGAGAACTATGGCGCAGAGCTTGAGGCCGCCTGGCGCATCGGCAGCCATTGGTCGGTGAACACCAACCACTCGCTGCTGCACATGGAGCATCCTGTCGTCGCTGCCCCCACCTACAAAGGGTTTCTTGGAGCCAATTTCTACTATGACCGATGGACGGTCATAGGTGGCCTGCAATATATCAACGGCCTCTACACCGCCGTGGGCGACAATGAGCAGAAGGAGAATTTCTGCCTGTTGAATGCCTCCGTCTCCTATGCCGTCACCAAAGGCCTCCGTCTGTGGGTCCGCGGCGAGAACCTGCTGGCACAGGACTATGAGATCAACCTCGGCTACCCCATGCCCCG
>CADBLU010000012.1 GCA_902795605.1 uncultured Prevotellaceae bacterium | reverse complement strand
CTCTGTCGCCGGCCGTCCCGACGGCACTTTCAGCATCGAGCGCCATAACGGGTGGACATTGACGGTGAAGGCCGTGGGCTACAAGACGCAGACCATCAACGTGAACGCCCAGCTCACCCTGCCTCTCGTGGTGGAGATGAGGTCGGACACCCGCCGTCTTGACGAGGTGGTGGTGAAGTCGAAGCGCCGCAGCAAGTACAGCCGCAAGAACAATCCCGCCGTGGAACTGATGAAGAGGGTGGTGGAGGCCAAGCGTCGCACCGACCTTGAGAACCACGACTACTACAAGTACGACAAATACCAGAAGATTACGCTGGCTGTCAATGATGTGACTCCCGAGGAACTTGAGACCCTGCAGAAGAAGAATCAGCAGTGGATGGTGAACCAGGTGGAGATGTGCCCCCTCAACAACAAACTTATCCTCCCGCTCTCCATCGACGAGACAGTGTCGCAGCACATCTACCGCAAGTCGCCCAAGAGAGCCAAGGACATCGTGCTGGGACAACAGAGCAAGGGTGTGAACCAACTGATAGAGACGGGCAACATCCTCAACACCATCCTCAAGGATGTCTTCACCGATGTCGACATCTACGACGATCAGGTGCGGCTCTTGCAGTATCCCTTCACCAGTCCGATAGGCAAGGATGCCGTGGCTTTCTACCGCTATTATATCGAGGATACGGTCTATGTGGGCCGCGACCTGTGCTATCACCTCCAGTTCACCCCCAACAACCAGCAGGACTTCGGCTTCCGCGGCGAGTTGTTTATCGTGGCTGACTCCACGCTCCACGTGAAGCGCTGCAACCTCACCATCCCCAAGCGCAGCGACGTCAACTTCGTAGAGAACCTGCGTGTGGAGCAGGAGTATAGCCAGCTTGACAACGGCGAGTGGGTGCTCAACATCGACAACATGATTGTAGAGATGGCCGTCACCAATTTCCTCAGCAAGGCCGTCGTCATCCGCTCCACCTATCTCCACGACTATGCCTTCGACCCCTTGCCTGCGAAGATGTTCAAGGGCAGGGCCGCCACCAGCGTCGACGCCTCGGCCAGGATGCGTGACGAGTCATTCTGGCGCGACTACCGCAAGGTGGAACTCACACAGAGCGAGTCGTCGATGGACCACTTCATCGATAACATGACGAAGATCAAAGGATTCAAATACATCCTCTTCGGTGCGAAGGCCCTCATCGAGAACCATGTGGAACTCAACGGCGGACCCGGCAAGAAGAGTAAGTTTGATATCGGACCGATCAACACCATCGTCTCCAGCAACTTCGTCGACGGAATGCGCTTCAGGGCCAGCGGACAGACCACCGCCGCCCTCCATCCGCATCTGTTCTGGAAAGGCTACTATGCCTATGGCCGCGACACGAAGCGCCACTACTACAGTTCGCAGCTCACCTATTCGTTCAACCGCAAGGAATACCTGCCCGCGGAGTTCCCCATCAAGTCGCTGTCGTTTACGAGCGCCTACGATGTGATGTCGCCCTCCGACAAGTTCCTCTACACCGACAAGGACAATGTGTTCACTGCCTTCAGGTGGAAGAAGGTCGACCAGATGTATTTCTACCGCCGTCAGGAACTCAAGTTCGACTGGGAGACGGAGGCGGGCTTCCGCACGCTCATCTCCGCCAAGGTGGAGAGCAATGAGCCTACCGGTGAGTTGGCTTTCCGCCGTCTGTCCGACGGCGCGATGGTCAACAAACTCAGCACCACCGAACTGTCGCTCGGCTTCGTCTATTGTCCCGGCCGCACTTATGTCAATACCAAGCAGCACCGTGTGCCTATCAATTTCGACGCTCCTGAGTTCTCCATCAACCACACCATCGGTTTCGACGGCCTGCTCGGCGGCGAATACCGCTACAACTTCACCGAGGCCGGCATCTATAAGCGCTTTTGGCTGAAGAGTTGGGGGCGTCTCGACGTCCGTCTCAAGGCCGGTGCCCAATGGAACAAGGTGCCCTTCCCCCTGCTCATCATGCCCGCCGCCAACCTCTCCTATATCATCGAGGAGGGCACGTTCTCCCTGATGAACAACATGGAGTTCCTCAACGACCGCTACGCCTCCCTCGACATCAACTGGGACATCAACGGCAAGATATTCAACCGTCTGCCGCTCATCCACAAGCTCAAGTGGCGCGAGGTGATCGGTTTCAAAGGTATGGTGGGCCATCTCACCGACAAGAACAACCCGACGCTGGCCAGCAACGCCTCGTCCGACTTCCTCTTCATGTTGCCTGCCGAAAGTCATGTCATGCGTGAGTGGCGCCCCTATTGGGAGTTCCACGCCGGCGTGCACAACGTGCTCAAATTCTTCCAGATAGAATATGTGAGGCGCCTGAGCTACACCGGTCTGCCCGGTGTGAAGCGTCACGGCGTGAGGGTGGGCTTCGAATTCTCCTTCTGACCATCAACGACCATCGACACAAACGAGATTATGAGAAAAATACGAAATCCATGGCTGCACAAGGAAGGCTACAACTGTTTCGGCTGTGCTCCTGCCAATCCCATAGGACTCCACATGGAGTTCTTCGAGGAAGGCGACGACATCCTCTGCTTCTGGCGGCCGAGCGACTATTATCAAGGTTGGGTGGGGGTGCTCCACGGGGGCATCATCAGCACCCTCATCGACGAGACTGCCGGCTGGGTGGTGACCAGAAAGTTGCAGGCGGCCGGCATGACCTCGAAACTCAGTGTCACCTACCGGAAGGCTCTCACGAGCGACGAGGTGCAGATCACCATCAAGGCCCGCCTTGTCGAGGAGCGTCACCACATGGCCACCATCAGCGTGACGGTAGAGAATGCGCGCGGTGAGGTGGCCGCCGAGGGCGAGGCTGTCTATTTCGTGATGAGCGAAGAGAAATCTCGCGAGATGGGCTTCACCGAGTGTGGCGTGGAGGGCGACAACCTCTTGCCGTTCTGATGCCGAGTCAAAGAATCCATTAACTATCCGATAAGACAGATGCTTGACGAGAAACAGATCATCGTGCTGGCCGACAATCAGGACATCACGAGAGCCGGTTTGCAGTATGTGCTGAGTCAACTCACTGAGAGTGAGCAGCGGCAGGTGTCGGACAAGGCCGGTATGATGGCAGTGCTCAACAACTATCCCAATGCCGTGGTGGTGGTCGACTATACCCTTTTCGATATCAACGATGCCGATGAGCTGCTGATTCTTGCCGACCGCTATGCGCGGGTGCGTTGGATTATCTTCAGCGAGGACCTCTCGCTCGATTTCGTGCGAAGGGTGCTGGCCTCATCGCCGCAGGTGAGCGTGCTGCTCAAGGAGTCGCCGCTGAACGAGATCCGCGAGTGCATCCGTCAGGCGCTGGCAGGCCGTCGCTTCATCTGTCAGCGGACGGCCGAGATGGTGTTTGCCACCCCTGTCGTCGAGGAGAAGCCCAACCTCACCCCCACGGAGACGGAGGTGCTCAAGGACATCGCGCTGGGTATGACCACGCGTGAGATAGCCGCGAAGCGCTTCTCCAGTTTTCACACGGTGAACACGCACAGAAAAAACATATTTCGTAAACTCGGCGTCAACAATGTGCACGAGGCTACGAAATATGCTTTAAGGGCAGGACTGATCGACTCTGCAGAGTATTATATCTGACTCAAGTATCGATTTCCTGTAGGAGTTTGGAAGTGTAGGAGTGTAGGAGTTTGGGAGTGTAGGAGTTTGGGAGTTTAGACATTACTATTGTGAATCACGGGGATTTCACCGCCATGTCTACATCCTTCGCCGATAGTTCTCCCGCTCGATCAAGAAAACAAAACTGAGTTTTTGTTTCGCTCTCCTCTCGCTCAATCGAACTGTTGTCTAAACTCCTCATCTCCTAAACTCCTAAAAATCAGAGCAGTAGTGCCCCCGGTGGAGGGATGAAGGTTATTTGCCCGTGGCGTCAATGCGCCATTCGCCGTTGGGCAGCATCTTCAACTTCACCTTCTCATCTTTTGTCGTTCCGGAGTTGTAGGTCACCTTCATCTTCACCACAGCGGTGCTGTCTTTCACCTCTTCGTCTACGAACTCAAACTCCTTGATGGAGCCGTTCTGCTGCACGGAGGCATTATACTTGTTCTGGATGAGGTCTTTCATCGATGCCTTCTTGTCCTCGAGGAGATCCTTCTTGCCTTCGGCCTCTTCCTTGAAGTACACCAGTTCTACATACTTGTCAAACTTTTTCTCCTTGAGACATTGCATTGATTGCTCTGCCACACTTCTCGGTGTGTTGCTCTTGCCGCAACTTACCATCATCAACAGGGCGAGGAGCCCCATGAGCATCATCGTCGTCTTTCTCATATTTTTAATGGGTAAAGAGTTATGGGGTTTTTAGGGGGATTTTCTAGATGTCCTAGATATTCTAGATTTTCTAGATTCTCTAGATTCTTTAGATTTTTAGATATTGAGGCGTTTGCGGAGTTCCTCCCATTGTTTTTGCACAGTCTCGAGGCCTTCGTTCACGAGTTGCGTCGCTTTTTCCATGCCTTCTCCGATGGTCTCTCTGGCCTCGGCGATGCGCTCG
Source organism: uncultured Prevotellaceae bacterium (assembly GCA_902795605.1). Lineage (GTDB taxonomy): Bacteria > Bacteroidota > Bacteroidia > Bacteroidales > Bacteroidaceae > Prevotella. Next base: position 14,533 of record CADBLU010000012.1, on the reverse strand, counting down.
TCCATCTTGCCTTCCCTGTAGTCGCTGCGGAGTTCTTCCACCTTCTCTTTAGCCTTGCCCATGCCTTCCTCCAAGGTCTCGCGGGCAGCTTCGATTTTCTCCTTGATGTCCACTTCCTCGAGTTGCTCCTTGGCCTTTCCTAACTCTTCGCGTGCTTCCTCAGTGGCTTTCTTTGCCATCTCTTTCAGGTCGCTCTTGATTTCTTCAGAGTCGTGGCTGTCAAGATATTCTCTCAGTTCGTTGTACTTTCCTTGTGCCTCTTCTGCCATCTGGCTCAGGCTCTCTCGCATTTGCTTGATGATGTCTTCAAAATCGCTCATAGTATTCAATGTTTTGGTGAGAAAAGGATGCGGCCGATTGGCGGAAAATGTCTATCCGTTCGTCTGTCCGCAATTATTGGCCAAAAATACGCTTTTTTCTTGGAAAAACATCAATTTGAGAAAAAAAAGTGACGTAAAGTGATAGATTTTGTCTTTTTTCAGACTATATATAGTATAAATGACAGATATGAAGATGAATTTCACGAAAGACAATGATTTGCTCATCGTGCCCGACGTGCATGGAAGAGCATTTTGGCGTGAGCCGGTGTTGCAAGGCGACTATGCCCATGTGGTATTCCTTGGCGACTATACCGACCCCTATCCGCATGAGTATATCTCTCCTGCGGAGGCCATGAGTGTGTTTGAGGAGATAGTCGATTTTGCTGCGCTCCACCCCGAGAAGGTGACGCTGTTGCTTGGCAATCACGACATGCACTATGTGTCGCCGCTTTACGGCAGTATCGCCCAGTCGAGCCGCTACAACTATGCCCTCCTCGACAGGGTCAACAACCTCTATCAGAAGCATAAAGAACTGTTTGCCCTGGCTTTCGATGCCACCTATGAGGGGGTGGAGTGTCTGCTCACCCACGCAGGTGTCTCTGAGGTGTGGCTTCATGAGCACCGGCAGCTCGTCGGTGCTCCTATCGCCGACAATATCAATTCGTTGGCCGACAGCACCGACGGCATCCTCGCGTTGGCCGACGTGGGCTATGAGCGTGGCGGGTGGGCCTTGTCGGGCAGTCCTCTCTGGGCCGACTGTCATGAGGTGGCCTCGTCGCCTCTGCCCGACGACGGCGACAACGTCGCTCCCTTTCAGATTTTCGGTCATACGCAGATGGGGTCTCCCCGTCCGTTGGTCAACCGTCATATGGCCTGTCTCGACTGCCAGCGCACCTTCATGTTGAGTGAGGTACTCGACCTTTCCGGACGTCTGTCGTGACGCATAACGGGTATTCTCCTGAAAATGTGTCAGATTTATCGTTAAAAATGTATCAGATTTGTCGTAAATATGTCCGTGTCTTTGTGGCACGGACTTTTTTTTTGTACTTTTGCAAACAGAAAACATCTCGGTTGACATTTCGTGAAGGCACTCGGCGCTTAACGATCTGATGCAGTCATTGAAGATGTTGGGCAAGAAAAGAAGATAAAACCTATAACAATGAGCATGAAGAAGATTTTGTTGATTGCGACTTTCATAGTGGCAGTGGTGCCTTCGATGGCACAGCAGGTAAAGTATTCCGTCAGTGGCACATACGCTGAAGAAGGTAAGAAAGTCTATCTGATAGACAAACTGACAGATAAGGCTATCGACAGCATGGCTGTTGCCAAAGGCAAATTCTCTTTCAAAGGAAGTGCCGAGAAAGATGCTTATTTGGCGGTCAAGGCAGAGGCTTTGGAATGGACCATGACGTTCTTCAACGACGGTACGCCTGTGAACGTTAATCTGAACGATAGTACGCTGAAAGGCTCTCCTCTGAACGAACGTCTCAACAAGATTGATGTTGAGCAGAATGTCCCGATGAAGAATCTGAGGGAGAGAGTGTCTAAGATGAGCAGGGAGGAGTTGGAGGCACATGCTGAAGAAATCATGGCAGAGATGAACAAAGTGATTGATGATCAGATGGCTTATGCAAACAAGATTTTCAAGGAGGAGAGCAATTCGCTGATTCCTCTGCTTTTCGCGGAAATGTATTTCTTCGACAATGGCGTGGAGGAGTATGACAGGTTGGTCAATGAGAATTATGTGTTCTCCAAGCACCCCTATCTTAAGAAAGCCAGAGACGTGGTGGCAGAGATGGTCAAGCCTGAGGACAGTCCGAAGATGGACTTTATCGGCCAGCAGTTTACTGACCTTGAGATGCCCGACCCTGACGGCAAGATGCACAAGGTGAGTGAACTTGTGGGTGAGGGGAAATATGTGCTCGTCGACTTCTGGGCTTCATGGTGCGGTCCTTGCCGTGCAGAGATGCCCAACGTGCTTGAGGCCTACAACAAGTACCACGACAAGGGTTTCGAGGTGGTAGGCATCTCGTTCGACCAGAAAAAGGAGGCATGGGTGAAGGCCATCGAGCAGATCAATATGCCTTGGATGCAGCTCTCCGACCTGAAGGGTTGGCAGTGCGCCGCTGCTCCTGCCTATAAGATTGATGCCATCCCCGACAACATTCTCATCGATCCCCAGGGTAAGATTATAGACCGTGCCCTTCGTGGAAAGCCTCTTCACAAACGTCTGATGAAAATTTTCGGAGAGTAGGCTTAGTCAATGGCGGCGCCTGCCGTCAGACTATACGTCCCGCAGTGGGCACGTCGAAAGGTGTGCCCACTGCGGGACTTGAGTATAATGACCATCTCTGTCGCCGCCGCGGCCGGAAGTAGGGCGTCGGACCTGCCGGTTTTTATAGTGGCCAAAGGCCCCAAGACTCCTAAATCACCCATGTTGTGTCAACATTTTACTCCTGTTTAGTTGTTTCTCACATTTTTTGTATACCTTTGCACAGGATTAGCATCACTCTTTAAGGTAAGAACAGATTATGGGAGGTTTTTTTGGTACGATTAGCACCGGTTGCTGTGTGAACGATCTCTTCTATGGGACAGACTACAATTCTCATTTGGGTACACGGCGAGCCGGTTTGGCCACTTTTGATACCGAGCACGGTTTCAGCCGTTCTATCCACAGTCTCGAAAGAGACTATTTCCGCTCAAAATTTGAGGATGAACTCGATCAGTTTCATGGTCACATGGGTATAGGCGTCATCAGCGACACCGACCCTCAGCCCATTATCGTCAATTCCCACCTCGGCCGGTATGCCGTGGTGACCGTGGCCAAGATCAACAACCAACGAGAGATTGCGCAGAAGTTGCTCGAGAAGCGCATGCACTTCAGCGAGATGTCTGCCAACAAGATCAACCAGACAGAGCTTGTGGCCTTGCTCATCAATATGGGTGAGAGTTTCGTCGACGGCATCAACAAGGTGTTCGACCACATCGACGGCTCGTGCTCCATGCTGGTGCTCACCGAGCACGGCATCATCGCAGCCCGCGACAGGATGGGGCGCACGCCTATCGTCATCGGCAGCAAAGAGGGAGCCTACGCCGCCACCAGTGAGTCGTCGGGTTTCCCCAATCTCGACTATCGTCCGATTCACAATCTCGGACCGGGCGAGATTGTCCGACTCACCACCGACGGCATGGAGGTGCTGCAGGCGCCCGGCGATACGGAGCAGATCTGCGCCTTCCTGTGGGTCTACTACGGTTTCCCCACCAGCGACTACGACGGCATCAATGTGGAGGACGTGCGTGAGCGCAACGGTGCCCTCATGGGGCAGGAAGACGATGTGGAGGCCGATATCGTGTGCGGTGTGCCCGACTCTGGTGTCGGTATGGCGCTGGGCTATGCCCAGGGGCATCATATCCCCTACAAGCGTGCCGTGCTGAAATACACACCTACGTGGCCGAGGAGCTTTACCCCCGGCGACCAGTCGCGTCGCAGTCTTGTGGCAAAGATGAAGCTCATCCCCAACCGTGCCATCCTCACGGGTCAGCGCGTGGTGTTCTGCGACGACTCTATCGTCCGTGGCACGCAGCTGCGCGACAATGTGCGCACTTTCTTCGATTATGGTGCCAAGGAGGTGCATGCCCGCATCTCTTGTCCGCCGCTTGTCTATAGCTGCCCGTTCATCAATTTCACCAGTTCGAAGAGCGACCTGGAGTTGCTCACGCGCCGCATCATCCAGGATTTCGAGGGCCGTCCTGATGCCCGTCTGGAGCGTTATTCCGACAGCAGCACCCCCGAATATCAGCGAATGGTCGACGAGATCGCCCACCGTCTGGGCATCACCTCTCTCCGCTTCAACAAGATCGACCATCTTGTGCAGTCCATCGGCTTGCCCAAATGCCGCATATGTACCCATTGCTTCGACGGCTCCGGATGCCGGAAGCAGTGACGGTGGTCGCCATTGTTTTGGCATTGCTGTATTTTTAGCCTTTAAAAGTCCATATTTCGCACAGGGTCAAATATTTCTCGCATTTTTATTGCGTGGAAAGAAAATATTTCGTATCTTTGACGCGATTTTTGGAAATGGCCTTTTTTGCCTCGTTTTAATAGAAACTTTTATGACCGATTCAACAAGATGCCCCGTGTGCGGGCGCAAGGATATCCAAGATTATCATCAGGGCGACGTGAGATGCCCTGAATGTGGCAGCGACCTGAAGGTTTTCAGGCTTCTCGATGATATCGAGAAAGACAGCAAATCGAAGGCTACGGTTTGGAAACCGGTTGCCATCATGGCATTGGTGGCCGCCGTCGTTTTTGCTTTTCTCTATTTTGGCAAGAGCAGCAACCCTTCGGCCGACGCTGAGAAGGTGGCATTGTTGCAGGACTCCATCTCATCGCTCAACGAGCGTCTGAAGGATGCGGGAATCTCAGCTCAGCCCGCTGCCGTCACCAAGTCTGCTGAGAAGGAGAAGGCCAAGGACAAGGAGGAGGTGAAGTCCGCCGCGTCGGAAGAGAAGGCCGCTCCGGAGTCGAAGTCAGAAGAGGCTGAAGCATCCATCACAGCCCCTGCCGACAAGGTGACCATCAAGGACGGCAAGAAGATCTATGTCGTTCAGAGAGGCGACTCATGGTGGAAAATCTCTCAGAAGCTCTATAAAGGGAAGATCAAGGATGTGGATATCGCCAAGATGAATGGCCATAAGGCCAGCGACCAACTGGAAGTAGGTCAGGAACTGGTTGTGAAATAGAGAAATCGAATCACCAAAAGCAATTGAAGGATTATGAGTAAGTTTGACGATATCAGGAGTGAGATTACCCGTCTTGTGAACGACAATATCCAGCTCAACAACTGGATTTCCACTCAGGAGCAGTCTGCCGACAATCAGGTGGGCGAGATTTGCAAGAAATTTCTTGAGGTGCTCGAGTCGTTTGAATGGGCTGAGGCCACCATCCATGAGCGCGGCCTCGACCAGAGCCGCATCTCCACGAGTGCCATCCAGCGGATGCTCACCGCGAAGACCAAGTTGCTCGAAGTGCTCGAGTCGTATGGGGTCTATAAGATAGAGTTCCCCGGCGGCGTGTTTGATGCTTCCAAGGGCAAGATTGTGGGCACTGTGGCCGACCCGGAGAAAGAGGACGGCATGGTGGCTGCCATCACTCGCGACGGCTTCTACCGCAAAGACAAGTTGCTGCGGCAGGCCGAAGTGACCGTGGTGAAGAATAATTAATCTATAGGATGGCATAGGACGCCATAGGACGCTCTAGGAATCCTAGAAATCCTAGGAAAACTAGAAATCCTAGGAAAACTAGGACCCCTAGGAAAACTACCCCCCTAGGAAGAAGAAATAAAAAAATCCGCCGGAAGAACCTCAAGGTGCTCCCGGCGGATTTTTAATAATGCTCTCTATCCTTATTGTGAGGGTGTTTCCTCTTCCTCTTCTTTCACTCCTCCGAATCTGGAGATAAACCATTTCATTTCTTCTGACTCAGTCACACACTCGCCGTCGGTGTAGAGGAAGCTGAAGTCGTCGATGACCCATTTCTCATCCTCGTAGGCCAGTCGGTAGGTGACGTTCTGTCCCTCAGGCCAGCGGTCGCCGATGTCGAAATGGACATCGACCAGTGCGAAGTCTTGAGTGACGTGGTAGACATTGGTGATGCTGTCGGAGCGCACGTGTATGGAGTCTCCCATAAGTCCTTTGAAGCTGAAGGAGCGGAAGATGGAGTCGAGTCCGTTGCGGTCGTATGCCAGCACGTTCTCACACTGTTCGCGGAGGATATTGATGCGTTCCGACCAGTTTTTGCCCCCCACGTGGTTGCGCCCGCTCATCATCTCATCGTTGATGAGTTTCTCGGCGATGGCACGCACCACAGCCCTCGAGTGTGTCTTCTCATATTCGGCGAGAGAGTCGCGGTGGGCTTTTTCGAGGGCCGCCAGCCTGGCGTTCTCCAGGTCGCGGGCTTGTCGTAGCGAGTCGCGCACGAAGCGTTCCCTGGCCTCCTGTTTCTGGTTTTGGTCCCAGAAGTAGTAGCCTGTGCCGCCGGCGATGAGCAGCAGCGAGATGATGAGTGCGAATGCTTTTCTCATGGTTGAAGATTTGTGGTGTCAGCGGTTGTGCCGTTGATGCGCTGAATCAGTGCCGGTATCTGTCGGGCCAGTTCCTTGTATCGCACGGCGAAGGTGTCGATGGAGATGGGTGCTCCCTGCTCATCGAAAGCCTGTAGTGTGTCTGCGGGCGAGGTCATGGCAAAAGCCTGCTGTCCGTTGTTGTGGTAGAGAGTGAAGGCGGTGGGTGTGCCTTCAGTGGCTGTCAGGCACCATGTGGTGCCGTCATCGCTCCACACTTGTCCTGTGTAAGGTTTTTCGTTAAGATACACCTGCGCGTTTTCGAACGAGACTTCCGATTCCTTTCTCATCTTTTCTGCACAGCCAGCCATGAGCAGGAGCAGACATCCCGCCATTATGATTTTCCGTATGTACATTTCCAATCAGTTGTTTGGCCACAAAGTTACAAAAACGTCGCCGTGCGTGCAACTTTTTGGCACACAAATTCTTCAATTTTTTCCGGCGGTGAGAAAGTGAGGAGAAAAAGGTGCTCTGTTGCTCGTCCCCGTTTGTTATAACGAGAGCAGCCACAACCACGGAATGGTTGTAGCTGCTCTCGTTATTGTATGCCCGTATGTTTTGTAATTATTTGCGCACACATCCACGTTTTTCGGGCATACATAAAGTATGCCCCTACGACTAATCACTTTTTAAAGTGGGCTCATGTAAAAATCCTCAACTACCACACTCCTACACTCCTTTCAACTTGAGAAAGCTGAGTAATCAAATTAAAGTGATATAGTACCGTTATTACTATTGTCAGGGATAGAGCAAAAAAAACAGGCACTTGATGGTGCCTGAAATTGTGTTGGCTACTCTTTTATGGTAGATTTTTCAGTTCTTTACTGTAAATCTCAAAAAAGTCGAAGTCAAGAATCTTAGAGATTCTGACGAGATCGTACGTATCGATGGAAGTTTTAGAGAAAATCTTGTACACGTTAGTACGACTGCAAGACAACTCCCCCGCAAACCACACCACCGATTTGCGTCTTTGCTTCAAAGTTTGTTTGATAAGTTCCCCAATGTGTACCAAAACTCAGAAATTTAAAGATGTTAATTTTGTGTGATGATTTCTATGAAGAAATCCATTTTTCTTCTTTCACTCGCAAAAATAATCAATAAAATAACAAATCATAGATAAAAAATGTTAAAATCGCCTAAATGTAAACCGATAAGCGACGAAAAAAAACTGTTCGTAAAGTAAATACTGACAATTTGTTACTTTAAGTTCATCTTTTATGTGATAAAGTGTTACAAAGTGAAAGGTTATAAACGTTGTGTAAACGGACAATTAATAATGCTTTAAGGATTCTTTGAGCGCTAAGGAGTTTTTTGAAGAAATAGGAAAAACTAAGAGAGTCAAGTTGAAAGGAGTTTTGGAGTGTGGGAGTTTTGGAGTGTAGGAGTTTAGGAGTTTAGACATTACTATTGTGAATCATAGCCTATATTGACGATGATTTCTTTCAAAATGGCAGGTATGGGGTGAGCCAGTGGTTTATATTTGCCTGGAAACTCATATAAAAATAAGATAAGGAGAAAGAAATGAGGAAATACCGCAAGGATGTGGCCCTGCTGTTGGAAGCGAAAGCCCACTGGGAGAGCATGGCCGGATACAGGAGCTGCCGTGAGCGCTGCAAGCGCTATTGTTATGGCGACCAGTGGGGCGACTATGTGCAAATGGACGGGCGCTGGGTGCGTGAAGAGCAGTATATCCGCAGTCAGGGCAGCGAGCCTTTGAAAAACAACCTCATCCGCCGGTTGGTGAAGCAGGTGCTGGGTCTTTACCGTTCGGAGTCACATCCTCCGAAGGTGTCATCGTCGCACAAGGCGGCGTCGCGCTTGATGGAGCGCATGCTCAGTGAGATACATCTTGCCAACTGCTCTGATGAGATAGACAGCCGTGCTTTTGAGGAGTTCCTTGTCTCGGGCATGGTGGTGCAGCGCAAGTCGTATGGCGTGCGCAGAGGTCTCAGTGGCTGTTGGACCGACAATGTGTCGCCCGACAACTTTTTCGTCGACCGCGAGATGTGCGACTGTCGCGGGTGGGATGTGGAGTGTTTGGGCGAGATTCACGACATGTGCTTCGAGAAAATCTGTGAGGAGTTTGCCCATACCCGTGGCGACATAAGGGCTCTTGCCGCTGTCTACCGCCTGGAGGACTATGGCGACCGTCTGGATGAGATGCTCACCGCCGCTGGATGCAATGCCCGTGAGGGGGAGCCGTTTCTGTGTCCTCACAGCGAACGTCTCTGCCGTGTCTATGAGGTGTGGCGTCTGGAGCGTCGCGCCGGTCTGCTGTCCCACGACCGTGCCGCCGGCCGTCTCTCGTGGCACAGTGCCGATGCCGGCGGCGGAGAGGGCGTGTGGGCTGTGGCGTCGTCGTGGCACTACTATTTCCTCACTCCTTTCGGCGATGTGCTTGCCGAGGGTGTCTCTCCCTATCGTCATCTCGGGCATCCCTACGTGTTCAAGGCCTATCCGTTTGTCGATGGTGAGATTCATTCTTTTGTGGCCGATGTGATCGACCAGCAGCGCTACACCAACCGGTTGATCACCCTCTACGACTGGGTGATGCGCTCGTCGGCCAAGGGAGTGCTCATCGTGCCCGAGGAATGCGTGCCCGAGGGCTATACCGTCGACGACGTGGCGCGGCAGTGGTCGCGGTTCAATGGTGTGATACCGGTGCGCACAAAGAACGGAGCCCTTCTCCCTCAGCAGGTGTCGGCCAATGCTGTGAACGTGGGTATCAACGAACTGCTCCAGACGCAGTTGGGGCTGATGGAGGACATCTCTGGCGTGACGGGTGCCCTTCAGGGGAAGTTGTCGGCTCCGAGTTCCAGCGGCAAACTCTATGAGCAGCAGACGAAGAATGCCACGCTCTCGCAGCTTGACCTTCTCGACACCTTCCGCCATTTCATTGCCGAGGGTGTGCGCAAGGAGGTGTCTGTCATCCAGCAGTATTGCATTCCCGAGGAGTTGGGGCAGTCGCCGTCGGAGGAGGTGGTAAGCGCTTTCCGCGAGGCGCACTTCACCGTGCGGTAAGAGCGGGTGGGGTGGGCGGAATGGTGATGGCCTCCCGGCCAGACACAGTCATCCCCTGTCAGCGGTCTTTCTCCTGACAGGGGATTTTCTGTGGGCTATTTCCTTATGATGACGCTCCCGCTGGCCTGGTGAGTGGCGAGTATGAGCACCTCTGCTATCTGCACGTGCGCGGGCGCGTTGGCGGCGTAGACGGCCACGTCGGCGATGTCGTTGCCGGTCAGTGGCTTGATGCCGAGGTAGACGTTTGCCGCGCGTGCCTTGTCGCCATGGAAACGTACGTTGCTGAAATTGGTCTCCACCAGTCCGGGCTTGAGGTTGGTGACGCGGACGGCCGAGTGGGCCACGTCGATGCGCAGTCCGTCGGTGAGCGCCTTGACAGCAGCCTTGGTGGCGCAGTAGACATTCCCTCCGGCATAGGCGGCGTCGCCAGCCACCGACCCGATGTTGATGACATGTCCGCAGTCGCGCTCCACCATGCCTGGCACGATGAGCCTTGTCATGGTGAGCAGTCCTTTGATGTTGGTGTCGATCATCGTCTCCCAGTCGTTGATGTCGCCCTCATATTCGGGTTCGAGGCCGAGTGCCAGTCCGGCGTTGTTCACCAGCACGTCGATGCGTTGCCACTCTTCCGGCAGGTTGCCGATGCATTGGCCTGCTTTTTCCCTGTCTCTGATGTCGAAGGCAAGGGTGGTCACTTCCGTTCCCTTGTCGGCCAACTCCTTTTGGATGTCGTCGAGTCGCTGCTGGTCTCTTCCTGTGAGAATCAGTCTGTCGCCGTTGGCGGCGAATTTCCTGGCGCAAGCGAGTCCTATGCCGCTGGTGGCGCCTGTGATCAATACGGTCTTGTTCATTGGCTCTATAATTATATATGTGCTTCTATGAAATATTGGGAGTCTCAGTTCTTCTGTCCACTCCTTTTTTCTTTTGCCTCGCGGCTTTTAGATTCTTAAAACCTGTCTCCTTGATACCTTGGAAGCGAGCCTAAGGAGACAAGGAGACAGGAAATGGGATGGTGTGTCGCGGATATCGGATATCGGCAACGGTTTAGAACACGTGGAGGCCGAGGAACACCATGAGGCCGTTCATCAGTATCCAGAAGATGGCGAACGGCATGGTCTTGCGCATGATGTCGCCGTCCTGGCCCTCCATGTCGCAGGCGGCCGTGGCGATGGCGATGCTCTGCGGCGACAGCAGTTTGCCACCCTCAGAGCCGGCGCAGTTGGCCGCAGCCAGCCAGTTGGTCTCATTGCCCGGCACACCGAAGAAGGTGGACTGGTTGACCAGTCCGAGGTCTTGTGCTGCCGTGGCCTGCAGTTTTCCGAAGAGGATGTTGGCATTGGTGGCGCTTCCCGTGACGAAGGTGCCGATGGAGCCGATGAGCGGTGCGACGAACGGGAAGACGGAGCCTGTGAGTGCCACGAGTCCCTTGGCGATGTCGTTGGTCATGCCGGTGTTGTTCATGATCATGGCCATGGCCACGAGGCAGCAGATGGTGACAGCCGTCTTCTGCAGGTTGATGGTGGTTTTTGCCAGCAGTTTCATCAGTTTTCCGAAACTCATGCCCTGTATGAGTCCGCCGATGGTGGCTCCGAGGAAGATCATGAGTCCTGCGTTGGAGAGCCATCCGAACTTGAAGTTGTTGCCGATGACCGGCACTTCAAACTGCGTGACGAGAGTCTTGCTGAGCAGTTCGTTGATGGCCGGTACGATTTTGCTTGAGATGAGGATGAAGAAGATGATGAGTCCGTAGACGCTCCATGCCTTCAAGGTCTTTGCCAGTCCGAAGGTCTTTTTCTCCACTTTCACCTCGTCTGACGGGTCTTCGTCGCGTATGAAGAGTTTGTTGTAGATGAGCATGGCGATGATGGCTGCCACGCTGCCGAGGATGGCGGGTGTCTCCGGTCCGATGAAGTGGGCGCAGCAGAACTGCACGATGATGGAGAAGGTGCCCACGAAGATGGCGAGAGAGAGGTTCTTGATGATTTTCGTCCTGTCGGTCATCATGAGGATGAGGAACGGGGTGATGTAGAACATGAGCGCGAGTTGCACGATGATGAACGTGGCCACCTCGCAGAGCATCTCCGGCGATGCCGTGCCCTCGGCAGCCACTTGGTTGGCGAGGGTGGTGGCGGGCAGTCCCACGGCGCCGAATCCCACGGCGACGGTGTTGGCGATCAGACAGATGACGGCAGAGAACATAGGCTTGAATCCCAGTCCGATGAGAATGGCCGCAGGAATGGCCACCGCCGTACCGAATCCCGCCATACCCTCGAGCACGCCTCCGAGACCCCATGTGAGCAGCAGTACGAGCAGTCCCTTGTCGGATGTCATCTGAATGAACTGCGTCTTGATGGTTTCTATCTCTTTCGTCTCGCATAGGATATTATAACTGAATATCGCGCAGATGATGATCAGTATGATGGGGAAACATGCCTTGAGAAATCCCTCTATGACCGACCACAGGGTGATGCCATAGATGCTGACCCCCGTATATTTTTCGGGAATGATGCCCATCGCAGGTGCTGCGAAGAGTGCAAGCAGGACGGTGACCACGAGAGTGACGATGGCACTCTTATAGCCGGAGACTTTGAATCCCATCATCAAGACGATGAGCAAAAGGATGGGGATAACGGAAACTAACGCTGTCATAGGTTTTTCAATTTTTAGTTGTATTATAATAGGTTATGCAGTAATAAAAGTATATTATGCTGCAAATATACAGAAAAAAATGGAAGGTTACGCATTTTTTCCGTTTTTTTTGTTATCTTTGTAAGCAGAAAACCTAAAAACCTTATTAGCCTATGACGAACGACATTCTTACGGCCTTTCGACGCATTATTCCCTCAGACCGTATTTACACCGATGAACTGCGCACGTTGGGTTGGGGTACCGATGCCAGTTTTTACCGTCAAATACCTCAGTTGGTGATTCGCAGCGACAGCGAAGAAGAGATTTCCCAAGTAGTCCAGTTATGTAAGGAGCACCATCTGCCTTATACCTTCCGTGCCGCTGGCACCTCCTTGTCCGGCCAGAGTTGCACCGACAGTGTGCTCATTGTAGCCGGCAAGCACTGGGAGAAGTACGAGTTGATAGAAGACAAGGAGAACGGCGACCTGATCATCCGTCTTCAGCCCGGCATTGTCGGTTCGCGTGTGAACGACATCCTGCGTCCCTACGGCCGTGTGTTCCCCCCCGACCCCGCCTCCATCGGCTCCGCCATGGTTGGTGGCATCGTGTGTAACAACGCCTCCGGCATGAACTGCGGTGTCCATGCCAACAGCGACCGCATGTTGGTTTCCGCCCGTCTGATTCTCACCGACGGCACCATCCTCGACACCGGCGACGAGGCGAGCAAAGCCTCCTTCCGCCAGAGCCATCCCGACTTCCTAAAACAGATCGAGGCCCTTCGCGACAAGGTCAGGTCCGATGAGGAGTTGAGGACCCGCATCCACAACAAATACCTCATCAAGAACGTCACCGGCCTGAATCTGCGTCCGCTTGTGGCCTATGACGACCCGTTCGATATCATCGCCCACAGCATCGTGGGTTCCGAGGGCACCTTGGCCTTCCTCTCCGAGGTCACCATGCGCACCCTTCGCGACTATCCCTACAAAGCCTCCGCCATGGTCTATTTCCTGTCGATGAAGGAGAGTTGCGAGGCCGTGGTAGCCATGAAGCAGTTGAAGTCAGGTGCCGACGACTTGGCGATGAGTGCCGAGGACCTGATGGTGAAGAGTGCTGAGATGCTCGATTACAAGTCGTTGAGTTCCGTCGACGACCCCGTGTTCTTGCAGTACAAGGAAGATGTCGATTCCGGCAAGATCGCCGGTGTGCAACCTGGCGACTACCACCATCTCACCGCCATCCTGACCGAGACCAAGGGCATCACCCACGAGCAGTTGTTGGAGAAGATCGAGAAGATCAAGGAATGCCTTGGTCATTTCCGTCTTTACATCCCCGTCGAGTTCACCGAGGATCCCGCCGTCTACGGCAAGTACTGGGCCATACGTTCCGGCATCTTCCCCTCCGTGGGCGGCACCCGTCCTGTGGGCACCTCCTGTCTGATTGAAGATGTCGCCTTCCCCATCGCCTCCTTGCCCGAGGCCACGGTGAAGTTGCAGCAACTCATCGCCGACCACGGTTACGACGACGCCTGCATCTACGGTCACGCCTTTGAAGGCAATTACCATTTCATCCTGAACCAGAGTTTCAAGAGTGAGAGCGAGGTGAAGCGTTACGCCGACATGATGCGTGCTGTGGCCCGTTTGGTGGTCGAGGATTACGACGGATCGTTGAAAGCCGAGCATGGCACCGGTCGCAACATGGCCCCCTTTGTGAAGTACGAGTGGGGAGAGAAGGCGTATGCTGTGATGCAGGAGTTGAAGCGTATCTTCGACCCCGAAGGATTGTTGAACCAAGGCGTGATCTTCAACGACGATCCCGACTGCTTCATCAAGTGTCTGAAACCGCTGCCCGTACTCGACTACGAGTACAAGCGTGTGCCTGACGGCGGTCACTACCTGATGGATCCCAAGCTCTCGACGGCCAAGGAGACCATCGAGCAGGTGAAGCGCGCCAACAAATGTATAGAATGTGGTTTTTGCGAGGTGAACTGCATGTCGTGCGGCCTGACCCTTTCGAGCAGGATGCGCATCGCCGTCCAGCGTGAGATCCGCGATTTGGAAGTCACGGGGCGCGACCCCGAGCGTGCCGCCCGTCTTCGCAAGCAGTACAAGTATTACGGCGACCAGACCTGTGCCACCGACGGTCTGTGCAGCACCTCCTGTCCGATGAAGATCAACACCGGCGAGTTGACGCACCTTATCCGCCAATTGGATATGAACAACAACGCGTTAGGCTATCAGGTGGGAGAGTTTGCTGCGAACCATATGGCTGGCATCAAGAGTGGTCTGCGCGTCGTACTCGACGTGGCTCATCTCGCCCACATCACCCTTGGCCCCACGCTGATGACCACCGTCTGCCGTACGATGAACAAGATGGGCCTGCCCCTCTGGACGACAGCCATGCCACGTAAGAAGCGCCAGCCGAAGAAGTCTGACCTCACACAGT
>CADBLU010000011.1 GCA_902795605.1 uncultured Prevotellaceae bacterium | reverse complement strand
TCGGTGGGCTGAGCGCCAACCTCTACCCAGTAGAGTGCACGTTCGAAATTCAAATCCACAGTTGCAGGATTGGTGTTGGGGTTGTAGGTACCAATCTTCTCAGTAAATCTACCATCACGTGGTGCTCTTGCGTCGGCGACAACGATGCTGTAGAAAGCATAGCTCTTGCGGCCACGACGCTGTAATCTGATTTTTGTTGCCATTTTTTGGTTTTTTGGTTTGAATTAATTGCTACTATCTCGTAATAGCGGTTGCACAATTAGTAAAATTCCGTGAGATAAAGACACTTAAGACTCGCACAAGACCAACAATTAACAAAAATTAATATCGGCATCAGGGAAAATCATACACCAGATACTGCATATTGCGCTCTGTGGGATAGTTGGTGAGTCGCCCCGAGCGTGTCGTGAAAGACAGTATGCCATTATAAATGCCGTTGCCAAATGTGTATTGGCCGTCGTAGATGTTGATATAGTGGATACGGCGGGCATCATAGTTCAGAAGCCGCTCGATGTCGCTGACCGGCATGCCGTCGATCAGCACCAACGTGGGCCTTGAGCTATCATCGGCATTCTGCTTACTATAGACAACCAGGCGTGGCACGCCATTGATTTTCTTGTTGCTGACGCACTCCACATATTCTGTCAGCACCTCCCTGATGGTGAGAAACTGACGATACTCATCAAGATTATAAGACAGATAAGGGCGGGTGCCATAGGCAGTGTCGTCGTAGTCCAGCACCACCCCTTCTTCTGCCGTCTCATCGGCATTTACACCCAACTGCAGTTCGCGCTTGGCAGGCGCAATGGCCTTGAGATGCCGCTGCATGGCGATGGAGCGGGCTTCCACCTCACTGCGCTGATAGTGGAACACAAGATGCGGAAGACTTTTCGGGAGCAAGGCGGCAAACGGACTGAGCATCTCTACAGGCAGGCTCACTCCTGTCGACGTCATGGCAGAGAGCACCAGCGGCAGTTTGCCATGGATGCCGTAGGTATAGAAGACGGCAGTGGAGTCATCGACCATCTTCCCCTCAAAATAGTGTATCTGCTTGCCTATGATACTGATGGCGGGGCGAATCTCACCGGCCCTGAAAGTCGTGCCCTCATAGACATTCCTGACACGCGCCTTGACAACGTGGCCTTCCGCCTCACGCACATCGGCCTCTTTCTTGTCTGCCAGGCCGGCAGCGGCGAGGCTTTCTCCTGTTTCCGCACCGCCGGCGCCTGTCCGTGGCCTCTCACCTGCTGACGGATAACTCAACGAGTCGGGACGGGTGATTTCCACCCATTTGATATCGTCGTATCCACTCTTGCGGAGAGGATTGACGACAGCGACAAGCCGGTGAGCCACACGGGCGTTGTCGCGCGTATAGACCGACAACACATAGTATCCGCTATGGAGGTGCGGAGGCAGTTGGATTATGCCTGTTCCCTCTCCGCCTTTCAGTCCCACCACGGCACCTGCCGCCAGTCCGTAGGTGTCACACAGTTCGGCGTAGGCTATCAAGGCATCGCAACCGGTCACGTCCACCCTCATCTCCTCGCCGGCAAGATACCAGGGGCGGTCGGTCTCAACATTCTGGGCAAGGGTGCTCAGGGCGAGCGCCATCGCTGCTGTCAGTGATATGATTCTGTGATTCATCTTCTATTTCTTAATGACTTTCAGGTGATTGCTGCTCACCATCGTCTCCTTCCGACGGCCAAAAGACAGGCTCTATGATATACGCGCCTTTGTATCTGACATCAAGTTGGCGTTGGTAAGCCCATATCGTCGTCAACTTGCCGCCAGGCATCATTCTCTCATCTTTCCACTCGCACAGGTACAAGCCCTGGCCCACCAGTTGGCGGCAATCCGAATCGCTGGGGTTCTCGAAAAAGACACGCTCGTCTTTCATCGGAGGACGGTAGACAGAGAAATCCGCGGCATTGAGGAAGAACCTGTAATCGCTCGTATTCAACGAGCATCCCACAAATCCTATCACGTGCTTGTGCGACGTGAGGCACCGGATGTTGGTGGGCAGGGCCGACGGCAGTGGGGTGAACAGTCCCCCCATCTCCGAACCCGCCTGACTCCGCGCAAGCTCATACTCATACTCAGCCTTTGTGATGGCGCGCTGATGCACCAGCCCGCTATACCTGTGATAGATACGCTCATCGCCACGGTCAATGTCGTAGATCTTGAGCCTTTGGATGTGCTGTCCCGCGTAACTCGAGCTGGCGCCAGCCATGATGGTCGAGCCTGAAGCATCCTTCCATCCGCGCTCAGGAAACTGATTTGTCCTGAAGACTGCCTTCATCGTCTCCATGTCGAAATACATGTGAGTCGTGTAGTCGGAATGCACTTCCCATGTCTCGTCGTATGTCCACGAATAGTAATTCACCCTACCCGACTCTAGAGGTGCTTCAGGAGTGACGAGCACGTCGATACTGCTCTCAGGTGTGTCCTGCACTCCCCTCACATCAGCGATCCCCTCGGTGGGCATAGGTTTCTGAGGCTCTGACTCATAGATGTCCTCATCCGTCTCGATATGCAGATAATACTCCACGTCGGGAGAGAGGGTGCCTATCCAGCAGGTGTAGCACCCGCCGTTTTCCTGTGTCATGAAGACCGAGCCGTCGCTTCCGCGCACAGAGACTTCTGCCCTCCTCTCCATTTGAGCCTCCTCGGTAGAATAGACCGACTGTGTGCGCGACAGGATGAACTGATTCAACTTGCCAGAGCATATCGTACCCTCAACGACGAGCAGATAGGAGTCACTCGCAGAGATGTCTGCCTCATACTCTTCTATACAGCCCGACAGCGTACATACGCCTGCCATCAGGCATATCACGGAATATAGCGTTTTTCTCAGTTTCATCATATCTCAGTTGAATCGGATGTTAAGTGAGACATAAGGAATGGCGGTGCCGAAAACAGACAGTTTGTACCCTTTGATTTCCTCCCCCTCGGTGACATAATAGATATTGTAGGCGTTTTTGCGCGCGAGGGCATTATATACGCCTACAGAGAACGACGTGTGGAAAAAACTTGTCAGTTTATGAGTCGGCTCTATGTTGAACGCAAGGTCCAGACGCATATAGTCAGGAATACGGTATTTGTTGCGGTCTGTGTAGTACGGCATATATATCCCGTTCGACGAGTCGTAATATTTGCCGGCAGGCAACGTCGTCGGACGGCCGGTGGCGTAGTTGAAGTTGCTCGAGAAACTGTATCTCTCCGTCAACTTGTAGTTGACCACCGCCTTCAAGTCGTGAGGCCGGTCATACTCTGCCGGATACCACTCTCCGTCGTTCAGGGGCATGGCCACCCTCTTGTCATCCTGACGGAGCAACGAGCGCGAGAAGGTATAGCTCACCCATCCGTTCAACTTGCCTATAGGTTTCTTCGCCTGCAACTCTATGCCGTATGCCTGCCCTTTGGTCGAGATGACGTCGGTCTCAAGGTAGTGGTTCATCAGCAGGACTGCCGAACTGCGATAGTTGAGATAGTTGCTGATGTGCTTGTAGTAGACCTCTGCCGAGAGCTCGTATTTTTTGCCAGCAGTCTCGTGATAGACACCGGCTGCCGCCTGCCATCCGTTCTGCGGTTTGATATTATAGTCGGAGAGTTTCCAAATATCGGTAGGCGACATGACAGAAGTGTTCGACACCTTATGGATATATTGGTGCATCGTGTTGAAGCCGGCCTTCAAAGACAGGTTTTCCTGCAGGGCATAGCGGGCGGACAGTCGCAGTTCAGGAGCATGATAGGTCTTGAAGACTCCTGTCTCACGGCGTGTCTCCAATAATGTCGCCTCCGACGGGAGCTCACCGTCGGAATAGAGATTCACGTCACGGGGTCCAAGGGCATTGAACACAGAATAGCGCAGACCGGCTGAGACCGACAGATTTTCCGTGAGCGAGCGCTCATAGTCAATGTACGCGGCACTCTCCAACGCCTTCTCTTTCTGCAACTGGTCTGTCGTGATGCACGACTCCTCACCCACAGGCTCATACTTGCCAGCCTGCACATCATAGCGCTGCACGGAGAGGCCATAGGTGAGGACCTGCTTTTCGCTCAGCCGCTGACGGACATGCAGTTTTCCCCACAACTGGTCGATGCCGAAACTCAACCGGCCTGCCATCGTGGGTACGTTCCTGTCCTCATTGAAATAGTCGTAGTGGTCGAGGCCGGCAGAAAACGTGACGGTCATTCGCTCACTGAGCATAGAGCGCCACTCCGCGGAGAAGTTACGGTTCTGATAGCCATATTTATCTTTCGAACTGAACGAGAACCTGTCGTTGCTCCAGTAGCCATATACCTTGAGGCGATGCATACCATTGAGCCGCCATGTCAGTACGCCGCCAAGGTCGTAGAAGTTGGCGTTGCCGTTCTTGTAGCCGCTGTCCTCCGGCAAATGCTTGAGAATCCAGTCGCTGTAGGTGGTACGGCCGTTCAGCCGCAGCGACACATGCTCCTTGACAACCGGTATCTCAACGTCCGCCTTGCTTGTAAGCGCTCCGATGCTTGCCGAACCGGTAAGTTTCTGCATATTGGCCTCCTTCGTGGACACTCTCAACACGCTGCTTATCCTGCCGCCGTATTCCGCGGGAATGCTTGCCTTGAACAGTTCCACATCCTCCACCGCATCTGAGTTGAACGACGTGAACAGTCCGAACAGGTGCGACGGATTATACACCGTCCCCCCGTCTAAAAGGATGAGGTTCTGGTCTGTGGCTCCACCTCGCACATTATACCCGTTTGACGCTTCTCCCACGGTGGTGACACCTGGCATAGTGAGCACTATCTTCATGATGTCCGACTCGCCGAAGGCCGAGGGGATGTTCTTCAGCACCTGGGGCTTGAACTTCTCCGCCCCCATCATCATGTTGCTCACTGCCGACTGGCGGCCACCGACGACGACAATCTCGGCAAGTTCATGGTCATCGGCCACACTTACTCTTGCCTTATTCACACCGGGCACAAAATAGACCTTTGCTTTTGTCGCGGCAACCGCCATGGTATCACTGTCAAGGACAGGAATACCGGCAATCAGCGCCGTGTCGGCTATTGATGCCTCCGGGATTGCCGGCTCAGTCTGACGGATTCCTGCCGCTTCTCCCTGAAGGGGCTCGCCTCCCTGCGACCTCCCCGGGTCACGGCCTGCCGCCACTGACGGGAGAGACGGACGAGAGATGGGTGAGCCCTGAATGCTTTCAACGACTTTCACCAGACTTCTCTCGCGCTCACTCTTTGAGAAGGATAGGTGTTGCCTCTTCGCCAACTGTCTTATCTGCCTTTTTTGATCAGGAAAGACCTTTGCCACATCCGACGCGCGCCTCACATGATGCATTTCTCCGTCGGAGGTGATGAGCGTATACAGTTCTTGGGCATAAAGTGTCTTCAGATATTTCCTTCCCTCAAAAGTTCTTTCACCACCGTAATCCTTCCAGACGCTATGATACAGACGGACGCCATTCAGGCCGCCATCACAGAGCAGAGACGCAAACCGTGTGCTGTCCAGCGGGTCATGCACATATCTGTGGCCATCCATCTCAAACCAGTCAATGAATGTCTGCTCAGGCAGACACATCACCTTCTCCTGCGGATGAAGGACGACGACACATTGCCTGAATTGGTCGAAACGCAGTTGCACATCGTCATAGACCACGCCATGATAGCTGACGCGGCCTTTATACAGATTGGCATTCTCGTGATAATAAGGATTGTCGTGCCACAGCGTCATTTGATACTGAGGCTCAACCGCTCCCACATACAGGCGGGCATAAGCTGATGCCGAAGGGAAATACTCCTGAGCCACTGCATTCTGAGTCAATGCCATCATCAAGGCAACGATCAGCCTGCATTTTCTCAAGTACTTATATCTGCTCGTATACATATCGCATGTTAAGCCTATTCTTTCTATTACAATGCAGAAAGTGCCCGATTCTTGCGTGAAAGAACGTTAAAAAAACGCTTCGGCCTACCGTGACAGCACTTTCCGCACACGCCCGTCGGGAAGACGGAAGAGATAGAGACCGCGGGGCAAGGCTCCGATGCCAGAGGAGGGCACAGCCACTGGCATGCCGTCGGCACGGAAGACAGTCGTCTGCCCGTCGCCGGCCATCACAGGCCGCAAGCCATCGGGGTCGTTCTCGTGGCGGAAGACGAAACTGACGACACCTGTCTGCTCATCGCGCGTGATGTCTGTCACGGGTTTGTGCATGAGTTTTGTGCCGTCGGTGTTCTCATGGAAGAGGGTCGCCGCTGGCACCGATGTGTCGGTGAGTTCCTGGTTGCTGCCATTGGGATAGGCATCCTTTTCTCTGGACCGGCCGTTGCTGGCACGGATGAGCGCGAACCTCAGGTGGTCGTTCGACTCACCCACCGTGTTGAGCAAGTTATCCTCCCACAGTTGCTGGTCGTAGTCCACATGGATGAAAAGGAGTCCTTCCCCCGGCAGATATTTGTCCCATCCCGTCCGCTGGCGGTTTTCCATCACATAGTATTCGTCGGCATAGGCATCATTATAGATGGCATAGGCCTCGCCGCCCTCATTGAGCGGCAGCATACGGCCTACGATGGTGTCGGTCTTGAGCTCTTTGATGTCATACCAGCCGACGAACTGTTTCTCGTAGCTGTTGAAGCCTGCCGGCACCCAGCCCAACCCGTCGGGGCCGTTGTAGCATCCGGAGTCGAGCAGGTCCCATGCGCCCATGACAAAGGTGTAGGAATTCTCGGTGTCATAAAAGTCGGGCAGTCCCAGGCAGTGAGAGAACTCATGGCAGAAGCACCCGATGCCCATCTCTGTCGTGCCGCGCGACCCATAGAGTTCATTGCTGCAAGCATAGACGTCCACGCGCAGACCATCCACGGTGAACGCCTCCGGAGCGTCGTCACCCGGCTTCGTGGCTTCGGTGATGGTCCACATGTGGGGCCAGATGGTCCTGCTGCCGCCACCGGTGGCCTCGCCATATCCGGCATAGAGCACAAAGACCTCTTCCACCTCGCCGTCGCCATCCCAGTCATAGTCGGCGAAATCCACCATATCTGCCACGGCCTCGCAGCATTCCTTCACCATCACGTGTGCCATCGCATCCTCATTGCCCACATTGCGTCCGTAGTGGGCCACGTCATTTTCGAGATTCACCGGTCCCACCACGTCGAACGACAGGTCAAACAGTCCGTCACTCTGTGCCAGGAAATAGTCGCGCACACTGCCCACGACATCATGCTTCTCATTGCGATAGCCCAACTCATTGAGTTGTGCCTCATAGCGCTGCCGGGTGGCGGCTCCCTGGTCTTCAGGACTGTAGTCATAGAACTGCTTGTTGCTGAAGTTGGCAAGGATAACAAGGCCTTTCTTCTTTCCCCAGAAGACATCAAGCGATGAACTCTGACGGCGCTTCGCCTTCGCCCCACCCTTACTCTTCATGCCACGGACGCGGCGCAGGCCTTCTATCTCACTGGCGGTGGTCATGGCTGCCCACTCCTCGCTCCCACGCTCACCGGGCTCATGGGCCACAACACCGGTGGAGAGCAGTCGGTTGCCGTGAAGGCGGGCATAGCACCACGCCTCTCCGTCGTCGACCACGGGCACGCTATCGCTGGTGAGATAATAGTGCAGGTTTTCGTCGCCCACTAACAGCAGTCGCACCTGCTTGCCGTCGGGCTGCACGAACGTGAACCAACGCCTCATGGCCGGCACAGCACTTGCCGACAGTGTCATCAGGAGAATCACAATGAGTAAGAATGCCTTTCGCATAATATGTATGACCTTGGAATGGAATATGTGTGAACTTGGTAAGGAAATGGATATTGACTTGCAAAATTACTGCAAAACCACGTAATGTCCAAATAAACACACGGAAAAGTATTTATCAAGAGGGAAATGGGAGAAGATGTGGCTATAAATAGGGCGTTGCGTAGCAATACCCACACATGAGCACGCTGTAGGGGGTGTGTCAAAATGAAGATTTTCATTGCCGGCATTTACAATTTGTAATCATTATGGCGGCCTGAAGGGCCAATGAGCAGTTAGCCC
>CADBLU010000010.1 GCA_902795605.1 uncultured Prevotellaceae bacterium | reverse complement strand
TCCTTGACACGGGAAACGAATTTGTTAAATATTTTTCTTCGCCAAAATAGTGATTCAAGACGAGTATGAAATATTCAGGCTAAATGGCCACCTTTGTCGGAACTCATCCCTTGATGCTTGGCACTAAGTAATATCGATACCGCATTACCCGATATGGTGTAATCGAACTTCCTCCCATAATTATTGTAATGCAAAATTTCGGGGTTCCCGTTAGGGTTATACTTTCTTGTAGCCGCTTCTATGGCTTGTCTTGTAGCCTCTTTAATATTTCCTGTGTATGGATGCTTTGGTATGTCTTTCGTAACGTTAACTACAGCATTATTCAAGCCAGCCATGACAACACCTTTCTCTTCCACTGCTTTCTCCTGCCGCTCCCTGAATGTTTCACGAGGGTCACCCAGCAAGAACTTCACCTGCTCTTCGTCTTCCTCTCCCGGCAACGAAAAACTCACCTGTTCGCCGCCACTCTCACCTAGACCCGGCTCCTCCAGCTGCATGGTGTCGGCATTGAACACCCTGCCGCTCTCGCGCTCGTAGTCATACTCCACGGGCGCGTCCGGGTGCTCACGGTTCCAGTCGTCAATCACCTTCCTGGCTTCTGCGTCACTGATGAAACGTACCGGCCTGAAGGCACCGGCCACATACCAGCCGATGCGGTCGGCCTGCGACTTCGCGGCATCGGCATTGGTGGCCTTCATGTAGTATCCGTTCACTGGGACTCGGTCGGGAAGGTCGTTATCTGGATTCTGTCTTGCCTCCTCGTTGTAGTCTACATCAGCGGAAATCTCACCCAACACCCATACGAAGGTGTCATCGCGCAGGTCGCGCTTGTCGCCCTTGCCTATCTGTCGCATCGAAGGCAGTGATGCGGCGTGCCATCCCGGACGCAGGCTGAAAGTGGAAACGGCGCCCGAGCCGTTGATGCCCAGGTTCCAGTATTTCCTGTTCTCACCGCCAAACCGGCGCTGGCCTCGCTCTGTATCCTCAATGTACATGAAGCGCATGCCGTTGTCCGATGCCCAGTTCACGGCATCCACCGTCGGGAATTTCGGCTTCTTCTTTTTGAACAACTCCGGGTGATCCCTGAAGAAGTCATCGTAGGATATCACCTCCTTCGTCTTCTGGTTGACCAGATGCACACCGGATGGCAGGCCCTGCAGCATCGACAGGTCGGGGCTGTCAGCGTCATACCAGGTCCCTATCTCCATGGGTGTCGCGGCATCGATGAACAGCGGATATGCTTTGCCATCCTTACCCAGGCGCACCAACTTGTAGCATGGCAGCACCTTCTTGGGCGGGTCATCCTCCCTGATGGAGAATTGGACGCTGCCGCCTTCTTCGTCCTCTACCTTGGCAATCTCCCTGGCGTCGATGGCGGCGCCTTCCTCGGGGGCGATGGAGAAGTCGGGCTGGTAGCTGTTATCAGTATTTTTTTCGGAATTCTCTTGCGGGTTTGGATTATTTGTATTATCTTTGCCGATAGAAGTCTTAGAAGAATTCCTGCTGGTGACGGTTGCACCCATAGTATGGCCGTGATTAACTTCACTGGAATCGGTGTCAGTTCCAGGCTCTAATGCGGGTCGAGTATAGACTATCGGTCTACGGCGCGAGTATTTTTCTTTAAAAATGCCCGCGCTGTTTACATTCCAATAACTACCATCTCGAGATAGCTGAACGAATAGACTGTTGCTATGGTCGTCTACCAGTTCCAATAGATAAGTCTGGTTATTTGCCACACTACTTCCTAAGCGGATATTCTTATAATTCCTGGCAACTTTCTCAACAAAATCCTCAACAGAAGAATACCCCGCATTCCTAATTTGCTGACCGTGTCCTGCTTCTATATGCAACAAACCATACCCATGATTCTTCCCATTTTCATCAACAGTGTTTTCTCCAAGATTCAGCCTGATTGGAAGTGCTTGCAACCCACTTTCTTTGTCTACCTCACCAAAATCTGTGGTTCCATTTGATGAAATAACAAATGGTATTGCGAATTCATTCAATTCATCACTCAACGATGATGACAGATTTGAATAAACATTCTTTACATCTTCACCTTTTTGTCTTTTGTACTCTGCAAACGGTTTTGTCTTTTGGTGTTTGACGTGCACCCATTCCTTAAAGCCATCTTTACCTAGGCTCGTCAGCGCGCCAAGACCCTTCCATCCCTTTTCGTAGTTCGACAAATAAGCCGTTCGTGCTTCGTCCGCGCTATTGAAACCATACATTACCTTGTGTTCATCGAAAGTCCCATCTTCCTTTACCTGATCCACCACATATACTATGCCGTTCCAGTTATCCAAATGATCACTGAGGAATACGTCGATATGATCTCCGTCGGCCCCTTCCGTTCCTCGGATATATCCATATGTGTTATTCATCCTCGTGCTCCAGGCTTTTCCGCTTTCATCTACGCCACTGCGCACACTACCCTTGGGTTGCTCGATACTAATGTCAAAACCATCAATCTTCACATGTCCCTTTTTGTAGTTCCCGGCCTTCTTTTGAGCGTCGGTCAAATAGGTTTCCGTCTCTTTCTCTGCACGTTTTATTTCTTCCTGTATAGGGGAACTCACCTGCTCGTCCTTGCCGTCTTGGTTCTCTTCCTCTCCCGGCACTGAGAATTTCACCTCCTCGCCGTTCTCCGTAGGCTGCTGCTCTGCTGCAGCCCGCAGCGCCTGCTCCCTCGCAGCCCTCTCGTTCTGCTTCGCCGTGGCCACGTCATACATTCCCTGCCACAGCTGCCGGGCCTTCTCCATGTACGTCAGTTCTTCGTCCACGTTCTCACCCCTGGCCTTCGCGCCGGTGAGCCAGGCGATACGCTCCTTAATCCAGTCGAGCACCTTGCGGGCGATCTCCATCGGGTTGACACCGGCTTTCTCGGCGTGCTCCACCACGCGCTGGATGGAATCGATATCGGTAAGCATGTGGTTACCGGCCCAGTCACAGGCAATCTCTTCCTCTATCTGTGCATCAGTGAGGGGAGTGTAGTTCTTTCCGGCGGCACGCATCCGGGCGTAGGCTCTGTCGTAGAGCGCCCGTATCCGCGCGAATTCTTTGGCGAAGTCATCGCCCATGGCCTCCTTCACTGCCTTCACATATTCTTTCCACAGATCAGGATATTCCTCGGTCATCCTCTTCAGCGCGTGCGTGAGCTCGTGACCGGTGATGAATGAGCGCATGTATTCGTCATCGCCGATGTAGTCTTCGCTCAGGTAGATGGTGTTCCGGGCGTTGTCGTTGCACCCACGAATACCGTTCGTCCCATACATGCGGCGCAACTGCTCGTTGCTGACGATCTCTATTCGTCTTCCGATTCTTCTACCGAGACCATGCAGAGCGCCCCGCCAATTCTCAGACAACAGGCTCTCAGCTTTCTCGTTCTTGACGAGCCCTCCTTGCTCGTCGACGGTTCCTTGCTCTTGTTCATATTGCTGTAATAATGTTGGCTCCCCTGCATTTTCTCCACCGTTTTCTTGGCGGTCTGCAGAATTTGTGCTATCTTTGCTCTCGGAAAGATTTGAGGTGACAGCACCTGCCTCTTCATTTGGTTGACCGGGGGTTTTAGACGGCGGCAACGTCTTTCCTCTTTTAAGTTTCTCTTTCTTTGACGTAACGAAGTCAAACGCAGAAAGAACCCAGTTCCCTTCCTCGTTTTTCGCTACAACTACACGATAGTTGCCCTTCTCTATATTTACTAATTGAGAATCGTTTTTATCTTGCTCTGCTTTACCGCTATTTATGACATTCTCAATAATTCGCATTGCCTCATCAATATCGCGGAAATCTTTCATTAAATAGATATGCTTCCGGATAATATGCGCCAAACCCTTTCCTGTGTAGTCTGTAGGAGCAGAACCCCATGCAAGGTCGATGTCACCGATATCGTCACGGTGGAATACGGCTTTTAAATAACCGTCTTTCTTGCGCAATAGGAAATCAAAAGCTTCTTTGACTTTCCCTTTGAATTGGTTGTAAATACCGCCAAATCTATTTCCCCCGATAGGTTTCGGTTCTCCGTTCCCTTCAGAAGACAGTTTGGTTTCGGACTGCTCGGCTGCCTTTATCAACCTTTCTGCGGACTGTGGCTTCATTGGCACACCATCATAATCTACTCCGTCTACCCTAATGTCTGCGAAGTGTTGGCCGTCCTTTGATTTTATCCTCTTCACGACGATGGGCTTGTCCGTAGAACCAAGCATTTCATCAAAACTATTGTCTGGGGCAAGTATGAAGTCTTCTGCCTTGGCTTCTATTCCTCCCAAGGTCACTCTTCCCACACGACCAGACTTTGTCTTGCGGTATTGATTGAATGTCGTTGTCGTCACGCCATCATTACCTGTTGCGGTGTCCGATGTAACCTCACCGTCATGGTGAGTTTCGTCCGCAGGTGCCTGTTGCTCCACAACAGCCTGCTCCTCTACAGCCCTGGCATGCTCTTCTCTCACACCATGCCAGTAGTCGCTGGCCTTCTGGGCTGCGTCTACCTTCTGTTGCCATTCGGCCATCTCGCGCTTGTATTTAGCCACGCTCATGACCATCTCTGGCTCTTCGCCCTTCACCTTCTCCAGCGCCTTGTCAGCAGCCGCCATCTGGTTCTCCACGAGCCTGTCCGCAGCCTCCGGTTTGATGCCTGCTTCGCCGTAGAGGTAGTCGTGCCCCCTTTTCGGTGTCGTCGCCAGGAAGTCCGGCTCTGCGTCATCGCCCTCGCCCACCATCGGCATGGGTCCCACAACGCCTTGCTCATTCCTGTTTTCTGTCTGTCCCGACTCGGCCTTGCCCAGGTTTGTCTGCCCAGCCTCTACTGCCTGTTGCGATTGTCCGGTAGGCTGCGGCATTGCCGCGGCGGCATCCCCCGTCTGGCCTTCAGTCTCACCCCCAGCCTGCACAGCCGTCTCTTCCGCCTCCTGCTCCGAGCTGCCCGCCACTGGTTTCCCGAGCTTCTCGCGGGTCTGGGCCATACTCTTCTGGTCCCTCATCTGCTGCAGCTGCTCCTTCGACATGACCTGCGCCTCACCGCCGTCGACACTGACGGAGATGGTGCTGTCGCCATTGTCTCCGAGTACTGTCACCCTGTGGTCGCGGTCATCATCGCCTCTCACCTTCGCCCGAGGCGACACTGGAAAGCCTCATTTGTTACCGACGGCTCCCGCTATCGTTCGCCCGGCAAACACCCCGCCACTTGTCGTGGCAGACATGCGAAGCGGTTTTTGATTTTCTCTTCTCAACAATTGGAACTGAATTGAACTTGCGGAAGTTGAACCATATAATTATACGAAAATCTTTACTTACAGGCATGCAAAACTTGGAGGAATTATATAAGACACCCCATATTGTTGAAATTTTTAATAAATTCATGGGAATTTATGCTAAAAACAATAATCGCTGAATGGTTACTTTTTCTCTCGGCAATGCAAAAAATCAATGGGTATCCTCTGTGCGCCCGGTCAGCCGGTTGTATTCCTCTCTGGCTTTGGTCATCTGCCGCATGAAAGCCTCGCTGGTGTGCAAGACGGCGAAAGCGGCGGTGGCTGCTGACAGCCCAGCGTCGACATCGCTCTGCCAGTGAACTCCTACAATTACACGGCTCTCCCCATACATGATGCCACGGGCGAACAATGTATCGGCGGCGGCAGGACAGATCTCTGCCAGCAGCAAGGCGGCTCCCCACCCGCGGATGGTGTGGGCAGAGGGATACGAACCGCTGAGCGAGAGCAGGGGCTCGTCTTCAGGGGTGAGTGTGGGCTCTTGCATCATCATGAAGGGCCGTTTGCGCATATAGTTGTCTTTGGGCATCACGCAGATCAAGTCGATGGTTTCGAGTGCGCGTTTCAGGAGGGTGTAAATCTCCGGTGTCTCTTGTTCTGAGATTCGCAGGCCAAAAGGCACGCTGAAGGCATCGCTTACACCTTCGATGCTGAAGTCGGCGTCTCCAATAGCGATGCTTGCTCGTTCGGTGTCATGACGTTGGGTCTTGCCCCAGAAATAGCGCATCAGGTCATAGGCAAAAGCGTCACCTATGGTATCGGGTGGGGCGGGCAGCCATTTCGTCAGGTCAGACAGTTGACTCATATCGAGAAAAAACAGCGAGTCGAGGAAACTGCCGGACTCTTTGGACGGGTAGCGAGGTTGCGCCTCCAATGACATGGCTGGTGTCACTGACAGCATCAGGGCGGTGAGGGAGATGGCCAATGCCGCCAAGAGTGATGTCATTCGGTGTCTCATGATTGTCGGTGTTTGGTGTCTCTTAAAACGTTATCTAAGCCATTGAGTTATTTGCCAAGCAAATATGACAAGCTGTCGTTGGCAACTTCTTCTTCCCGGTAATAATCCTTGTAACCCGCTTTTTTGATTCGGATGGGCAGGTCTTGAGCCTGCTCTGCCAGTGGCAAAGCAATCCGGAAATAGCCGTTGTCGTCGGTGCTCACGACATGACCGGCAAGGTTCACCTCCGCACCAGGGATGGGATGGCTCCATGGGTCGTCGTAGCCTCCGTCAAAGACATGTCCCCCATAAATGGCGAATGTGCTGTCGCGGTGCATCTGGATGGAGACTTGTCTGCTCATGCCCCAACCCACGTCAAGGTTTTGGGTGGCTGGCTCGTAGTATTTGTCAGTCTTGACGGTCATGGGCAGGCTGCGAAGTCGGTAATAGCCGGGCAGAGGATTGAGTTCGATGGTCGTGTCGGGCTTGGCAAAGGAATACTCGCCACCGTTCACCAGCAAGATGCCTTTCTCCATTTCCGGCAACCGGCTTTTTTCGTCGAGAATGGTGACTGAAGCCTTCACCGGCACCATGAACCAATAGGTTAGGAACAAGGCGATGACGGCAAAGAGGGACAAAAAGCAGACCACCTTACGGATGAACCGTTTATGGCGTTGCCATAGCGTGTCAAACTCCAGTCCGAGCATGTGTGCCACGAGGCGGATGAAGGCACGCTCCTTGTCGGTCTTTCCGTCATCGGTCACCGCGATGCCCAACAGGTTCTTGTCAGGATGTTCGGTGTTCCATTTGCGCAGGGCCAACGGGAAGCATTCCCCCATGAGCGGTTGGCTGAGGTCAGATTTAGAGTAGTCTTGAGGCTCCCCTTCTACGATGAACGGTACGATGTATTCGAGGCGCCCCATGTCGATGAACGCCTGGATTTCCTCGCTCACCCACTGCGACCCGGCAGAGTTGGGAGAACATACCACGACGAGATATTTTGATTCTTCGAGATGTTTGCGCAGCGTGTCGTTAAGCACCCCGGATGTGAGCGTGTCGCGGTCGCGGAACACAGGGCGGATATAGCGAGAGTCGGAGAACTCATTATGTATCTCGGAGGGCATGCGATACCATTCCAAGCGTCTCCTCAGCCATTTGGCCCACTTGACGTCTTTATGGTTGTAGGAGATGAATGCAAAAATCCTCTTCTTTCGCATGGTTGCATTTGATGTCGTATTTGTGTCAGTATTCATCATGTAGCGAGTATTATATGTCGGCCATTGTCTTTCTCTTACAGGATAGTAACATTTCGTCCCAAGGTCAGGGGGCTTGTTGTCTCAAATGTCCTATTTGCAACAGAAATAGCGTGAATACAGGCAGATTCTCTTATCGCTGTCCTTTGACTTGTAGTAGATGTCGACGGAGAATTCCCCGAACTCCCTGATGGCGGCAACGTATTCGCCGCATTCGGTTGTCGGCACCATCATTCCGGAGATGGGAATCTCGTCTTTGACCGACGCACTGTCCAGTTCGAGAACAATTGAGTGGTCTTTGATTTCCACCACTTTCACCCCACTGCTCCAGTAGGTCATGATGAAAGGTTTATACAATTCGCCTCCCCAGTTGTCACTTTCTATTTCCACGTATCCTCCTTCGAAGGTCTCTGGAAGGAACGAGAAGGATTCGCCTGAGTTTCGTAGTCCTCCCCAGCCGGCAAACTTGACGGGATTCAGCAACGAGGGAGTGCCGGAAAATTCTAATGGCTCTATCCTGTCTTGTTCGTAGAGGGAGCGTATAAAGATGGCAAGTTCCTTGTAATTCTTACTGTAACTAGCGAGTTTCACAATTCTGTTCAGGTTGGGGCCTCCATCTTTATCCCACTCATTATCATATATGCCGCCGTCTTTTTCAATCGCTTGCATCATTATTTGAAGGAAAGCATCTGGCTCAAGGTCACGGAAAGCTGATGCGTCATGATGCAGATTCTGAAGTTCTTCCCTGTATATCATGGCATCAGCCTCATTCACGTCGGTTAGTTCAAGCGATGCGTCATCGATGCCAGTTACCGATAAGTTGTCGATGTCCTCCTTGTATCTTTTGTCTCTCATATAGACGTAGAGCATGGCTTCTCTGAGAACATTTCTCAGGTTTTCATTTCCTTTCCATTGCTCGAGGATACTCTCCATGTTCTTGACAATTCCATTCCACCTATACTTGATGACGGTGGCTGACTCGTATTTGATAGATAACGGGTAAGTCATATAGCTTGCTCTTTTGTTAATTATTTTTCTTGTGTCGTTTGTTGTTTGAGTCTAATGCAAAGGTTTGGTTATAGTGATTAGGATTACTTGAATATGTGGTCCTTTTCAGAGACCGTTGTTGGTACGCCGGCCTTGCCTCCGAAGTGGCAGTCTTTAAGAATCACGTCCTCAGTGTCATCGAAACTGACGGCATTCTTCACCTCTCCGATGGTGACGTTGCGGAACTGGATGTCGCGCAACGGTTTTGCCTTGGTGCCTTGGAGGACCAGTCCACCGGCGTGTGCCTTGCGGCACTGTATATTCTCGACGGTGATGTTCTCGATATCCGTGAAGAAGGTGTTGCTCAGTCCCTCGCCACCATACATGCTGGTGACATAGAAAAGATCCTCCACCTCGTCAAATACACAGTTCCTGAAGGAAATGTTACGGATGAAACCACCACGGTCGGGGTTGGTCTTGATGTAAAATCCACGTTTACAGTAGCCCGCATAGCCGCAATCCTCCACATAGACATTTTGCACACCAGCGGACATCTCGCTGCCCAATATCACGGCGTGGAGCCCTTTGAAATGGCAGTTGCGGATGATGATGTTCTCCGATGGACAGGCTGCGCCCCGTCCGTCATGATCGCGTCCGCTCTTGATGGCTACGTTGTCGTCGCCATTGTTGAAATGCACATCCTCAATAAGGATATTGCGGCTCATTTCCGGGTCGATACCGTCGTTGTTCACCAATTTGGCATCGAAGCGTATGCCCCGCAGGATGGCATTCTCCGACTGCAGCAGGTGGACGCACCAAAAGGGAGAATTGGTGATGAACACATCCTCGATGGTGATACGCTCACAATCGTACAACTGGATGAGGTGAGGCCTCAGATAGTCGCCTTCACCGAAGTTGCGTTCCGAAACAGGTGTCCCGGCGTGGTTCATGTCCCTTGAACGCTGTTGCGCCGGCTTCTGCAGACTACGCCATGTGGCGAATGTGGTCATGGCATTACCGTCGATGGTCCCTTTGCCGATGATGCTCACGTCGTGAAGTTGGTAGCCATAGATGAACGGCGAATAGTTTTGTACAAAAGTTCCTTCCCACGAAGTCTTGACGGCAGGCAGATAGTATTCAGGTTCAGGCGCGAATTTCAGCGTCGCCCCTTCCTGAATCTCCAGACATACGTTGCTTACCAGATGCAGG
Organism: uncultured Prevotellaceae bacterium; assembly: GCA_902795605.1. Lineage (GTDB taxonomy): Bacteria > Bacteroidota > Bacteroidia > Bacteroidales > Bacteroidaceae > Prevotella. Next base: position 1,281 of record CADBLU010000010.1, on the reverse strand, counting down.
GGGCCTTTTATGTAATAGACACCTGCCGGCACCACAATGCGTGCGCCACCCTGGCGTGCTGCCTTCTTGAAGGCCTTCTTGAAGGCGGGCAGACAGTCGGCAGTGCCGTTACCATTGGCACCCATTTTCTGGATATTGATGACTGTTTCTGGGATTCGTGCGCCGGTGATTTGACTGAGGATGGCATCCCGCTGGCTGTCATTGGCAAAACTGGTTATGGCTGCCGTCAACCAGCAAAGCATCAGGAAGAATCGTTTGTATGTCATATTTGGAAGGCTTTTTATGGACTTATAGTCCTGACTTTATCGGATTGTTGAATGATATCACCATGGTGACCGTTTGGAGGCATGGGCTCGTCTTGCCATCTGCGCTGTCACCAATTAATCAGTGATTGCTGATTACTTTTTCATCACTTTTTTTCCTTTGGAGATGGCGACACCCTTGAAACCTTTGGGAGCAGGTTGGCCGTTCAGCATAAACCATTGGCACGACTCCTCACCACTGGTGCTTTCCGTCTGGCAAATACCCGAGGGTGCCTGCCGCAGCAGGTAAATCTTGGAAATTTTCACGGTCCCGTTAGCGGCAGCCTGAAGAGCCACCTGAGCGACCTTACTCATGTCGTGGCCGTCAAAAAGGCATTCGGCCTTCTCTGCCCCGGCATTCACCCAGACTTTGGCAATTTCTGCATTACCTGCTCCTTGGATGAATATCTGGGTGTCGATTGCAGTCGGCTCTGCAAACTCAAATACCAACTTGGAATAATCTGACCAGTCGGCCTCACCCAACCAGCAGGCCAAACCGCCCCATTGCACGGCATTATAGATTAGTATGCCGCCGTCAGAGGTAATGGTTTCGGCAGGGTTCCAGCAATAAGTGAACCGGTTAGTTATGTCAATGGGCTGTGAGTAATCAATCTGTGGCACCTCGTCCTCGTTGATATCTGCTTCAATTCCCATTGTGGCAAGCATGCTCTTGGCATAGCGGCGTCCCAGTTTGCGGTAGCCTTTGGAATCGAAGTGTATGTTATCTCCCTGCAGGGTACAACCTGCTGAAGACACGACGTGTGCCGTGGGTATGGTCTGGGGTAAGCGGTTGATAATGTTGTTGGCGGCACAGCAACCTCCATTTTGGTCTTCATTGCCCACCTCGCCCGCAATAAGAGGCACGTCATCGGCATTGAGGTCGAGTTCAGCAAGCAGGTTCTCATACACCTTTTTCACTTTCTGCACCCACTCGATGCTGTAGGCATCGCTCTCCCCCTGATGCAGGAGGATGCCTTTG
>CADBLU010000009.1 GCA_902795605.1 uncultured Prevotellaceae bacterium | reverse complement strand
TGGGGTGGTATGTCTCTATGTCAATGATTTATGCGTATTTAGTTACTTCTGCGGGGCAATTTGTTTACTATTTATAGAGGAAAGATAGTGCCCACGGTGACGTTGAACTTGCGGTTGCAGTCCTTGCAGTAGTATCTGCCGTTCTTTCCCACCTTGCAGTGGACACCACCGCAATAGGGGCACACTATAGTTCCGTCAGACCAACGTGTCTCTGCAATTGCTTGCTTGCAAGTGTCATTGTCAGTGAAATAGTCAGTCACTTAAATGAGAGAATTAAAATGTGTGAAGTCAATCATGAGTTAATTCGTTTTTTTAGTGATTATAGTCTTTGTCTTAATGGTAATGCGAAGTTACGAAAAAATCCAGTCAAAAACGAATAATTTACGAAAAAAGTTTATGATTCTAGGAAAGTTTAACATTCCATATATACAAAGTATATATGGGCGGAGTGGAATGTAGGTAAAAAAAGCGATACAAAAGAATCACAACTCCGTGTGAAGTTGGGAAGGCTGCATAAAAATGCGTATATTTATATGGAATTTAGGTTTCGGTCAACAGGTATATAATTCCCTATTTTATAGACGTATAGAGTTCGTATCTTTATCCATAACAACTACATTTTACGCAAAAAACAGAAAGGAAGTTTTGCCATTTCACAAGAATGTGCTACCTTCGCAGAAAATAATGACAACAAAGCCCGCAGACGGCTCTCTTCACAGAGATGAAATACAAGGACATAATGAAAACTATCAGCACAAGAAGGACCATCAGGAAATACAGCAAAGACGACGTGGAGGAAGCTCTGCTCAAGAGACTTCTCTCCGATGCTTCACGCACACAGACGATGGGCAATCTTCAGCTCTACAGTGTTGTGGTGACACGCAGCAAAGAGATGAAGGAACGCCTGGCACCCGCACATTTCAACCAGCCTATGGTGACTGAGGCCCCGGTGGTGCTGACCATCTGCGCCGACTTCCGCCGCACCACCGACTGGTGTGAGCAACGCGACGCCAGTCCGGGCTATTCCAATTTCCTCTCGTTTATCAATGCCGCCACCGACGCCCTCCTCTTCACCCAGACATTCTGCAACCTGGCCGAGGAGGAAGGCTTAGGATGCTGCTTCCTGGGGACTACCGTCTACATGCCGCAGGCCATCATCGAGGTGCTCCAGCTGCCCCGGCTGGTCATGCCCGTGGCCACCATCACCTTGGGATGGCCCGATGAGACCCCTCCCCTCTCCGACCGCCTTGAAACCGATGCTTTCACCCACCAAGAGACCTACCAGCCCTATACTCCTTCACGCATCGATGCGTTCTACAGCAGCAAAGAGGCTTTGGAAGAGAACCAGGAGTTCGTAAGAATCAACGGGAAAAGCACACTCGCTCAGGTGTTCACCGACTGCCGATATACAAAAAAAGACAATGAAGCCATGTCCGAAGGACTTCTGCAAGCACTCAAGCAGCAAGGTTTCCTGCCCTGACAGCCACCTCTAACCCACACCCGCCTTGATACACCTGCACAATATACATAAGACCTATCAAGGAGCACAGCCGTTGCATGTGCTCAAAGGCATCGACCTCGACATTGCCAAGGGAGAGTTCGTCTCCATTATGGGAGCCTCAGGCTCAGGGAAATCGACACTGCTCAACATCCTTGGCATCCTCGACAATTACGACTCGGGAGAATACATCCTCAACGGCACGCTCATCAAGAACCTGTCGGAACGGCGCGCGGCCGAATACCGCAACCGCATGATAGGATTCATCTTCCAGTCATTCAACCTTATCAGTTTCAAAACCGCCGTGGAGAATGTGGAGTTGCCGCTTTTCTATCAGGGAGTGAGCCGGCGCAAAAGGCACCAGATGGCCATGGAGTATCTCGAGAAACTCGGCCTTGCACAGTGGGCCGAACACTACCCAAACGAACTCTCCGGAGGACAGAAACAGCGTGTGGCCATCGCAAGGGCACTCATCACACGCCCCGACATCATCCTTGCCGACGAGCCCACAGGTGCCCTCGACTCGAAGACCAGCGTGGAAGTGATGCAACTGCTCAAGCACCTCAACAGCGACGAGGGCATGACCATCGTGGTGGTGACACATGAGAGCGGCGTGGCCAACGAGACCAATAAAATCATCCACATCAAGGACGGCATCATAGGCACTATAGAGGAAAACCTCGACCACAGTGCGTCACCGTTCGGCATCAACAGCAGAATGAAATAGAGTATGTACGACATCCTGGAGGAGATATGGAGCACCGCACGGCGCAACAAACTGCGCACCGCCTTGACCGGCTTTGCCGTGGCATGGGGCATCTTCATGCTCATCTTCCTGCTCGGATGCGGCAACGGCCTCATCAATGCGCAGATGAAGAATATGGACGATTATCTCGACAACACCATGATGGTGGGCGGAGGACGCACATCAAAAGCCTACAACGGACTGGCTGAAGGGCGGCGCATCAGACTCAACGACAAAGACATACATACCACGTCGACAGAGTATCCCAACCATATCGACGGTGTGGTGGCTGAGATAGAACAGTCAGGCGTCAATGTGAGCCTGGGCAGCAACTATTTCAGCGCCTCACTCAACGGTGTCTATCCCAGCGAAGAGAAGATAAGCAAGATCATCATGCTTGCCGGAAGGTTCATCAACCAGACCGACCTCGACATGCGCCGAAAAAGTATCGTCATCGACGACTCTCAGGCCAAAGAACTGATACAGGGCAACTATGAGCAGCTGCTCGGACAATATGTGAAAGTGGGAGAACTCGCCTTCCGTGTCGTAGGCATCACCAAAAGCGACAAGAGCCAGTTCAGTAGCGATGTCTACGTCCCCTTCACCACGCTCCGCACCATGTATAACCTTGGCGACAGGGCCGACAACATCGTCTTCACCTTCCACGGACTTGAGACGGAAACGGAAAACGAGGAATTCGAGAAGGACTATCGGACAAAAGTCAACAACAACCACGACGCTGCTCCCGATGATGAGAGTGCCATCTGGATATGGAACCGCTTCACACAGAACATGCAGATGAACAAAGGCATCTCTGTCATACACACCGCCCTGTGGATCATCGGCATCTTCACGCTTCTGAGCGGCATCGTGGGCGTGAGCAACATCATGCTCATCACCGTCAAGGAGCGCACACGAGAGTTCGGCATCCGCAAGGCCATCGGAGCCACTCCGATGTCGATACTCAGGCTCATCATCATCGAGAGCGTGCTCATCACCACTTTCTTCGGATACATCGGCATGGTCCTCGGCATCGGCGCCAATCTCTATATGGACGCTACCATCGGACACATGAAAGTGAACTCAGGCCTCTTCGAGGCTGCCATGTTCTCCGACCCCACCGTAGGCCTCGACGTGTGCGTGGAAGCCACCCTCGTGATGATCATCGCCGGCACCATCGCCGGTCTGGTGCCGGCACGGAAAGCGGCAAACATCCGACCCATTGAGGCACTGAGAGCATAGTCATCCTTCCCAAAAATGAAAGAAAGCCACTCATGAGAATAGATATCGACAGCTACAGAGAGATTCTCGACACTCTCTCAAGAAACAAAAGCCGCACGTTGCTCACCGGCTTCGGCGTCTTCTGGGGGGTGTTTATGCTCGTCTCACTCATCGGAGGCGGCCAAGGGCTCAAAGAACTGCTCAACAACAATTTTGAGGGATTCGCCACCAACTCCGCCATCATCTGGGCACAACCCACCACGAAGCCCTATGCCGGATTCAGGAAGGGACGCAACTGGTGCATGAACTACAACGACGTGGAGCGCTTGCGCAGTCAGGTGCCGGAGATAGACGTCATCACGCCCATGGTGTCGAGATGGGGATGCAGTGCCGTGCATGGCGACAAGAAATTCACCTGCTCGATGAAAGGACTCGTGCCCGACTATGCAAAAGTAGAAGCCCCCAAATTGCGCTACGGCAGGTATATTAACGCCATGGATATGCAGCAGCGCCGCAAAGTGTGCGTCATAGGCAAGCACGTCTACAAGGACCTGTTCCCACAGGGAGGCGACCCTTGCGGCGAGAGAATCAGGATCGACAACAACTACTACAACGTGGTAGGCGTTGACTTCAGTTCGGGCAACATCAGCATCAACGGCCGGGCGGAAGACGCCGTCTGCGTCCCGCTGACACTGGCACAGCAGACCTACAACATGGGTGACAGCGTGCACCTCATCTGCCTCACTGCCGTCAGAGGCGTGTCGATGACCAGCATCACCCCCCACATGAGGGAAGTGGTAGCCAAGGCACACCAAATCGACCCCACAGATGAGAAAGGAGTGACCGTCTTCAATACAGAGGTCATGTTCGGCATGCTCGACAGCCTCTTCTCCGGGGTCAATTTCCTTATCTGGCTCGTAGGCATCGGCACCCTGCTGGCGGGTGCCATCGGCGTGTCGAACATCATGATGGTCACTGTGCGCGAGCGGACCACGGAGATAGGCATCCGGCGGGCTATCGGCGCCACACCGTCGAACATCCTCTCACAAATCATCAGTGAGAGTATCGTCCTTACCGCAGTGGCTGGAATGAGCGGCATTCTCTTTGCCGTGATAATCCTCGAGATGATGGAAATGGGCAACACAAGCGACGGTATCGTGGAGGCACACTTCCAGGTGGACTTCTGGACGGCAGTAGGCGCCGTGGCCATGCTCAGTCTCCTCGGTGTGCTCGCCGGACTGGCCCCAGCCTTGCGCGCCATGGCCATCAAACCCGTTGATGCCATGAGAGAAGAATAATCGATATTAGCAAAATACAAGATATGAGAAAATATTACAAACTGTTCATTGCGGCTATTGTGCTGCTCGTGTTCATCGGCATTTTCTTTTTCCTATGGAAGAAATCACAGCCCAAACCTGTGGTCTATGATGAGTTCGTGCCCGAGATGGGCGACATCTCAAAGACCTCTATTGTGACTGGGAAAATCGAACCGCGCAACGAGGTCAGCGTCAAGCCGCAGATATCGGGCATTATTACCGAAATCCTCAAAGAGGCAGGCGACCATGTGGCACAAGGTGAGGTCATCGCCAAGGTGAAAGTCATTCCCGACATGAACCAGCTCAGTTCGGCAGAAGCCCGGCTGCGCCTGGCCAATATCAACGTGGCGCAGGCCAAGACCGACTACGAACGGGAGAAGGTGCTCTATGACAAGGGACTTGTCAGCAGAGAGGAATATGAGAAGTCGCTGCAGACCTACAACCAGAATGCGGAAGAGGTGAAAGCCGCCAGCGACAACCTGGAGGTGGTGCGCGACGGCGTGTCGCGCAGCAACGCCAACGCCAGCAGCACCCTCATTCGCAGCACTATCAGCGGACTCATTCTTGACATCCCTGTCAAAGTGGGCAATTCTGTCATCCTCAGCAACACGTTCAACGACGGTACCACCATCGCTACCGTCGCCAACATGAACGACCTGATTTTCAGAGGCAACATCGACGAGACTGAAGTGGGACAATTGGTGGCTGGCATGCCCATGAGCATCACTATCGGTGCCTTGCAGAACCTCAATTTCCATGCTCAGCTGGAATATATCTCGCCAAAAGCGGTGGAGAGCAACGGCGCCAACCAGTTTGAGATCAAAGCCGCCGTCCATGTGCCGGGTGGCAATGAGATCCGCTCCGGCTACAGTGCCACGGCAGAGATCGTCCTCGCCCGTGCCAGTCAGGTCATCACCCTGCCCGAGAGTGCCATCGAATTTGAGAATGGCGAGACCTTTGTCTATGTGGTGAACAATAGCGGCGAGACGAAGAGTTACGAGCGGCGACCTGTGAAGACCGGACTCAGCGACGGCATCCGCATAGAAATCAAGAGTGGCATCACGACAAAGGACACGGTCAGAGGCCCCAAGAAAGTGGAAGGTGAGGACGAATAGCCGTCACTCTTCTCACTCGCTGTCGGCCTCGTAGTAACCACCAGAAGCCTTGACGTAGTCTATCAACTGTGCGAACAAGGGCACTTCACTCAGCAATTGCGGATTTCCCACCATAATCGTCTGCTCTTTCGCCCTCGTCAAGGCCACATTGAGTTTGCGGTCCACCTCCACTCCATGGTCCGTCATCATATTGGACGTCAAGAAACGGAGTTGCACCGAGCGCTGGACAGTGAAGCCATAGATAATCACATCGCGCTGACTGCCCTGGAAACGCTCCACGGTATCGATGACGATGTCGAGCAGGTCGGGAATGCCGTTTTTTTTCAATCGCGCCTTCACTGCCGCTATCTGATGACGATAGGGCACGATGACACCTATCGTCTGCGATGCGCTGAATGTCTTGCCATTGTCTTGATATAGCCTGTAGACGTCCATCACCAGACGGGCAATCATGTCGGCCTCCCTGGCGTTGGCCTTCTCGGCGCCTATGACCGCCACATTGTGAACCGCCAAGAACATCAGGCGGTGTGTGGACAGCATCTTCTTCAAATCTGTATCTTTATCGCCTTTAGCATACGCCAGGGGCCCCGTCTGGTGAGGAAGGGGCACTTCACGCAAATGGCCCTGATAAAACTGCACGCTGGGAAATAGGGCCACGTCATGATGCATACGGCCCTGACGTGAGAACTCATACACCACGTCCGTGCGGCCGGCATTCCGGCGGAGCAGCCGCTCAAAAAGAGAGCAGCGGCAGTTGGTCAATCCCACGGCCTTGAGCGAGGACTCCTTCACTTCCGATTCGCGTTCGTTCTGCTGCACGACAGCGGGCAACTGCTTATGGTCGCCGATGAGCGCGAAGCGGCGGACAGCCTCTCTCTCCTTATGGCGGGCACAAAGGATTCCCAGGAGATGAGGCTCCAAGAGTTGAGATGCCTCGTCGATGATGGCCAGCGAGAAATCGCGTAGCACAAAAAGGTCGGTGTTGCCAAGCATTGACGATGTGGTAGACACAACCACCCTCGCATCGGTAAGCATGCGGCGAACATCCGTGAGTGTGGCACATCCCTCGGCCCTCACTCCAATCATGTGGGGCCTGTTCTCCCCGGTCGCCATCATCTCCCTGCCCAACCGCAGGTAGTCGATGCCCTCTTCCAACAGTTTAGAACAGATTTCATCGACCGCCCGGTTGGTGTACGACAGTAAGAGGACACTGCCTCCGGCCAACAGTTCCTCCTTGAGCATGTTCAACATTCCGAACGAGGTCTTGCCTGTGCCAGGAGGACCTATCAAGAGGAAATAGTCCTTGGCCTTCACAAAACGTGATATCAGTTCGTTGAACGGACCATAATCACCGATAGGCTCTGCCGATGCCGACACACGCGGCTCACGCTGGCAGAGCAGCAGGTCGGCACGCTCCCTGCTGGCTGTGAGGATGGAGGCCACCGAACGGTAGCCGGTGGAGAACGACGACTCCATGGTGTCGTGCTCGAGGGCCCATCTCGTCATCTTGTCGGAAAGGTGAAACACCGAGCGGTTCTTCTGAGGCGCGCGGAAGACAACGGTCACATGCTCCGGAGAGAGGCTCTTGACATTGGAGCGCAACAGAAGAGTGTGAGTGGCATCGGGATGGCTGCCCTCCTGATAACTGTAGAGCACCACCACATCGCCGACCCTGAAATTGGGCAGATAGTTATCCGAATAGTCATGGATACAGAGTGTGGCCTCGGTGATGCCTCCGCCGTCATCTTCTTCCAGGTGGTCGATGGTCATGCCGTCGAGCAGACTACCGGCAGAGCGCTTCTCCTCGTCGGTAGAGTTCCATAAGGCGGCCAGTCCGCTGGCCTCATTCCTGGGATTACCCATTTTAGCCAACAAGTGTTCACGTGCCACGAAAGCCATCATGCGGTAATAATAGTCGAGCACGAGCGGCGAGGCACTTTTCAAAGGTGTGAGCGCAACCGACAGTTGCGGGCGGATACAGTTCTCCCAAAATTTCCCTGTCAGTCCTTTCTCGTTAAGCGATTCGGGCGTGAGCGACTGGAGTATCTGCGGCAGTTCGCCCGCTGCCATCCGCATGATGAGCGACACCACGTTGTTTCTTATCTTGAAAGCCTCGAGGAGCAGACGTGGCGCTCCACCCTCTTTCATCAGTCCGTCTTCGTATTTCGAATAGAGCAGATATGCGTCGATATGCTCGTTCGGGAGATTGAAATTATAATGGAGCAGCGCCCTGTAGAGCAGAACTTGCACATAGTGATTTTCCATATGGCCGCCAGCGTAGTTCTTCTTTCCCGACTTCTGCTCTATGAGCACACGCAGGTCATCCTGCAAAAGGTCCATTCGCCCTTGCAATCCGAGGAGTTCACTATAGAAAGAAGGTTCGAGGAGCACCTTCTGAGCGTCATAGTCGCGTATCTCACTGAACTTTGAATTCACCATCTGCCGGATATTCGCCTGCTGCATTCGGGCCTGCTGATGGAACTCATTATCGAGCGGGTCGGGGCAGGTGGCGAGACTCAGGGCAGATTGCTTGAAAAACGCGCGCACACTCGATGTGTAGTCGGCCGGTCTGTCGCCTTGATAAATCGCCTCGTCGAGCATTTGGCTGGCGAAATTGCCGAGAAGGATGGCCGCGCTGTTGGCTTTGGGCCCAAGTAAGTCCACCAGATAGGAAAGAGCCGTGTTGGCATAACTCTTGAAACAACCGGCAATCGTTGACACATCTACCAGGAAATCAGGCTGATAGACAATCAGCTCTGGATAATAGATGCCATCGCGCAGTGTCGGACGGACGATATTGACACGTTCGCCCACACGCACAAGTTGCAGAATGTAGGAGAAATCGCCCATCGAGGCGTCACTCGTCTTCAGGCTTACTTTCACCTCACGGCCATCAAGGTCTACGGGTTGAACAATCAGATATTCACCCCAACCCACGACGATGCCTCTGATATAGTCGGACTGAATGCCCTGATACGACTGCTGTGGATAGACGGCAGGGAGCAGCGCCTTTAGCGAAGGCGGCACAGGATGGTCGTAAGCGGCTGATATAAAGTCGCTCAGCGCCTTCATGTCAATCAACCAATGAGTCTGCAACACCTCTTCTTCCTCCTGGAAAATCTTGGATGCGCGGATTCTGAACGAATTGATATGCCTGCGACCTGCCTCAGCATAATTGATCTTGCGGCACAAAAAGTCGAGTTTGGCATAGGGGCCTGAGAAGACGAGCGTGCTGTCCGATACCCGCTCGTTGAGAATATTCATAAAGATGAGATGGGCGAGGCTATATTTGCTACGGATGTCAGACTGCCGGTTGGCTATAATTTCTGTGATGTCGGCGTACGCATTGGCGGCGATAGGGTCCATAATGGTGTCTTTAAAGGATATATTATAAGATGTTTTTTAACGATAAAATGAAGAAGAACAGGTCAATTCACCTATTGTAATTCTCACATCTGCTGTTTTTTCCATGACTTCATCAACTGTTCTGAAACAGCAGCGGCTTCCCTACTGACAAGCACAAGCCTGAAACCGATGTCATTACCGGCATGGTCTTGCGGCCAGTCGCAGGAACTCTCTATCCTGCACTCACTGGCTGCACTTCTCCAACTGCCACCTTTAAGGATTCTCGTGCAGTTGCCGAATGACTTGTCGCGGCACCATTCCCACACATTGCCACACATATCAAATAATCCGATTTCATTCGGCTCCTTTCCCCTCACGGCACGGGTGCTTTTGGTGATGCCGTTGTGCCATGCCACGACATCAGCATCTTTTTCAACGGGCACTCCCCCGCCTGCCTCTATCTCCCTCGGCGCTTTCGCACCGCCATTCGCGGCATACATCCATTGAGCCACGGTGGGAAGGGCAAAGAGCTTATCGTCACTTAAATCCGTGTGTAGCTCCTTCCTGAAAAATGCGTTGATTTTCTTAATGAAGGCCATGGCATCGTCGAAGGATACATTTTCCACAGGCAGGTCACGCCCTTTGTGTTCCGACGGGTTGCCGTCCATGAATGCGCTCCATTGTCTCTGTGTCAATGGGATGTCGGCCATCCAGAACGACATGCCGGACGATGCTTCGGAGGTAGACGGCTCTCCCTGAGCCTCCTCTCCCACATAAATCATTTCGCCTAAGATTTGGCAGAATATCCTGTATTCTTCCGTCTCTTGCACCTTCTCTTCGTCCATGTTCTTCTCAAATGAGTAAGGAAGCATCAAGCGGAAACCCAGGTCTGCCGACTTATAGTCATTATACCAATTACGGCTCCACAACTCACCCACATCAGCCAAATCGCATTCTTTCTCACTGAATTTCCAACTTCCGCCAAGGAAGTAGAAAGCATCTCCGGCACGGTCGGCAGGCGTACGAGACCACTCCCATACATTTCCGAGCATATCATAGAGCCCCCGGTCGTTCTTTTCTTTCTTGCATACCTCATGCGTTCCTGGAGACTGTTTTCCTTTATTGTACCAAGCAAGACGGTCGATCACGGCTACATTGCTGTAATAGGACGCAGGACGCCCCGCCAGAGCAGCGTAATACCACTCGTCTTTGCTGGGAAGGGTGAAATGCAGTCCGGTCCTGTCATTCAAGACAACGAGGAAGTCTTCAATGTCTTCACGAGAGACCATCTCCACAGGACGCTTGTCGCCCTTGTAGTGAGAAGGATTATTTTTCAAGCCCATGATTTCTTTCCACAGGGCCTGGGTGACGGGATAAGCCCCTATCCAAAACGCCGGCACCTTCTTGCCGCCAACATCCGTTTTGCCCACAGGCAGATGAACCATGTCGTGTATGTATTCATAGGTCTCCTTCCACTCTTTGGAAGTCTTTCCGGTGACGATTTCAATGAAGCGATGAGCGGCACGTCCGACGATCCCTCTCCTGTTCATGTCTCTGTCTGAAGCCAATATCTTCCGGCACCGTATCTCGCTCTCCCGCCTATAGAACCTCATTCTCAGCAAATTGCGGATAATCCGGTGGTCGTTCATCTGAACCTTGTCGAGAGTGGCCAACATCTCGTATGAGCAAATGTCAAGATGGGCACGCTTCTTACTCTTGAGAAATTCCTTTTTCATCTTCCTCTCCTTGTCGTCTTCCACATGCAGGAAGACATCCATTTCATCCCTGTCAAGAGGCCGGTAACCCATCGTCAACCTCTCTGTGAGCCATCGGCTGTGCTCGGTTTTTCCCAACAGGTAGACCATATCTGCATTGTCGAGGATTTTGCTGTATTCTTCCGACGGCGAATAGACATTCAGCCCCACGGAGCGCAACTTGGACGGAAAACTGTCGGTGAGGTTGATGTTTGACAACTTGTTGACAATCCCCTCTTCCGACCACAGCTCATTGATATAGTTAATGAAAAAGTCGATATTTTCCTTCCTATATTGCAGGCTGCCTCTCATATAGACAGCAAGGGCAAGTTTTGCCTTGATGTTGTCGAACATCGATTCTTTGTAGCAATCCTCATGCATGCCAAAAGGCCTCAGCTTTTCGAAGCGCTTCCATTCGGTTTCGCCTGTTGCCACCTTTTTTATCAAGTCGAAATTGTTCTTCTGGTAGACGAGCACCTGAAGCACCTTTTTCATGATACTTTCCGGCAGATAGAGGGCGGTGGCTATCGACTTGGCTGGGTTGTTGAAACACACAGCCACAGTGCATGTCTGACGTTCATCATTGACCGTCTCCGTGATATAGTCGAGTATTTCTTGAGAAGCGATATTACCCTCTATGAACTCCCACTGCAGGTCCATAAAATTGGCTCCCAGATGGTGATACCGTGAATTGGGGTCAAACATGGGGTCGATGTCTTCCTCTTTCTCCTCATCCCATCTCTTGATCCTCTCACCTTTCTGACTTTTGATAGTACGATGCCTGCATAAAGAGAAAAGGGCCGTAAGACGCTCTTTGATGAACTCACCCTCTCTGATGGCCTGCTCGTCGATGAAAGATATCGTCGTCCGGCAACCTTTGGTGTGGTAATTGGGCAGATGAATCAACAAGGCCGTCTGGAGAGCCAAGGTCGTACCCATCTGGTTCATCCCGACGACAAAGAGATGGACAGACTTGTCAGTGTCGCTCTTGATGCCCACATATTTGTCGGTGCGCTCGTCCTTGTAGCAATCCAGCGGAAGGTACCTCTGCACGGAAGACTCATCTGCTCTGTTGCCCGGGGTGATGGCATAGTTGTCTACCAGCACCTTCTTCGCCCATATCTCATGGATGTTGAAGGGCAGAAATTCCACGTCTTCATTGATCCTTTTATAGATATGTGTCGATTTGAAGATGGTGTAGGTACTTTGGTATTCGAAATTCACATGACATCTCAATTTCTTGCCCGCCCACCTCTTTTTCTTGTCTTTGGGCAACTTTTCACAATACTGCGAGATGAGTTCCAGACACTTCATGTTGAAGGAGTCATGGTCCTGCTCATCCTTGTCGTTCATGTCTTCACCCAAGATATAGACTTCCTTGGCTCGCTCCACCCGCAGGTCTTTGATATCTTCATAGAGCGTTCTGTCACCAAAATAAAAGACGATTCTTTCCTCGTCGGTCTTGTTCATCTTCAATTCGAGTTTGAAACGCGCACGCTCCACTTCATTTTTCGTCTGTATCAGCACATATTTGACATCCGGACGTCGCAGTGATTTCTTGGCGATTGTGGCGGTCTGTTCATTGACACCGATAATCACAATGTAGTCTTTGAAAACATGGCGGTTGTACCGGCCATTATAATGGATGAGTCCATTCCTCCATTTCTCTGCCTTCCGCGAATTGTAGCTCACAAGAGACGAGACAAACAGACCTGAGAGACAGAAGATACCGCCAAATGCACATAAAAAGGCGATGATAGATCCCTTAGTGCTGGCCATGTTCAGGTTGCCAGGGTCGGCAAACTGGCAGATGATGGCCCATATGAGAGACGTTCTTTCGCCAGCTCCGGTGTTGCTGACGACGATATCATCACCATCTATGGCGAACAAGGCAGAAAGTCCAAAAATAGCTGATACAAAGATGATGATCGAGGATAACGGAAGAATAAAAGCCCTCCAGTCGGCACGATAGATATGCCTGTGTCGCTCAACTGGGTAAAAAACAGACCTAAATAATCTTCTCAATCTTTTCATGGACTTTCCTATTAGTGATTATGGTTCCGATACAGGTGTTGACAGATATCTGATATGCTGATTAGTAACGATAAGAGGACAAAGGGAGGCTATAAGACAAAAAAAAGACCTTACGTTTAGTAAAGCCTGCCCTGGTGGGTGCTGATGGATTCGAACCACCGAAGTCGAAAGACAGCAGATTTACAGTCTGCCCCATTTGGCCACTCTGGAAAACACCCTT
>CADBLU010000008.1 GCA_902795605.1 uncultured Prevotellaceae bacterium | reverse complement strand
GGCATTCTTGCTCACACCAATCAGGGGGACAGGTTTTTGATAGTGAATTTGGAAAATTCAATCAAAAACCTGTCCCCCTGATTGGTGAGAACCTGTCCCCCTGATTGGTGGCCTCTTGATTGGTGGCCCCTTGATTGGTGCTCCGCCTGTCCTGTTTGTTGCTGTATTACAGCAACATACGAGACGAAAGGCAAGTAGGCTCCTCCATTCATTCTGTCCCAAGCCTGTTATCGACCAAAGGTCGTGTCGTGATTGGTTTTTGCGGAGCAATTCCCATTGCGTTTGGATGGGCGGACATACATAAAGTATATCCCTACAGCAAAAAACGGCATTTGCGAATCGACCGAAGGGAGAATCAATATCCTTAAAAAAATACAAAAAAGGAAAGGATGGTGACAGATTTCACAGATATTGAATATCTTTGCACATAGAAATGCGTCTCAAAAGCGTGTCCACGGCACCGACGTGGCACACAAAGGAGCAGAACAATAACACAGACCCTATAAACAAAAAAAAGAAATGAACGACAAAGATTTTGCATCAATGCTCAGAGAGAAGGATGAAAGCCTCGACTCTTATGGCCGCGAGGGCAGCATCAACGCCCGTGAACGCGAGCGCTATATGACATCGTCTGCTGCCGGCACCCTCATGCGCAAGGTATATAGCTGGATGGCACTGGCACTGGCCATCACCGGCTTGGCCGCCTATTATGTGGCCCATTCAAGCCTGATTTTCACCATCTTGGGCAACCCGCTGATTTTCTGGGGACTCATCATCGGTGAACTGGCACTCGTATTCGGCCTCTCGGCAGCCATCAACAAACTCTCGCTGACGACAGCCACCCTGATGTTCATCCTCTACTCCCTCGTCAACGGCGTCACCCTCTCGTCGATATTCTTGATCTACACCTCAACGTCGATCACACAGGTGTTCCTCATCACCGCAGGTACCTTCGCTGCGATGGCCTTCATCGGCTACACCACGAAGAAAGACCTCTCATCGATGGGCAAATTCTTGTTCATGGCGCTGATAGGACTGATCATCGCCACGCTCGTCAACCTGTTCTTTAAGAGCAGCGGCCTCGACTTGATTCTCAGCTATGTGGGCGTGCTCATCTTCGTGGGACTCACCGCCTACGACTCACAAAAGATCAAGGAGATGTGCAACAGCATGGAGTATGCCGACGAAGGTGCCCAGAAACTGGCTCTGCTCGGAGCCCTCACCCTCTACCTCGACTTCATCAACCTGTTTATCTATCTGCTCCGCATCTTCGGACGCAGGAACTAAACACCGACTTGGCCGGACGCCAAGATAAGAATGAGAAAAAGATCACCGGAGCGAAAACTCCGGTGATCTTTTTTCGTGAGGGTTTGCCTGTTTCGGGAAAAATGACTATCTTTGGCGAACCCATTGAAGACCTAAAGACCCATACAGACATGAAAAAAGCCATCCAATACAGCGGACTGCTCGTGGCAGGCGCCCTCATCCCCCACCCCGCAGAGGCAGGACCTCCGAAGACCAAAGCGACCCCCGAGCGGCCCAACATCATCTTCATCCTGGCCGACGACATGGGCTATGGCGACCTGTCGTGCTACGGCAGCGAATATGTGAAGACCCCCAACATCGACCGGTTGGCCGCCACCGGCACACGGTTCACCCAGTGCTATGCAGGCAGCGGCATCAGCTCGCCCTCGCGCTGCTCACTGATGACAGGCAAGAACACCGGCAACACCCGCATACGCGACAACCAATGCCCGGCCGGGGGAATCCAAGGCGTGAAAATCAACGCACGCGGTGACACCACCTACATCAGACGCGCCAACCTGCTGCCCGAGGACACCACGATAGCCACCGTGGTAGGAGCCGCCGGATACCGCACCTGTCTGGTCAACAAATGGCACCTCGACGGTTACGACCCGGGCGCCTCGCCCAACCACCGCGGCTTCGACGAGTTCTATGGATGGACCATCTCCACCGTCCACTCCAACTCTCCCTATTATTACCCTTACTACCGTTTCGACAACGACCGCCTCATCCACATCAAGGCCAACGCCCACGACAAGCACGTGAAGCACAACACCGACCTGTCGACCGACGATGCCATCAAGTTCATCAAGCGCAACCGAAACAATCCGTTTTTCCTCTACCTGGCTTTCGACGCGCCCCATGAGCCATACATCATCGACAACACTGTGTGGTATGACGACCAGGACTGGGACATGAACACTAAGCGCTATGCCGCCCTCATCACCCACATGGATGCCGCCATCGGACGCTTGCTGAAGGAACTCGACCGCATGCACCTGCGCGACAACACCCTCGTCATCTTTGCCTCAGACAACGGTGCCGCCGTGCAGGCTCCACTGAAACTGTTCAACTGTAATGCGGGATTCAAGGGGCGCAAGGGCCAACTCTATGAAGGAGGCATCCGCGTGCCCCTCATTGTCAACCAGCCCGGCAAGGTGCCTGTGCAGACACTCAGCAACATCGTCTACTTCCCCGACATCATGCCCACCTTCGCCGCCCTGACCGGTGCCACGGAGCATCTGCCGCAGGGCATCAGCGGGATGAATATCTTACCGCTTTTCTATGGGCAGCAGGTGGACACCGACGACAGGATGCTCTATTGGGAGTTTCCCGGCGTGCAGCGTGCCGCCCGCCGTGGCGACTGGAAGTGCGTGACGGTGAAACGAGGGGCTCCTTTAGAACTCTACAACCTGCGCGACGACGTGACCGAGAGTCACAACCTGGCCGAGGAATACCCTGAGATGGTGGAAGAGTTTGACCGGCAGATGAAAGCGGCGCGCACGCCATCGCCCAACTGGCCAACGCCCGACGACAATCCTTGAGCGCTTGCGTCAGAAACTCCAGTGGATGCCGCCCATGAACGTGGCGCGGGGCATGGGGTAGCCGAGGTTGATCTCATAGTCCTGTGCCAGCAGGTTCTCGCCGCGGACCCACAGACGGAGGCCTTTGGTGACG
>CADBLU010000007.1 GCA_902795605.1 uncultured Prevotellaceae bacterium | reverse complement strand
GGCACAGGCATCCGGTATCTTCATGATGATGGTTGTCGGTGGCGGTGTCTTGCCCGTCGTGCAGAATTTCTTCGCCGACTTCATGGGCTACATGCCGAGCTACTTTGTCTATCTGCTCGCCGTGGCATATATGTTCTACTACGCCCTCATCGGCTGCAAGAACGTCAACAAGGACATCCCCGTGGACTAAAAACAAGAAAATCTATACAGCCCTAAGAATCCCAGGAATACTAGAAGCCCTAGGAATACTAGGAATCCTAGGAAAACTAGGAATACTAGAAAAAAACCAAAAAACCATACAAAAATAAAAGACATGGATATCGAATTTGTAAGAAGTCGCTTCATCAAGCATTTTGACGGTCAGACCGGCAACATCTACCATTCACCCGGACGCATCAACCTCATCGGCGAGCACACCGACTACAACGGCGGATTCGTCTTCCCAGGAGCCGTAGACTGCGGCATCATGGCTGAGATGCGCCCCAACGGCACAGAGAGCACCATACGAGCCTATTCCATCGACCTGAAAGACCGCGTGGACTTCGACTTCCACGACGGAAAGGGCCCACGCGCCACATGGGCACGCTTCATCTATGGCATGGCACTTGAGATGGAAGCACTGGGCGTGCCCGTCAAGGGCTTCAACATCGCCTTCGCCGGCGACGTGCCCCTCGGTGCCGGCATGTCTTCGTCTGCCGCCATGGAGAGCTGCTTCGGCTGCGGCCTCAACGACCTCTTCGGAGAGAACAAGGTTTCAAAGTGGGATATCGCCCTTGCCGGACAGGCCACCGAGCATAAGTACATCGGCGTCAACTGCGGTATCATGGACCAGTTTGCCAGCGTCTTCGGAAAAGCAGGACACCTCATGCGCCTCGACTGCCGCTCAAGAGAGTTTGAATACTTCCCCTTCAACCCCGTGGGTTACAAACTGGTACTGCTCAACTCCTGCGTGAAGCACGAGCTGGTGGGCTCGCCCTACAACGACCGCCGCAACTCATGCGAGAACGTCGTGAAGCACATCGCCGCCAAGCACCCGGAAGGCAAGTTTGAGACCCTGCGCGACTGCACATGGGAGCAACTCGAGGAAGTACGTGCCGAGGTAGGCGAAGAAGATTACACACGCGCTCACTTCGTGCTCGGAGAGAAAGACCGCGTGCTCGCTGTCTGCGACGCACTCGTGGCAGGCGACTACGAGACCGTGGGCAAGAAGATGTATGAGACCCACTACGGACTCAGCAAGGAGTATGAGGTGAGCTGCGAAGAGCTCGACTTCCTCAACGACATCGCCAAGGAGAACGGTGTCACCGGTAGCCGCATCATGGGCGGCGGATTCGGCGGCTGCACCATCAACCTGGTGAAGGACGAACTCTATGACGCCTTCATTGCCGACGCCAAGAAGAAATACTTCGAGAAATACGGCAAGGAACCCAAAGTCATCGACGTGGTCATCGGCGACGGTTCAAGAAAGATCTGCTGATAACGACACGACACACCTCTCGGCGAGAACGCTTTTCTACGGCAAGAAAACGCTCTCGCCGATTTTGCTTAAAAAGCATCACCTGAAGGACACCTCATCTCAGCCAAAACACTCTATTTCATACAGATTTGAGTGCAAGAATTATTAAAAAGTGTTATTTTTACACTTTTATGCTGAAAAACATGTTTTTTGTTTTTGAGGAATCAAAAAATAATTGTATTTTTACACCCAAAACAATAACATTATAAATCCGCTATCAAATTATGAAAAACTTCAAAGGTCTGATTCTGGGAGTGGGAATGGCCGCAGCCTTCCTCTCCGCCTGCACGACAGGCAACGACACCAACCTCACCATCTCGAAACTCGACCCCGCTCGTTTCGACACTCTCATCAATGAGAAACCGGTGAAGCTCTATGTGCTCAAGAACGAAAACGGCATGGAAGCCTGCATCACCAACTACGGCGCACGCGTCGTCTCACTCGTGGTGCCCGACAAGGACGGCAATCCTACCGACGTGGTGCTCGGATACGACAACATCGCACAGTATGCCGACACCCTCAACTCTCCCAGCGACTACGGCTCATCCGTCGGACGCTATGCCAACCGCATCAACGACGGCAAGATCACCGTGGCAGGAAAGACCTATCAGCTCCGCCAGAACGACACGGGCAACGGTGCCAAGCACTGTCTGCACGGCGGCGGCAACACAGGATGGATGAACCAGGTCTACGACGCCGAGCAGATTGACGCCACCACTCTGAAACTGACACTCGTGGCTCCCGACGGCGAGAACGGATTCCCCGGAACAGTGACCGCCACCACCACCTACAAGTTGACTGCCGACAACACGCTCGACATCACCTTCGAGGCTACCACCGACGCAGAGACCATCGTCAACATGACCAACCACAACTACTACAACCTCAACGGCGACTTCTCGAAGGACGGCATGGACATGGTGCTCTATGTCAACGCCGACAACTTCACCCCCTCCGACGCCAGTTACATGACCACCGGCGAGATTGCTCCCGTAGAAGGCACTCCGATGGACTTCCGCGAGCCCGCCGTCATCAAGGAGAAGATGGACACCTCGTATGTCTACATCAAGAACGCCACCGGCTACGACCACAACTGGTGCCTGAACACCTATAAGGACGGCAAGGGCGACGACACCGTCGTCTGCGCATCGCTCTACTCGCCCAAGACCGGCATCTTCCTCGAGATGTTCACCAACGAGCCCGGCGTGCAGGTCTACACCGGCAACTTCCAGGGCAACGGCATCGCCTGCAAGCATGGCGTGAAATACCCCAGACAGGTGAGCGTCTGCCTCGAGAGCCAGAAATATCCCGACTCGCCCAACAAGAAGGACTGGGTGCAACCCACCCTCAAGCCCGGTGAGAAATACTACAGCCACGCCTTGTACAAGTTCTCCGTGAAATAAAAACATCAACCTAATAGACAAATAAAAAAACAATGAACTGGAACGCAAAAGAATTTATCTGGTTAGACTGGCTGGTAATAGCCGTCGGCTTTATCTGTGTGGTGTGGCTGGTCTACCGCGCCATCAAGAAAGACAAAGAAAAGATGGCTGGAGCCGACTCACAAGACTACCTTTTCGGAAAAGGTGAGCCATGGTATGTCATCGGCATGGCCATCTTCGCTGCCAACATCGGCTCCGAGCACCTCGTGGGACTCGCAGGCACCGGTGCCAAAGACGGCGTGGGTATGGCCCACTGGGAGATGCAGGGATGGATGATCCTCATCCTGGGATGGCTCTTCGTGCCCTTCTATCAACTGCTCAACAACAAGATGGGCAAAATCATCACAATGCCCGACTTCCTCAAGTTCCGCTACACGCCTGCCACCGGTTCATGGCTGAGCATCATCACGCTCGTGGCATACATCCTCACAAAGGTCAGCGTCACCGCGTTCACAGGTGGTATCTTCTTCGAATACCTCATCGGACTCCCCTTCTGGTGGGGTGCCCTCGGACTCATCGCCATCACCGCCATATTCACCGTGATTGGCGGCATGAAAGGCGTGATGACAATGTCATCGATACAGACACCTATTCTTATTATAGGCTCCTTCCTCGTGCTCTTCCTCGGCCTCTACCAACTGGGAGGCGGCAGCATCGCAGAGGGATGGTCGAACATGATGGAATACTGCCGCGGGCTGCACGACGGCTACGGCACCACACACATGTTCCACTGGGAAGAGATCAACGCCTCCGGCAAACCCGACCCGATGTATCACGAGTATCCCGGATTCGTCGTCTTCCTCGGAGCCTCCATCATCGGCTTCTGGTATTGGTGCACCGACCAGCACATCGTGCAACGTGTGCTTGGCCAGACCAAGGGCGAGGACAACAGCGTGGTGATGAAGCGCGCACGCCGCGGAACTATCGCTGCCGGCTATTTCAAGCTGCTCCCCGTGTTCATGTTCCTCATCCCCGGCATGGTGGCCATCTCGCTTGCAAGCGGACAGTTCGGCGACTTCGGCATCCAGATGGACATCACCAACCAGCACGACACCGACGGTGCCTTCGCCATGATGGTGAAGAGCATCCTGCCTGCAGGCGTCAAAGGCTTTGTGACCATCGGCTTTATCTGCGCCCTTGTCACCTCTCTTGCAGCGTTCTTTAACAGCTGTGCCACTTTGTTTACGGAAGACTTCTACAAACCGATGAAGAAAGGCATGTCGGAAGCCCACTATGTGCTCGTTGGCCGCATCGCCACCGTCGTCGTGGTCATCCTCGGCCTCCTCTGGCTGCCCGTGATGATGAATATGGGTAACCTCTACAGCTATCTCCAGGGCATCCAGTCGCTGCTCGCTCCCGCTATGGTGGCTGTGTTCACCCTCGGTATCTTCTCCAAAAAGATCACACCTAAAGCAGGTGAATGGGGTCTCATCGGAGGTTTTGTCATCGGTATGCTCCGCCTGCTCACCAACATCTCCACTGAGACAGGTAGCAAGGTGATGACAGGTGCCTTCTGGGAGAACACCACATGGTTCTGGCAGACCAACTGGCTCGTCTTCGAGTGCTGGCTGCTCGTCTTCATCGTCGTGCTGATGATCGTGGTGTCGTTCTTCACACCCGCACCCACCAAGGAGCAGGTCGACGCCATCACCTTCACTCCTGAATACCGCAAGCAGATCAGCGACAGCTGGAACATTTGGGATATCATCGGCACACTCGGTGTCATCACCCTCTGCGCTTGCTTCTACGCTTACTTCTGGTAATCTATCCGCGGGGAGAGACTCCTCTCCCCGCTCTTTTCTAATCATCCCAACAAGAAACACCTGAAAATGACTGGATACTACGGCGAGCATTCCAAAGTCTTCGTCTCTGTCGACTGCATCGTCTTCGGCTTCGACCATAACAAACTCAAACTGCTCATCGGCAAGCGCCAGATGGACCCGGGACGGGGGGAATGGTCGCTCTACGGAGGATTCGTGCGCGAGGACGAAAGTCTGATAGAAGCTGCCGACAGAGTGCTGTACTCACTCACCGGACTCAAAGATGTCTACATGAAGCAGGTAGGTGCCTTCGGAGCCATCGACCGCGACCCGGGCGAGCGCGTCATCACCGTCGCCTACTGTGCCCTCATCAACGTGAAGGACTACGACACGCAACTGTGCGAGCAGCATGGCGTGGAATGGGTGAACCTCGACGAGCTTCCCCACCTCTACTCTGACCACAACGAGATGGTGCGCAAAGCCATCACTCTCCTCCGCAGGCGCATCAGCACCGAGCCGCTGAGTTTCAACCTGCTTCCTGAGCTCTTCACACTCACCCAACTGCAACTTGTCTATGAGGCCATCCTCGGAGAGCAGATCGACAAGCGCAACTTCCGCAAACGCGTGAAGAGCATCGACTTTATCGAGAAGACCCCGTACATCGACAAACTCTCATCGAAACGTGGAGCGGCCCTCTACCGTTTCAACAGGGAGATGTTCGCCAACGACTCTTACTTCAAACTTTGAGCAGTCGTCCAGTACTACAAACAACTGAAACTGTCAAACACCTAAAAAAAGACCTAAAATCAAAGCATTATGTTAGAACAACTGAAAGAGAAAGTTTTCCGCGCCAACCTCGACCTGGTGAAGCACAACCTCGTCATCTTCACATGGGGCAACGTCTCCGGCATCGACCGTGAGAAAGGACTCGTGGTCATCAAACCCTCAGGAGTCGACTACGACGTGATGAAAGCCGAAGACATGGTGGTCGTGGACCTCGAGACAGGAAAAGTGGTGGAAGGCGACCTCAACCCGTCGTCGGACACACCCACGCACCTCGTTCTCTACCGTGCATTCCCCGAACTCGGAGGCATCGTGCACACACACTCCACCTATGCCACCGCATGGGCACAGGCAGGCAAGGACATCCCCAATATCGGCACCACACACGCCGACTATTTCCACGACTGCATCCCCTGCACCGACAGTATGACTGCCGAGCAGATGCCTGAATATGAGAAGGAGACAGGCGTGGTCATCGTCGACCGCTTCCGCCGCGACAATATCAACCCCGTTCACACCCCGGCCGTCCTGGTGAAGAACCACGGACCCTTCTCTTGGGGCAAAGACCCCGACCAGGCCGTCTACCACGCCGTCGTGGCTGAGCAGGTGGCCAAGATGGCCTTCGTCTCATTCTGCGTCAACCCCGACACGACGATGAACCCGCTCCTCGTGGAGAAGCACTTCAGCCGCAAGCATGGCCCCAACGCCTACTACGGACAAAAGAAGCACTAAAAAGAAAAACAAAAGACAACCCCAACACCCGGAGCAGCCACTGCCACGGGAAAAACATAAAAATCTATCAACAATTTATAAAAAAACAACCATTATGAAAGCATTTGAAAATTTAGAGATTTGGTGGGTAACCGGTGCACAACTTCTTTACGGAGGCGACGCCGTGGTACAAGTAGACGGACACTCCAAGGAGATGGTCGAAGGCCTCAATGCCAGCGGCAATATCCCTGTCAAGGTGGTCTATAAAGGCACCGCCAACAGCTCGAAAGAGGTGGAAGACGTGATGAAGGCCGCCAACAACGAAGAGAAATGTATCGGCATCATCACCTGGATGCATACCTTCTCTCCCGCGAAGATGTGGATCAAGGGTC
>CADBLU010000006.1 GCA_902795605.1 uncultured Prevotellaceae bacterium | reverse complement strand
GAAGCAGACAGCCCTGGTCGGGCAGGCTGTCGCCGTCGACGACGCCGTCGATTTTGGGCATAACGTATTCTATGATGTCGAGGAAGTCTTCGTGCTGGTAGCCTTCACGCATAATGGCACTTCTGATCAGCTCGCCGACCTCCAGCACCCTATCGTTGACCACATCATAGGTGAACATCTTATGGGCTGTGACCGTAGGCTGCGGCTCACCGTCGCCGCGCTCCTTCACCACCAACCTGAACGACATATACTTGTCGGGCTCCCAGTCGATGGCGGCGAGCACCATCGACACATAGCGCACACGCAGATGCTCCTCCTCGGGCATCGACGCGATCTCATGGCCCAACTTGCCAAGGTAATGACGGCGGCCGGCATCCAAAGAGAAAGCCTCCGCACCGAACATCTCGCGGCAGAGCCACTGTTGCAGACGGGGCAGGCCATGGCCGCAGAGGCGCACAGGCCACTCCAGCGAAAAGTCCACCATGGTCAACTGGCTGCCGTTCCGCATCAGACGCTGCTCGTCGACATAGTCGATCCTGTATTTCTGCTGATTGGCTACATCCTGCGCCCTTGCCGGAAAATGGAGGACGGCAAGGAGCACGGCGGCCACACACAGCCGCAAAAAATGTGTCTTCATACGCATGCTCTCTATGGTGTCACTGTGATATGCAGACAAGTCTGCTTCGTCTCGTATCTCACACAGCAACGGCCCTTGCTCCGCAGACGCTCAAGCACCTCGCCGAGCAGATACTTCATCTGGCCGGGAGTGGCCTTCTCACCACCCACATAGTTGAAACGGCGGTAGGTGATGTCGAACGTGGTGCCGCGGCAATGGGCCGAGTTCGACACAGCGTTGCTGTTCACCTTCATCAGACGACGCACGTCGTCCTTGGTGCGGAGCACCGACGTGACAATCAGCCGGTACTCTCCAAAGCCATGACGGCGCATCGACTTCTGGAAACCTTTGCCGATGTCCTTGAGCAACTTCGCGGCATCGGGAGTGAGATAGGGCACCGAATGGGTCAGCGGGTCGATGGTATAGTAGCGGCACTCCTCGATATGTTTCAGGTGCCGCTTGACAGAAGACAGCTGAGAGCGGTCTTCGAGCGGCTCGATGCCATAACTCTTGACCCCTCTCAGCTGATGAGGGTTGTTGTCGTTGAACTGAAACGGGAATGTCTCGGGCACCACATGGTGACGGGTGCCGCAGGCCATGAGGCTGACAATGCCGACAATGGTCAGCAGCCACCGGCAGACCTCTCTCCGCTTCATCATGTCTACCACTGCCCTGTCCTACTTGGCTGCAGGCTTCTGGCGATGGAACACGATGGTGTCGGTCTTGGTGAAGACACTCAGCTCGTCGCCATTGAGCTTATATACACTGGTGTCGGGCTCGGCCACCGTCTCCTTCTTGATTTGAGCGCCCATCTCCTTGTCGAAGTTCTCGACCAGCGACTTGACCAACTTGTCGGCGAAAGCATCCATCGACGGGTCACCCATCTTAATCTTGATGCTGTCCTGTATGAGCTCTATCTTGGTAGTTGCGGTGTCGGGGCACCATACCAACTTCTCCTTCAAGTCAGCCCACTTGCCAGCATAAGAAACCTTAAAGGGCATTGTGATGTCAGCTTTCTCTTCCTTGATGTTCTGAAGGGCATCGATGCCCATCGACATGGTGCTGTCGGCATTCAGTGTCATTTTATAGGTCATCCAGCCAGAGACGCCCTCACCGTTCTGTTCTACTTTGTCCGATTGCCACTCGCCTACAAGTGACGGTTCGTTACTTTCTGTACAGGACACAACGAAAGCAGCCATCACAAACGCACAGGCTGCGAAAAACAATTTTCTCATAATTTTTATAGCATTAAAGTGAATAACAAATGCAAATTTAGAAAAAGACTTTGGATTTATCTCATTTTTTTTGTTAATTTTGCCGAATAATAGGATTTTACCACTCTTTTCAACCGATTTTTATCAAACAAAGGCCATAATGACAGAAAGACGACTTAACATACGCATTCTCACACTGCTCTTCATCTGCCTCATGGCAGGAATGACGCACACCTTTGCCTCTGACAACAATGAGGCGACACCGAAAAACATCGCCAAAAGACCACTGAGAGGAGACGTCAACGGCGACGGAGGAAGAAACGTGACCGACGTCTCGCTGATCGTACAATTCATCTTACACCCCGAGGCCATCGACTACAAACTGTTCGACCCCGAGATGGCAGACCTCAACTTCGACGGGTCCGTCACCGTGTCTGACGTGACCATCCTCGTCAACGTCATCATGGGAGCCAGCTTTGAGGACCCCGACAACCCCGACATCCCCATCGGCAATCCTGAAGGCGACGACCCTGCCAACGGGGTATAAACGCATTCCGTATCTTCGCTGCAATCATAAAGAACAAGGCTACATGGCACACATCCGACTGCTCCCCTACGGCATCTCCGACTTCAAGCAACTCAGGCGTGAAAACCTCTTCTACGTCGATAAGACGATCTACTTGCCTGTGATGGAGGACACCGACCATTTCCTCTTCCTCATCCGTCCGCGGCGCTTCGGCAAGAGCGTCTTCCTCAGCATGCTCCGTTCTTATTATGACATCAACGAGCGTGACCGTTTCGGAGAACTCTTCGAGGGACTGTGGATTGCCGACCACCCCACGAGGGAAAGGGGAAAATTTCAGATTCTCTACCTCGACTTTTCCATGATAGGAGGCACATCGGACGTGCTGGAGCGTAACTTCGACGCCTACTGCTGCATGATGCTCGATGCCTTCGCCACGCAGTATGCGAAATACTACGCAGAAGACTTCGTGGAGGAAGTGAGGAGGCTTGACAACGCCAGGGCAAAGCTCAACTATATCAATATTCAGGCGAAAATCCTCGGTCATGACCTCTACCTTATCATCGACGAGTATGACAACTTCACGAATACGGTGCTCAATGAGGAGAGAGAGGCCATCTACCACGGACTGACACATGCCTCTGGTTTCTACCGAGAGACCTTCAAGCAGTACAAGCCCACCTTCTCACGCATCCTCATGATGGGTGTCTCGCCCGTGACGATGGACGACCTCACCTCGGGCTTCAACATCGCCTCCAACATTTCCATGCGGCCGGAGTTCAACATGATGCTCGGATTCTCCGAAGAGGACGTGCGCGGCATCATCCGCTACTACAAGAGCGTGGGCAGGTTCCAAGGACATGACGAGGAGACTCTCATCGACGAGATGAAACCCTGGTATGACGGATACTGCTTCTCGGAGGATGTGGTGGAAACCGACCCGAAGATGTTCAATTGCGACATGGTGCTTTATTATCTCAACCGCGTGATGCAGACAGGGCAGAGCCCGCGACAGATG
>CADBLU010000005.1 GCA_902795605.1 uncultured Prevotellaceae bacterium | reverse complement strand
TCCTCGGGCCCCAGGATGGTCTCGAAGAGGCCGCCGTTGGCGTCGAAGCAGGAGGAGTAGAGGATGGCGTCCTCCTGGCCCACGAACCGGGCGATCCGGGCCTCCAGCTGCTTGTGGATGTCCTGGGTGCCGCAGATGAAGCGCACCGACGACATGCCGAAGCCCCGCTCGTCCATCATCCGCTTCGCTCCCTCGATGAGCCGGGGATGGTCGGAGAGCCCCAGATAGTTGTTGGCGCAGAAATTGAGCACTTCCTTTCCTCTCACACTGATGGCGGCGCGCTGCGGACTCTCTATGAGCCGCTCCTCCTTGTAAAGACCCGCCTTTCGAATCTCGGCTATCTGTTCGCTGAGATGTTGTTGCATTTTTCCAAACATAGTCTCGTTAGTTAACAAATGATGATTATACCACACAAAGTAAGCAATTATTTTCCATAAACGGTGCGCCTGAGGGGGCTTTTTTTCACAAAATCGAGAAAATTATGCATTTTTTATTCGTTTGCGAGTCCCGATTCAAAAAAAATTGCTTTATTTGCAGTACGAAACGACAACACAAACTCAAAGCGTTATGAAAAACATACTGATCATCGGCTCTACCGGACAGATAGGTTCCGAACTGACCATGGCACTGAGAAGACGCTATGGCTACCAACATGTAGTGGCAGGATATATCACGGGTGCCGAACCGAAAGGCGAGTTGCTCGAGAGCGGTCCGTCGACAATGGCCGACGTCACCGACGGCGAGATGATCTCAGAGGCCGTGAGGAAATACGACATCGACACCATCTACAACCTGGCGGCCCTGCTCTCCGTGGTGGCCGAGCACAAGCCGCGCCTGGCATGGCGGGTGGGCATCGACGGACTGTGGAACGTGCTCGAGGCGGCACGCCTGCACCGCTGCGCCGTGTTCACGCCGAGCAGCATAGGGTCGTTCGGACTGAGCACTCCCCATGTGCGCACGCCGCAAGACACCATCCAGCGTCCTCGCACCATCTACGGTGTGTCGAAGGTGACCACCGAACTGCTCAGCGACTATTTTTTCCATAAATACGGCGTCGACACACGGTCGGTGCGCTTTCCGGGCATCATCTCTTATATCACCCCGCCGGGAGGAGGCACCACCGACTATGCCGTCGACATCTTCTATGCTGCCGTGAAAGGAGAGAAATTCGTCTGTCCCATCCGCGAGGGCACGCTGATGGATATGATGTACATGCCCGACGCGCTCAAGGCCGCCATCACACTCATGGAGGCCAACCCCGACCGTCTGGTGCACCACAACGGCTTCAACGTGGCAGCGATGAGTTTCGCGCCGGAGACCATCTATGCGGAGATCAAGAAGCACAAGCCCGACTTTGAGATGGAATACGACGTCGACCCCTTGAAGCAGAGCATCGCGGAGTCGTGGCCCGACAGGATGGACGACACCTGCGCGCGCCGCGAATGGGGCTGGGCACCCATCTACGACATCCGTTCAATGACCACCGATATGCTTGAGAAACTGAGCCGTCGGCTGGCGGCTCAGTAATTGAAATACCTCACTACGACACCCTCGTAGGTGCACACCTCAAGTCTGACGATGTCGCCTGCGGGGATATCGCCGGTGGGAATGGTGGCATACACCCGGCTGGAATAATATTCGGGCACCCCGTTCTGGTTGTGGAAAAGCCGCAACCGGTGCTCTTTGGTGCCGTTGTCGAGGGTCACGACAGTGTCGCGGACCACCCCGAGCGTCTGCTTGGCGTTCG
The DNA here is from genome assembly GCA_902795605.1 of uncultured Prevotellaceae bacterium. Taxonomy (GTDB): domain Bacteria; phylum Bacteroidota; class Bacteroidia; order Bacteroidales; family Bacteroidaceae; genus Prevotella. The sequence goes on along the minus strand of CADBLU010000005.1, from coordinate 20,477 downwards.
ACCCACTGCTCTTGCCCGTCTTCACATACAGGCCGAGGTTGAGATAGCGCGCCCCGGCACTCACCCAGGCACTCTCCATCGTCACAGGGTCGGCATGCATCTCCGACGGCTGCTCCGCAGGTATCCGCAGCACCAGCACCTGGTGGGCCGCGATGCCACGCACCCGCGTGCCGGCGCCGTACTCACGGCTGTAGTAGACGAGCGCGCGGTAGGAGGAGTCGGGCGTGACAGCCCAACTGCATTCCAGCGGCGAGTCGAAGACGAGCGAGTCGCCGTCGTCGGTCATCGCGTTGAGCAGTTGCTTGGACTGTCCGGAGTGGGCGATGGAGAAGTCGGCCACGAGATAGGAGTGCTCGCCGTCGCCACTCTCGTAGTCGTCGACCGAGCACGACGCCGCCATGCTCAGCAGCGCCATGCCCCATATCACTTTCCTGAGAAACCTTCTCATAGAGAAGCGAAATGGTTTCGGGCCGGATTGGCATACATCGTGAGCATCTGCTCCCTCAGGAAAGGCAGGTCGGGATGCTCCAAGTCAATCTTAGCCAACTGCCGGTCAATATAAGCCTCAAACATCGCCTTCTCTTCTTCGGTATATCCGGAGGCATGGCTGCGAGCGCCTTCCTGCAGGTCGAGGGCGATGAGGTTGGAAGGATAGAGCCGGTAGTGACGGTGTATCTCACGGTCGATATGGGCGGCCACGAGGTCGGGCAACTCCGCCTTGGGCACATCGGCCAACGTGCTGAGATAGCCGTCGATGCACGGGGCACAGTGGTAATGGATACCGCCCTTGTAGCCCATGATGCCCGTGCGCATGCTCAGCACGTCGTCGCCGGGAGCCTTGCGGAAATGCTCGGTGTCGCGACGCTGCTGGAGCTCCTTGGCTTTCAGATAGTCGCAAGGGTCGTATTCATAGGAGATGGACAGCGGCACGATGTGCAACTGCAGCAGGCGCTCCGCCATAGAGCCCTCGCCGCCCATGGCCATCATCTTCAGGATGGCCGGCTGGGTGCGGTCGTCGGAGTCCTTGGCACGCCCCTCGCGCTGCGCTATCCACACGTTCTCGTTCTTCCCCTCCACGGCAAAGTGCATATACTCAGAGAGGAGACGGCTGGCCAGAAGCATCTGCCGCGGCGGCAGTCCCCGCTCCACGATAAACGACTTGTTGACCCTCACGAGGTCTCTCACCCACGGCAGGGAGAGGAGGTTGTCGCCGATGGCGATCTCGCAGGTGGTGGAGAAACCGGCATCAATGAGCAGTTTGTCGAGCAGGGCCGAGTCGAGCACGATGTCGCGGTGGTTGCTCACGAAGGTGTAGCGGCGGGTCACGTCGATGGCCGTGGTGTCCATCTCGCATCCCGTACTGGCCTTGGCCAGGAGTTGCTCGAGGAAGCCATAGCAGAAGGCCTTCTGGAAGTCGAGGCTGGTGGCACACTGCCGCATCTTATAGCCGATGGCCTCCACAGGCACACCGGGATAGAGATAGGCCAGCACCTGGCGGAAGCCAGGGTCGGCGAGCAGCCGGTCGTAGACCTCGGGCAGTTCCTCAGGCTCAAAAGGCCTGATGGAGTCGAATTTCTCTGGTGTTCTCATAGGGATAGTGGGGTTGGGGTGAGCCGGCGCTCTGCCGGGAAATGCTTAGAACTGATTCTCCACGATGTCGGTGAGCACGTCGGACATATTGAGGCCGGCGGCACGCACCTGCTGTGGGATAAAGCTGGTGGGCGTCATGCCAGGCGTGGTGTTCACCTCCAGCATGTTGATCTTCATGCCGCCCTCAGCGTTCTTGGTCAGGATATAGTCGATGCGGATGATGCCATTGCAGTGGAGGATGTCGTAGATGGCACTCGTCACCTCGGCCACACGGCGCGCCACATCGTCGGGGATACGGGCAGGAGTGATCTCCTCCACCTCACCGTTGTATTTCGCGTCATAGTCGAAAAACTCATTGTGCGTCACCACCTCGGTGGCGGGCAGCACCACGGATTTGTCTTTGGTCTTGTAACATCCTATCGAGATCTCTATCCCGTCGAGATATTGCTCCACCATCACCTCGTCACTCTCCATCATGGCCTTGCGCACGGCGGGAGCCAACTGGTCGATGTTCTTCACCTTCGACACGCCGAAGCTGCTGCCGTCGTTGGCGGGCTTCACGAAGCAGGGCATTCCCACGCGCGACATGATGTCGTCGTCGCTCACCAGATGCTCATAGCCTCGCCTGATGAGCAGGCTCTCGGCCACACTCACCCCATAGGTGCGCAGATACTGGTTGAGCACAAACTTGTCGAAGGTAAGCGCCTCCACGAGCACACCGCTCGTGCTGTAGGGCAGGTCGATGAGTTCGAAATAGCCTTGCAGGATACCGTTCTCGCCCGGGGTGCCGTGGATGGTGATATAGGCGTAGTCGAAATGTTTCACCTCGTCATTCTCCACGAAGGAGAAATCGTTGCGGTCAATCTTCGACGTGGTGCCGTCCGACAGGTTCACATGCCAGTCGTTATCCTTGATGTCCACCACATAGACGTTGTATTTCTGCTTATCGAAAAACGAGTAGAGGCCTTGGGCTGAGCGAAGCGACACGTCGTGCTCCGACGAGTCGCCGCCGCAGACGATGGCAATGGTTCTCTTTGATTGATTCTTCATTATACCTTAATAATATATATTATATAGTTGCTGTTACGATTCATAAAGGCCCGACTTATACTCGTTGCCTTTCATATATACATGCCACTTATCGATGAGCGCGGACAAGTCGGCGGGCAGCGGCGAGGTGAAGTCCATCTGCTTGCCCGTGCGGGGATGCACAAAGCCCAGCGTCTGCGCATGGAGGGCCTGACGCGGGCACACCTTCAGACAGTTGCTGATGAATGCCTTGTAGGTGGTGCTCCTCTCTCCGCGCAAGATCTCGGTGCCGCCGTAGCGCTCATCACCGAAAAGAGGATGCCCGATATGGCGCATGTGGGCGCGTATCTGGTGCGTGCGGCCCGTCTCAAGCACACACTCCACGAGGGTGACGTATCCAAGCCGCTCCACCACGCGGTAGTGGGTGACGGCGGGCTTGCCCACCTCCGAGTCGGGGGGCATGACGGTCATGCGCAACCGGTCTTTCGGGTCGCGGGCGATGTTGCCCTCGATGCGCCCGGTGTCCTCCACCAAGTTGCCCCACACGATGGCCAGATAGCTGCGGTGGGTGGTCTTGTTGAAGAACTGCACACCCAGACGGCTCTTCGCCTCAGGCGTCTTGGCCACCACGAGCAGACCGGTGGTGTCCTTGTCGATGCGGTGGACGAGTCCCACCTCAGGGTCGTTGGGGTCATAGCCCTCAAGGTCGCGCAGATGCCACGCGACGGCATTGATGAGGGTGCCGCTGAAATTGCCGCAGCCTGGATGCACCACCATGCCGGCGGGCTTGTTGACCACCATCACCTCGTCGTCCTCATAGACGATATCGAGGGGGATGTCCTCGGGCTCTATGGTCGTCTCGAAGCGGGGGCGGTCGAGCATCAGCGTCACCACGTCGCCGGGACGCACCTTGTAGTTGCTCTTCACCGGCCGGTCGTTGACATGCACGAAACCAGCCTCAGCCGCCTTCTGGATGCGGTTGCGGCTGGAGTGTGTGAGTTTCTCACACATATACTTGTCGATGCGGACAGGCACCTGCCCTTTATCTACGACAAAACGGTGGTGCTCATAGAGTTGTGGCGACTCATCTTCCAGTTCCTCTGGATCGAAGGGTAACTCTTCCATAGTGAATGTTTCTGTAAGGAGAATCCTCGTCTGACCGGCGTCACTCGGTCTTCACGGGCTTGGGAGCGGAGGGCACCGACGGAGCCGTCTGCACAGTGGGGATGTCGATGGGCGTCTGCACGGTGGAGACACTCGTCGTGGGCACAGACTCGGAATGGCCCGACGACTCCTCGTGGACCTCTGTCTGGCGCTTGTAGTGCGGACGCGACTTGGCGGGCTTCGTCTCCTCCTCCTCTTCTTCCTCGCCGAAATCGTAGGTGTTGCTATCCACATAGGTGACCGACTGCCCCATGTCGCGGCGGCCGTCGCCCACCTGCATGATGAGTTCGTCTTCTATCGACACGCGGTCGCCGGTAGCCAACTGCTTGCCCTGACACTTGATGCCGTAGACCCACTCGCGCTCACCGGGGATATACTCCGGCTCGCCGAGAAGGAAGCCCATGGCGGCCAACTTCGACTGCGCGTCGCGCAGCGAGCAGTTGTCAATCACGTCGGGCAAGGGACGCCGCGGGGTGTGCGGAGCGTTGATCTTCACATAGACGATACGCCCGGGCTTCACGATGTCGCCCTCCAGGGGCGACTGCTCGAGCACACAGTCGGGCGGGAGCGTCTTCACATAATCGGTGTCGCTCACCACGATATTGAGATGCACCTTGTCGAGCATCTCCTCGGCGTCATTGTAACTCTTGTGGATGATCGACGGCACCTCTACCGTCTGACCGTGATGGGTGTAGAGATCAAGCCCGTATCTGAGGCCCAACGACAGCAAGACCACAATGATAGCCATGGCCAAAAGATTGAGCCACAGATAGGGACTGATGATCTTGCTGAAGAATTTCTTTGCTGTCATGTCGTAATGTGATGTTGTTTTCGCACCCGCGAAGGCACGCGTTCCTCTTGAAAGGGCAAAATTAGCACAAAAAGGGGGAAAGACAAAACAAAAAACCGTTTTTTTTCTTTTCCCTCACTTGCCGGCACAAAAAAACAGGAAAGCGCTGTGCCCCTTCCTGCTCTTGTCTTCTTTGTGTGCCGCGGCTTACTTGCCGTGGTGCTCATCGGAAACTGTCAACTTCTTGCGACCTTTGGCGCGGCGTGATGCCAGCACGCGGCGGCCGTTCTTTGTAGACATCCTCTCACGGAAGCCATGCTTGTTGACTCTCCTACGGTTGTGGGGCTGGAATGTTCTTTTCATTTTCTTACTATTTTATTTATCGTTTTTCTCAACTTTGGGGTGCAAAAGTACTCATTTCTTTTCAAACCACCAAGAATTTACGAGATTTTTAGACCTTACGTGAGTTTTTTTCAAGATTTTGCGTAACTTTGCACCTGATTAAAGGGTATTTAAATCAACATTTCAATATTTATCACAATGATCAAATCACAAGACATCAAAAAAGGAACTTGCATCCGTATGGACGGCAAGCTGTATTTTTGCATCGACTTCCTCCATGTGAAGCCGGGCAAGGGCAACACCATCATGCGTACCACACTCAAAGACGTAGTGAGCGGACGCGTACTCGAGAAGAGATTCAACATCGGTGAGTCGCTCGAGGACGTGAGAGTGGAGCGCCGCCCCTACCAGTACCTCTATCTCGAGGGTGAGGACTACATCTTCATGAACCAGGAGACCTACGACCAGATTCCTATCGCACGCGAACTCATCACCGGTGTCGACTTCATGAAAGAGAGCGACATCGTCGACGTGGTGAGCGACGCCGACACCAACACCATCCTCTATGCTGAGATGCCGGTGAAGACCGTCCTCCGCATCACCCACTCTGAGCCGGGCATCAAGGGCGACACCGCCACCAATGCCACCAAGCCCGCCACACTCGAGACCGGCGTGGAGGTGCGCGTGCCGCTGTTCGTCAACGAAGGCGACCTCATCCAGGTCGACACCCGCGACGGAAGCTACCTGCAGCGCATGAAAGAATAAAGCGAACACACCTAAAAAGACACAAAGTGTCGAGGAGATGAAATACTCCGTTATAGTGCCCGTCTTCAACCGCCCTGACGAAGTGGATGAGCTCCTTGAGAGCCTCACCACTCAGACTTCCCGTGATTTCGAGGTCGTGGTGGTGGAAGACGGGTCTTCTGTATCCTGCGAGGAGGTGTGCGGGAAATATAAGCAACGCCTCGACATCCACTACTACGCCAAGCCCAACTCTGGGCCGGGGCAGAGCCGCAACTACGGGGCGGAGCGCGCCCATGGCGAATACCTCATCATCCTCGACTCCGACGTGGTGCTGCCGCCGGGATACATCGAAGCCGTCGACCGCGAACTCGCCGAGAGCGAGGCCGACGCCTTCGGAGGTCCCGACAGCGCCCATGAGTCGTTCACCGACGTGCAGAAGGCCATCTCCTATTCCATGACCAGCTTCTTCACCACCGGAGGCATCCGGGGCGGCAAGAAGAAGCTCGACAAGTTCTACCCGAGGTCGTTCAACATGGGCATACGGCGCAAGGAATACCTGCGCCTCGGAGGCTTCTCCAAGATGCGGTTCGGCGAGGACATCGACTTCAGCATCCGCATCTTCAAAGCCGGACTCCGGTGCCGCCTCTTCCCTTCCGCATGGGTATGGCACAAGCGCCGCACCGACTTCCGCAAGTTCTTCAAGCAGGTATACAACAGCGGCATCGCGCGCATCAACCTCTTCAAGAAATACCCTGAGTCGCTCAAAGTGGTGCACCTGCTGCCCACCGTCTTCACCGTCGGCGTCACGACGCTCATCCTCATCTCGGCAGTGGGGAGGGCACTCATGCACTACGACCCTGCCCATTTCCACCGATGGTATCTCGTGTGCGCCATCCCATGGATCCCCATCCTCCTCTACAGCCTGCTCATCCTCATCGACTCGGCCGTCAGCAACAAGAGCCTCAAGGTGGGACTGCTCTCCGTGCCCGCCGCTTTCGTGCAACTGATGGGCTATGGCTCCGGTTTCATCGAGGCATGGTGGAAGCGCTGCGTGCTGAGGAAAGACGAGTTCCAGGCCTTCGAGAAGAACTTCTACCAATGACGTCATAGGCTGACGGATAGCAAACAAGCGACTGTGCGACAAGATGGACAAGAAACTCAGCATCAACCAATGGGCAGAGGAGGACAGGCCACGCGAGAAATTCATGGCCCTGGGAGCAGAGGCACTCTCAAAAGCCGAACTGCTCGCCATCCTCATCGGTTCGGGCTCCGCCAAAGAGAGCGCCGTGGACCTCATGAAACGCATCCTCAACGACTGCGGCGACAACCTCAACACACTGGGCAAGAAAAGTCTGCAGGAACTGATGGACTATCGGGGCATCGGCGAGGCAAAGGCCATCAGCATCCTCGCCGCATGCGAGCTGGGCAAGCGCCGCCAGACCGAGACAGCCATGAAGCGGGAATCGGTCCAATCGGCCAGCGACATCTATGACCTCATGCACCCCAAGATGCAAGACCTCGACATCGAACAGGCATGGGTGCTCCTGCTCAACCAGAACTTCAAACTCATCAAGACCGAGCGCATCTCCAGCGGGGGCATCAGCGAGACCGCCGTCGACGTGAGACAGATCATGAAACTCGCCGTCCTGGCCAACGCCACCGTCCTCGCCCTCGCCCACAACCACCCCAGCAACAACGCCCACCCCAGTGCCGACGATGACCGCATCACGCAACGGCTGAAGAAAGCCTGCGAGATCATGCGCATCCACATGCTCGACCACGTCATCGTCACCGACGGCAATTTCTATTCTTACCACGAGCATGGCAGGCTCTAAGCTGCCCATAACCTTAAAACGACACATCGACATGCCAGACACCAATGACTACATCGTCGTAGGGCGCACCAACAGCACCACACGCCTCGGAAGCCCCTACTGCTCTCTCAAACTGCGCAACGCCGACAGCGAGGCCACCATCGCCGTATGGGACGTCACGCCCTCCGACCCTCCACAGGTGGGACAGCTCGTGTCGTTCACCAACATACAGGAGAACGACGGCAAGCGCTCGGCACGGAAGGCAGACATGAGACCGGGCGTCATGCCCGAAGAGACGCACCCTCTCTACCGCCTCCTGCCCAGACCCGTGAAGCGCGAACTGTGGGACCAATGCGTCAACCACCTCGTCGCACAGTGCACCGACACCACCCTCACACCTCTCATCAGCGAATTTGCCGCCACACTCTACGCACCCTACTCCAAATACCCTGCCGCCACCAATATCCACCATGCCTTCAAGGGCGGACTGCTCAACCACACCTACCAGATGCTGCACATGCTCGAAGGACTGGCCCCCTGCCTGCCCTACCCCATCAAAATCGAGCGTTGCATCATCGCCATCCTCTTCCACGACTACGGCAAGGTGTATGAGTACAAGCCCGACGGCGAGACCCAGCAACTCAAATACCTGCTCGGGCATATCTTCATCTCGGCCAACAGGCTCTACACCGAACTCCTGCGGCGCGGCGTGAGCGAAGAAGAGACCAACTACATCACGCACATCGTGCTGGCGCACCACGGCGAACTGGAATACGGCTCGCCCGTGAAACCTTGTTCGCAAGAAGCCGTCATCGTCAACATGCTCGACAATCTGTCGGCTAAAACCGACGTCATCGAGTTTACAGGAAACATGGAAAGTTCCTTCGCACTCGGCACTCATGTGGTGAAGTGAGCACACAAGGACGCTTTTTCCGACTTTTTCTTGCATTTACACAAAAAATGCCTTATATTTGCAGACGGCGCCAAGATGCCCGATCACATCTATCCACGACAAAGCAATGAACGAGAACACTCATCCCTACACACCCCAGGACCTCGAGAGACTGAGAGCGCTCACCGCCACCTGGGACACTTTAGAGAGCGGTATCCCCTACAAGCAGCTCGTAGACTACCACTCCTACAACGCCTATGGCTCCTACAGCCTCTCCAACGAGGAATGGGACAACCGTGAGATGATTTTCAACTTCAAAAACAACTCCGAGCTCACCGACCCCATCTCACACCGGCAAGCCATGGAGAAAGCCATCGCCCTCTTCACACGCCTGCTCAACGACACCTTCGGCGAGTGCCTGCCCATGCTCACCCTGGCATGCATCCCCGCCTCCACGGCAGAGAAGACAAGGGCACGCTTCGAGGAGTTCGCACAGCTCGTCGCTCAAGACACGGGAATGACCAACGCCTATGAGCACATCCACGTGGTGGCCGACCAGGACCCGGAACATCTGGGCGACTCGCACCTGCCGCAATACGCCTTCGACGCCGACTTCTTCAACGGCCGCCTGGTGCTCCTCTTCGACGACATCATGGCCACCGGAGGAAGTATGGGGAAGTTTGCCGGGAGACTGCAAGAGACCGGCGCACTCGTGGCGGCTGCCGTCGTACTGGGAAAGACCGTACGCAAGCCCACCGCCGAATGAGACACCCCGACTGCTGAATATAAAAACCACACACACGCATACATGACACAAGAAGAGAAATACGCGCTCGAGGGAAGAGTCGTCGACGTGCTCCGCACTGTCTACGACCCCGAAATCCCCGTGAGCATCTACGAACTGGGACTCATCTACCGCATCGAACTCAGCGACGAGGGAGTGCTCGACATCGACATGACGCTCACCGCCCCCAACTGCCCTGCCGCCGAATACATCCTCGAGGATGTCAGGCAGAAGGTGGAAGCACTCGAGGGAGTGACCTCCGCCAACGTGCAGCTGGTGTTTGAGCCCGCCTGGGACCAAAGCATGATGAGCGAAGAAGCACGTGTGGAATTAGGATTTGCCTGAGACATGAACAAAAACGTCTATTTCCTGTCCGACGCACACCTGGGATCGCTTGCCATTGAGCACGGGCGCACTCAGGAGCGCAGACTCGTGAGGTTCCTCGACAGCATCAAGACCAAAGCCGCCGCCGTCTACCTGCTGGGCGACATGTTCGACTTCTGGAACGAATACAAATATGTGGTGCCCAAGGGATTCACACGCTTTCTCGGCAAAATCTCCGAACTCACCGACATGGGGGTCGAGGTCCACTTCTTCACCGGCAACCACGACCTGTGGACCTATGGCTATCTGGAGGAAGAGTGCGGCATGATCGTCCACCACAAGCCCATCACCACCGAGATCTACGGCAAGGTGTTCTATCTCGCGCACGGCGACGGGCTCGGCGACCCCGACAGGAAATTCAAGTTGCTGAAATGGATGTTCCACAACCGCACATGCCAACGGCTCCTCAACGCCATCCACCCACGGTGGGGCATGTCGCTCGGACTCAACTGGGCCAAGCACAGCCGGCTGAAGCACGCCGACGGCAAGGAGCCCGGCTATATGGGTGAGGAAAAGGAGCACCTGGTGCTCTATACCAAGGACTACATGAAGACCCACAAGAACATCGACTACTTCATCTACGGCCACCGCCACATCGAACTCGACCTGATGCTCTCGCGCAAGACACGCATGATGATTATCGGCGACTGGATATGGCAGTTTACCTATGTCGTCTACGACGGCGAGCACATCTTCCTCGAGGAGTATGTGGAGGGCGAGAGCCGGCCTTGACAAATAAAAAGGCACGTTTTCACCGAGGAAATCTCGCCGTTTGTTGATTGTTTTTGCCACTTTGCATCAAATATAGTATTTTTGCACTATAATCTTATCAATAGGAAGCAATATAGACATCAAAATCAGGTTTGTAGAATCAAGTTTTTTGGAGGGGGAGTGAGGCTCGTGAGAGTGCCACTCCCCCGTTTTTTGAATCTTCTGCTTTTGATGCCACCGCCGTCCAACGGCCTTCAAGAGTCTTTCGCGGAATTTTGGGAAACCATTCAACGAACATTATAAAACATATAATTACCATATAATTATTCGAAAATTTTTACTTATAGACATACAAAACTTGGTGACTTTTATGAAAGCGACAAAGTCGATTACGCGTTAAAAGCAATAATCGCTGAACTGTTATATTTTGGGAAAAGATTCTTAAAAAATGATGAATATTTGTGAGAAATCATATTTTTACATAAAAAGTAAGCGTCTGATAAGGTTTTGTTTTGCACTTTACCCTTCTTTGAATATATTTGCATGAGAAATTGACACAAAAAACACCGCTTATGAAAACAAGAATCCTATTCATCATGGCTATCCTCTTGGCAGGAATCCGCATGTCTGCCGCCGAAAAGCATGAGCCTCCCATCAAGCATGTGACCGTTTTCACCAACGGCGCACAAGTGGAGCGGTCGATGTCTCTCAACCTCACGGCAGGCGAGCAGGTCATCACATTCACTGGAATCTCCCCGTATGCCGACACGAAAAGCCTGCAATTGAAAGCCCGTGGCAAACTCACCGTCATCGGGGTGAACTACCGCAAAGCCCATCCCGACAGCGCGAGACAGGTGCAGGCATTCAAAGCAGCGCAGCAGAAGGTGAAGGCGGCCGACGACCAGATACATCAGTTGCAAGCCCAGCGTGAAGTGGTGGAGTCGCAGCTGGAGATGGTGAAGACCAACTGCTCCGTGGGCAACCGCACGGCAGTCACGCCACTCGCCGGCATCAAGGAACTCAACACCTACTACTCGCAAGAGCTCCTCACCCTGAAAAAGAAAATCATCTCTATCGACGAGGATTTGCAGAAAGCCTCCGAGGAGAGGAAACGCCTGGCGGAAACCGCCGACTCCATCGCGCACCTGAAGCTCACCACCGTCACCGAGGCCGACGTGAAAGTGGAAGTTCCCCAGGCCTGCCGCGCGGAGTTCGATATCACTTATTATGTGAAGAACGCCGGATGGTATCCCACCTACGACGTCAGGTCGGAGAGCACGTCGCAGCCCTTGCAACTCTCCTATAAGGCCAATGTCTTCCAAAACACGAAAGAGAAATGGGACAAGGTGCCGGTGACGCTCTCCTCCGCCAATCCCAACCGTTCGAACGTCGCCCCCGAGCTACGCACCTACTGGCTCGATTATGGCCGTCAGGCGCCACGCTACGACCAGAGCGACGAAGACAGCGGTGTGTCGGGACGGGTGACCGACGAGACGGGCAGTCCGCTTATCGGCGCCACGGTGACGGTCGTAGGGACGAAACTCAGTACGGTGACCGACTTCGAGGGCCGCTACTCCATCACACTGCCCAAGGACAAGAGGCAGCTGACGTTCGCCTATATCGGATACGCCCAGCAAACGAAGCGAGTGACCAGTCCGACATTGAATGTCAAGATGAGAGAAGACGACGTGAAGCTTGACGAAGTCGTTATTGCATACGGAGCGGGTGCCGCACAAGACAGAGCCTACAAGCGACAGACAAATTCCGCTCTGGAAAGCAACAGCAGCAGAAAGGCGACGTTAACAAGGGAAGAGCCCATGGTAGAGGCTCTCGACGAGAGCGAGATGCTGGACGTGCAGGAGCAGAAAGCGCTCTTCGGCTATGAGTTCGACATCAAGCAGCCACTCACCCTGCTCTCCAACGGCAAGGTCACCGTCACCGAAATCGCACGCTACCAGTTGCCCGCCGCCTACCAGTATGTGGGTGTGCCCAGAGCCGACAAGGAGGCCTTCCTTGTGGCTGACGCCACCGGATGGGACACCTACAGCCTGCTCGAAGGCGAGGCCAACGTCTATTTCGACAATTCCTTCGTAGGAAAGACCATCATCGACCCCACCGTGCCCAGCGACACCCTCCATTTCTCACTGGGACGCGACAACGGCATCCGCATCCAACGCACCAAGGTGGCGGACAAGTCCACGCGCAAACTCCTCACTTCGCATCAGGAACAAGTCATGGCATGGCGCATCACGGTAAAGAACACCCGCAACGAGGCCATCACCATGACGCTCAAGGACCAGATACCCGTCTCGCAGAACTCCGGCATCACCGTGACCACCGAGGAACTGAGCAACGGCACCCTCGACAAGGAAAAGAGCACCGTCACCTGGCTCATCAACCTCCAGCCCAACGAGCAAAAGGAACTGCTGCTGCAATATCGCGTGAAATATCCGAAGAACCGCCGCCTGATCATAGAATAGGCGCTGGCTGCTGGATTTTCTAGAAGCTCTAGTTTTCCTAGTATTCCTAGGAGTCCTAGGAATCCTAGAACTCCTAGAATTCATAGATGATTATCTCAACTATTCAAATATCAATAAATCATGAAAACCCTATTATTATCAATCGCAATGATTGCGACCTTCTGCCCTTGTCATGCGCAGAAAAAACTGGTGCTTTACTACTCAGAGACAGGCTCCACCAAGACCGTGGCGGAAGAGCTGCAGAAACAGCTCGGCGCCGACATCGAATGCATCGAGGCCGTCACACCCTACACCGGAAATTTCCAAGAGACCATGCAACGCGGCCAGCGCGAGATGCAGAGCGGCGAGGGACCTGAGCTCAGACCGCTGAAGAAGAAAATCTCCGACTACGACGTCATCTTCCTCGGCTACCCCATCTGGTTCGGCACCTATGCCACGCCCATCATCTCTATCGTCAAGAAATATGACTTCGCAGGGAAGACCATCGTCCCGTTCTGCACTTTCGGCAGCGGTGGCCTGAACACCTCGTCCGAGGCATTGAAGAAAGCATTACCCAAAGCGATCATCAAGGAAGGCTATGGTGTGCGCACGGCCAGGGTGGCGGCAGCGAGCAAGGAGCTCGATAGGTTCCTGAAGGCAAACGGATACAAGAAAGGCACTGTGGCTCCCTTGCCCGACTATTCGGCGCAACAGCCCGTGACCGATGCCGAAAAGGCCATCTTCGACGCCGCCTGCTCCAGTTACCAGTTCCCGCTCGGCACTCCGTCGACCGTGGGTAAGCGCGAGACACCCGACGGCACCGACTATCAGTTCATCGTCAAGGGCCGCGGTCCCAACGGAGCCGAGTCCACCTCCACCATCTATGTGATTGTGGGGAAGGAACCAGGCGCAAAGCCTGAGTTCACGCAAGTGGTGAGATAGGCTATCGACTCCACAGAAGCCATATAAAGACCGGAAATCCCAGGAGCACGATGATTCCTGGGATTTCCGGTTGAAGGTGGAACAACAGATTTTGCAGCTCCGGAGAGAGGACCTACCTGTCACAGGCGGGTCTTCTCTTCGTTTCCAGCGCCAGTGCCTTTGTATTTCGAGCGGGTGGCGTTGAAATTATAGCTCAGAGTCAGTCCCACGCACTGTGTGTAGGTGTAGATGTCCTGGGCTGTTTTGCCGATGGCATAGTATGTGGTCACATCATTTTTTGACGTACGGAAGATATCGTTGGCATAAAGGGTGGCCGACAGCCGTCCCTTCAGGAATTCTTTCTGCACTCGGGCGTTCACCATGAAGTTGCTGCCGCGATACATAAACGCCCAGTGGTTGCTGCCGGTGTAACTGATATGCAGCAGGGCTTTCATTGTGGGATCAATCACGAACCAACTCTTCAGGTCGAAACTGAATTCGGGCTTGTTCAGCTTTTTCGGCGCACCGTATTTCTCCGCGTCAAACATCTGCTGATAATAGTGCAGCGTGGCTGTAGGTTGCCAGAAGCCCAGTTTGGGCGATGCGACGAGAGTGGCGTAGACACGGTCCTGATGGTCGAAGTTGGCGGGTTGGAAGATGGCTATCTCGTTCTCTTCGTCATACACTCTGCCGATGTGTGAGAACAGGTCGTGCTCACGGGTATAGCCGGTGACGAAAGTCAGCCACGAATAGGTCAGGTTGAAATCGATGCTCTGGCGTATCGAGGGGCGCAACAGCGGATTGCCGCCCTCATAGAACATACGGCTGTCGTAGACGATGACAGAACTCAGCATATTGTAAGGTGGGCGGGTAATACGCTTGCCGTAGCTGAGTTGTGCGCTCCACTTGCCTTTCTGCCAGACTGCCGACAGGTTGGGGAACCAGTCGTTGTAGGTGCGGCTGGGCTCCGACTGCCAGACGCCAAGCGAGGTGTAGTCTGTCGACACATGCTCGTAGCGCAGGCCCGCATTCAGGCGCCACTGACCTAATTGCATCTCGTATTCGGCAAAACCGGCGATGTTCTTCTCTCTCATCTCGTTGTCGGCCTCGGGGATGATGCCCTCCCAGTTGATGTTGCGGCCACGGCTCTTTGTCGACGTAGCCTCTGAGCCTCCGTTGAGCGTGCCTTTCCAGACGGGATAGGTCAGCACCAGTTTGCCTGCCGCCATCCGGCGGTCTTCGCTGTTGAGGGTGGTAATGGTGCGGTCGCCGAGTTTCTCGCTCAGTTCCATCTGGTTGAGATGGTCTTCCGAGGCGCGCCGCAGCAAGGTGGCGTTCAGGTCGATGCCTAATTTTCCCGCCTTCCCCGCATAGTAGGTGTTCAGTTCCCACACAGGTTTGTCTACCTCGGCAATATCTGTTTTCAGGAAGACATCGCCGTAATATGCCCCGTTCTTCAGATAGTGCTGCTCCATGTCTGTCTTGAATTTGCTATCCAGAATTTTCTGCGACGAGAAACTCAGTCCGACAGAATGGTCGGCACTGAAGTCGTAGCTCAGCCCCGTCTGATATTGGAATGTCGTCCATCTGCTCCTCACGGGCAGTTCTGCGTGAACATCAAACTGGTCTACTTTGATATGCAGTTGCTGGTCGAGGACCTGGTCATTGCTATAGTGCCCGTTGTCGAGTGCCACGTTGGCAAAAGCCTCCAGCCCGCCTACGCGATACTTCATCGTCAGGTCGTCGTAGTTGTTCCATGTGTTGTTCTTCCACGTCTGACTGGTAGCCATCAGACTCAGTCCGTCGCCCTGCGCCTTCAGTGTCTTGATGCGGATGACCGCATTGACCTCGGCGTTGTATTTTGCCCCCGGGGCGGTGATCACGTCCACACTCTTGATGTCTACCGACTTCAACTGCTTCAGGTCGCTCGCGTTGCGCACCTTTTTATTATTGATGTAAATCTCAGGCTCGCCTTTTGCCATGACGGTGAACTTGCCGTCGCGCCCCTGCACCATCGGTATCATCGAGAGCAGGTCGTCGGCGGTGCCCACGTCGTGAAGGATGGAATGCTGCACATCGACCGTCATGCCGCCGGTGGTCATCTTGTATTGCGGTATCTCGCCTTTGACGGTGACCCCTTGCACCACATAAGTCTCCGGCTTCATCGTGATAGTGCCCAGTCTGCCCACGGGCGCGTTCCTCGTCACCGTCTGGTATCCTATGCAGGTCACCTTCACGATGACGTGCTGCGGCTGACATGGGACGACGAAGTCGCCGTTCTCATTGCTCACGCCTCCGGAGATGAAGGCGGAGTCTTTGGGGGCGAGCAGAGAGACGGTAGCAAAGGGAAGAGGCAGCCCTTTCTCGTCGGCCACATGACCGGAGACCTTTGTCTCGGCCTTCTGGGTACACTCCACATAAATATCGTTGTCCTCAATGTTCACGCGCATGGGATAGAAGCCCACCACCTGTCTGACGGCGTCCTTCACCAGGGTGTTTCGGAGAGAGGTGGTGACGGTGAAATCCTCCAACTCGTCGAAGATGAAATTGATCTTATAATTATTCTGTGCGTTGTCTATCCAGATGAGTGCCTCCGAGAGCGAGGTGTTCCGGAATTCGTGCGTGAGTTGCTGCGACTTTGCTGTCGTGGCGAGGAGGCACATGATGATAATGCAAATATGTCTCATGGTGATGGCCTATTCGATGGTGATGGTTTCTCCGGAAAGCGTGAGGTGCACTTTCTCGAAATGGTTGATGTGGTTGAGGATGTCCTGGAGAGAGTCGGCTGCCTCCCATTTCAGGTAGAAGCGCAGTCTACGTGTGGCATCATTCTTATACACCACCTTCACACCATAGTCGCTGCTGAGCTGCCGCATGATCTGTTGCAGTTCCACGTTGTTGAACTGCCGGTCTTGCCTTGCGGAGTCGTTCCGCTCCACTGCCGGCGCCACGCCTAAGGTGACCTCTTGGCTTTCAGCCTCCTGCGACACTGCCTCTTTCGAAGCGGTGGTCTGAGTCTGCTCCTTCACCTCGCTCGCCTTCATTATATGGTAGATGGCGGCGTATGTGATGCCGGAGAGGGCTGCCACGGTAACAATGGTTGCCGCCCATCGCAAGATGGGATGGTGATGCCTGCGATGATGGCGACGGGCCTTCAATTGCTGCCACTCATCCTCCACATCGGGCACTGGGATGGGGGGCTCGTCGAGCATCTGATCGAGTTGCTCATCGGTGTATCGCTCCGGGTGGAGCAACATGCGGATTCGTTCTTTCTCTTTCATTTTTTTCGATGTTTTATCTTATATACAGCCGACGCGGAAGAATCATCACCCCAAAAATGGATTTTTTTAGAAATGAATCATGGGGACGTGAATCATGGGGACGGAGATTTTGATTCATTTTCTAAGCGGACATGCATAAAGCATTCCAACCACGCCAAATGGCCTGTTGCAACTGTAGGGACATACTTTATGTATGTCCGTAGAGTCAGACAAATCAAACGTTGGTGATATTTCAATCGGCAGAAGGTGATTGCTTCGCAAAAAATCGGATGGAAAATCAAAAATAAAAAAATTCTGCGAAAAATCTTTATTGCGAAATCAAACGTTGATACATCCATTTTTGAAAGATTTTTTTATTTGATTTTCTCGTGGATTTACTTTCCCTCGCTTCGCGAACAGTGACCGTTGGTTCTTGCGAAGCAATCCATTGAATACGGACATGCATAAAGCATGTCCCTACGGCAAGTCCGTACAAAAAACCTCGGAAAAGCTCAAATAAAATTTGGCTTTTCACTCGGTTTGCACTACTTTGCTTGCGCGAAGATAGGCGGCACCTCGGAAAAGCTCAAATAAAATTTGGCTTTTCACTCGGTTTGCACTATCTTTGTAGGATGATGAACGGCAGGATGATAAAGATGGTATGGCTGATGCTGTCTGTCGTTGTTGCCTTTGCCTCCTGCAAGGGAGTGGCTGGCAAAAACGAGGGCAAGCGGTCAGGACTCTTCGATGCGGAGAACGCATTGGAGAAGGTGACCCATGTCGACACCCGACAGCCAAAGACCCTTATCGACCTGCCGCTGCCACTCAAGGGAGTGTCTGAGCAAATCCTCTATCGGCACGGGTACATCGCCTCCTACAACAAAGACAACAAGATACCCAACTGGGTGGCATGGCACCTCACCGCCGCGCACACACGGGGAGAGGCCCAAAGGCCGGGAAACGCGTGGCACGAAGACCCCGACGTGCCACGGCCTCGAGCCACGTCGGCCGACTACAGGAAGAGCGGTTGGACCCGCGGCCACATGTGCCCTGCAGGCGACAACAAATGGGACGCCGAGGCCATGTACGACACCTTCCTCCTGTCCAACTGCTGTCCGCAGCACTCCAACCTCAACACCGGCACCTGGAACCAGATAGAGATGAGTTGCAGGCGGTGGGCAGAGAAATTCGGCGGACTGTATATCGTCTGCGGTCCCATCCTCTTCAGACAGCAGCACACCACCATCGGCGACAACAAAGTGGTGGTGCCCGAGGCCTTCTTCAAAGTCATCGCGTGCCTCGACGGCGCCCACCCTCAGGGAATCGCTTTCGTCTGCCGCAACAATGACGGCAACAAGAAGAAAGACCTCTATGTCAACAGCATCAAGGAGGTGGAGCGCATCACGGGCATGACCTTCTTCCCGCATCTGCCGGCAAAGACCGCCAAAGCCGTCAAAGAGAGCGCTCACTTGGACGACTGGGAGTGAGCGACACGCAAAAAGCGATGCGGAGCTAAGCCCCACACCGCTTTCGTTATAAGGGAAGAAATATCTTTCTTAGAGCAGGTTCATCGTGTCGGTGGCGATCATCAGCTCCTCGTCGGTAGGAATGACGCACACGGTCACCTTCGAACCTTCGGCAGAGATGACAGCCTCCTCGCCACGTGTCTTGTTGCGCTCAGTGTCAAACTCCACGCCAAGGAATTCCAGCCCCTTGCACACCTCCTCACGCATGTCCATCTGGTTCTCACCCACACCGGCAGTGAAGACGATGATGTCGACACCACCCATGGCGGCGGCATAGGCACCGATATACTTCTTGATGCGGTAGAAATACATGTCGAGGGCCAGACGGGCGCGCTCGTTGCCGGCACTGGCGGCACTCTCCACATCGCGCATGTCGCTGCTCTCTTCGGTGATGCCGAGCACACCGCTCTGCTTGTTGAGCAGGTTCGACATGCCGTCGGGATCCAGGTCGAGCTTCTTCTCCAAGAAGGTGATGGCACCGCCGTCGATGTCACCGCTGCGGGTGCCCATCATCAGGCCCTCAAGAGGAGTGAGGCCCATCGTGGTGTCCACACACTGGCCGTCCTTCACGGCAGCTATCGAACCGCCGTTGCCGATATGGCAGGTGATGATGCGCTTGCCCTTGGGGTTGACGTCGAGGAACTCACACACACGCTGCGACACATAGCGGTGGCTCGTGCCGTGGAAGCCGTAGCGACGCACGCCAAACTGCTTGTAGAGGCGGTAGGGAATGGCATACATATAAGCCTTTTTCGGCATCGTCTGATGGAAGGCGGTGTCGAACACACCCACCTGAGGCAGACCGGGCATCAACTCGCTCACGGCGCGCACACCCTTCAGGTTGGCGGGGTTGTGCAGCGGGGCAAGGTCGATGCAGCCCTCGAAGGCATCGAGCACCTCTTCGGTGAGTAGCACGCTCTTGTTGAACTTCTCACCTCCGTGCACCATGCGATGGCCCACGGCGTCGATCTCCTTCAGGTCCTTGATGGCTCCTATTTCGGGATCGGTGAGCAGCGAGAAGATGAACTTCACTCCCTCGGTGTGCTCAGGTATGTCGTGCATGATGGTGCGTTTCTCACCATCGGGCAGTTTCACTTTCACAAACGCGCCGTCGAGGCCCACACGCTCGGCACCGCCCGAGGCCATCACCTCTTTGGTGTCCATGTTGTAGAGAGCATACTTGATTGACGACGAACCGCAGTTCAAAACTAATATTTTCATAATGATACGAATGTTTGGATGAATACGTGTTAAGTTCGTATAATTTTTTCCACCTGCTTACTTCTTGGCATCCATGGCCTGGCAGGCTGTGATGGCCACCATCTTGTAGATGTCGTCCACGGAGCAGCCGCGGCTGAGGTCGTTCACCGGACGTGCGATACCCTGGAGGATGGGACCGAGAGCCTCGGCGTCGCCCAGGCGCTGCACCAGCTTATAGCCGATATTGCCCACCTCAAGGTTGGGGAACACCAGCACGTTGGCCTTACCGGCAATCTCGCTGCCCGGAGCCTTCTTGGCACCCACCGACGGCACAAGGGCGGCATCGGCCTGCAGCTCACCGTCCACCTTCAGGTCGGGAGCCAACTCCTTGGCCAGACGGGTGGCCTCGATCACTTTGTCCACCACTTCATGCGAGGCGCTGCCCTTGGTCGAGAAACTCAGCATGGCCACACGCGGGTCGTCGAAACCGGCCACGCTCTTGGCGGTCTGAGCCGTACAGACGGCTATCTGTGAGAGTTGTGCGGCATCGGGCATCGGCGTCACCGCCACATCACCTACCACGAGAATGCCGTTCTCGCCATACTGAGGCTGTTTGGTGATGAGCAACATGGCACCGCTCACGCAGGTGATGCCCGGCGAGCACTTGATGATCTGCAGGGCGGGACGCAGCGTGTCGCCCGTGGTGCTCAGCGCACCCGAGATCTGTCCGTCGGCACCCTCGGTCTTGATAATCATGCAGCCCAGATAGAGCGGGTTGCGCACCAGTTCGCGGGCTTTCTCGATGGTCATGCCCTTCTTCTTGCGCAGCTCGGTGAGCAGCTCGGCATACTCCTCGCTCTTGGGGTT
>CADBLU010000004.1 GCA_902795605.1 uncultured Prevotellaceae bacterium | reverse complement strand
TTATTGGGTTTCACCCAATGAATGTCGGCTGCATCTCAGCAATCGAAACACGTTTCATTGCATTCGGTTTGCACGACATTTCATCCTTCATCCCAGAAGAGCGGAATGTGACGTCTCTACAAAGCTGCACCGCCATTCTTGTTCTCACAAATTGGACACCCAAATTCTAAAATTCTCTAATTCTTGATAGAAAAACTTGAAAAAGATGCGCCAATCCACTACAATATGATCATTTGAATTACAGCTTCAAAGGGTAGAAAAACTTCAGTGATTAAACTATAGTGCTGCGGAATTTAGGGAATGTAAAAAATAATTGCTCTTGATTGCTATTCATTTTGACGCGCCCTTCTCCACAGCCCAAAGGCCAAGCATGATAGAGACAGCATGACGACAACGGCGAGTGCGGCATAGCGGAGCCTCTCACGCAGCGGGCGGCGGGGTCTGCTCTCTCGCCTGAACTGTTGCCGTGAAGCGACATACACTGTGTCGCGCCGTGCTTGCGAGAGCAGCATGCTGTCGGTGTGATGACGTGTGTGGTAGTGATGGGTGTTGACGTAGCGGTGAAGCACATGACCGGCGGTGTCCTCAACAAGCACGGTGTGTACAGCCGACAGGACGGTGTCGTGAAGGACGACCGTGGAGAGGCGGCATACGGTGTCGGTGTGAAAGACACGCACGGTGTCGCGTATCACGGAGCGCTCCACCGTGCTGGCCGACTTGCAGGAGGCGAGGAGGAGCAGCAGGAATAGCATCGCCACGGCGAGAAGGAGGTCGGAAGATGGCGGTTGCGAACGGGTGATGGTGTTCATGGTTGTTTTCTGATGAAGGTGATATTGTGAGACGACTGCAAGGATATGTCTGTGATGACCTTGCAAAGTTATGTGGCAGGGAAACAATGACCATGTCATTTTCGGAGATAGAGGTTGGTCGTTTGGGGGGTTGGTCGTTTGGGGGGTTGGTCGTTTGGTCGTTTGGTCGTTTGGAAATTCCGGAGGCGTTGGGCCATGATTCGCAATAGTAATGTCTAAACTCCTAAACTTCTAAACTCCTAAACTCCTAAAAAACCAAACGACTAAACGACCAAACAACCAAACAACCAAAAATAAACTGTATTTTATTTGTTTTGCTCAAAGTTTAATCGTAACTTTGCAAGTCTGAACTCAAAGAGAGAAGAATGGTCAAAATCCACCTGTTGAAGCGGAGCCTGATACTCTGCTTTCTCCTTAGCCTTTGCACACCCGTCCTTTCCACCCTACCGCCCGCGGAGCCGCTCACCACGGCCCACAGTCATCTGCATGTGGTCATCCTCGGCGACTCCAACACATGGATAGGTGGTGACGACTGTGACAAGCCCGAGGGTTGGAACAAATGGTTCCGCGAAGCCTTCCAACCCGCCTCCTGCAAGAGTTATGCCCGCAGCGGTGCCACCTGGACCCACACCGTGACCACGAAGCAGAACATGCAGGAAGACATCGCCGTGCTGGGTGACGACAACGTCATCTACAACCAGGTGTGCCGCCTGATAGCCGCCTGCGACGAAGGCAGCCAGCCGCTGCCCGACCTCATCGTCATCGCCGCCGGCACCAACGACGCATGGTTTGTGAAGAAGCGCCCACAGGCCTTCTCTTTGTCTGCCGACGAAATCTTCGCCTCTGCCAGCCGACTCACCTCTGAGCCCGCGCGCCACATCCTGTCGCTCGCAGGTGCCGTGAGATACGACTGCGAACTGCTCCAGGAGCGGTTTCCGCAGGCCCGCATCATCCTGCTCACCCCTCTGCAGACCACCCGTGCCAGCGAGGAGAACATGGAACTGGCCACAAATGTCATCGAGTCGTGCGGCCGGCTCATGGGCCTGCCCGTCATCCGCCAGGACAAGGAATGCTGCGTGCGCCGCGCCGACGAGGCCCGCCAACTGAAATATACGCGCGACGGCGCCCACACCACGGTGGAAGGTGCCCGTATCAACGGCCTCTACCTGGCCCGCCGCATCGCCCAACTCATCGACATCTCCCGCCCTTAGACTCCACCCACAGACCCCAACCCACAGAAAAAGAAACAGCATGGTTTTCTCCGACTTGTTTTTCCTTTTCGTCTTCCTCCCGGCTTTCGCCCTCTGCTATCTCTGGGCCAACAGGTCGGACAAGAAAGGCGCGCCCCACGACCGCATGGTCAGCTGCGCCACGCGCAACATGGTGCTCGTCGTCTTCTCCCTCCTCTTCTATGCCTGGGGCGAGCCCGTCTATGTCTTCCTCATGCTCGGCAGCGTGGTGGTCAACTTCTTCATCGGGCGCATCATCGACAGACAGAGGCGGTTCCGGCGCGCAGCCCTCATCTTCGGTGTCGCCGCCGACATCGCCATCCTCGGCGTCTTCAAGTATGCCAACTTCATCGTCGACCAGTGCAATGCCCTCGGCGCACACCTGTCATCGCCCCGCATCGCCCTGCCCATCGGCATCAGTTTCTATATCTTCCAGTCCATCTCCTACCTGGTGGATGTCTACCGCAGGGAGTCGCCGGCGCAACGGCGCTTCGTCGACCTGCTGCTCTATATCTCGATGTTCCCGCAACTCATCGCAGGCCCCATCGTCAGATACAGCACCGTGGCAGAGGGCATCACCGCCCGCGAGGTGAAAGCCAACGACGTGGCAGAGGGCATGTACAGGTTCCTCCGGGGCCTGGCCAAGAAAGTCATTTTCGCCAACCAACTCTATGAGGTGTCGCACCAGTTCCTCGACGGAAAACTCGAAAGCCTCTCCATGTCAGGAGCATGGATAGGCGTCATCGCCTTCACCCTGCAGATTTATTTCGACTTCTCGGGCTACTCCGACATGGCCATCGGCCTGGGCCGGTGCCTCGGCTTCCGCTTCAACGAGAACTTCGACCATCCCTACTGCAGCAAGACCATCACCGAGTTCTGGAGGCGATGGCACATGTCGCTAGGCAGCTTCTTCCGCGACTATGTCTATATCCCCATGGGCGGCAACCGCCGCCACCAGCCCCTCAACATCCTCGTGGTGTGGTTTCTCACCGGTATGTGGCACGGCGCCAGCTGGAACTTCATCATCTGGGGTCTCTTCTACGGCGTCATCGTCTACGGAGAGAAGCACACGCTGCTGCCGAGGAAAGACCGCATCCCTGGCGCACTCCTCCACTTCTACACCATGCTGCTGGTGACGCTGGGCTTCGGCATCTTCTATTTCGACGACTTCACACGGCTGAAAGACTTCTTCTATGCCCTGTGCGGAGGCACACACCTGGTGTGGGACGGTGTGTCGGAGGCTGCCCTGCTCGACCACTTCTGGCTGTGGGTGGCTGCCGTGCTCCTCTGCATGCCCTTGCGAGGCATCATCGACGGCGGCCTCGACCGTCTGGCCAAGAGCGTTCCCTCAGTGGGACGTCCGCTGGCTCTCGTGCTGCGGTTTGCCGTCTCGGTGGCCGTGCTCGTGCTCTGCACCGCCCTGCTCGTGGGTGCCACCAACAACGCCTTCATCTACACCCGCTTCTGACAGCAGACACTCATCAAAAAAAGGAAAAAACGACAATGAACTATAAGAAAATACTGCTCGCCTGCGCCGCTATCACCATGACCGCGGCCACGGCTCCCGCCCAAGACGACAACCTCTATGCCGTGGAAGACACCACGGCAGCCGACACCGCCACCTTCATCGACGGCGTCTACCAGAACCGCATCAACCCCGACGCCAGTTACCGCCAGCCCAAGGCCGGCATCCTCATCATCGGCTCAGGACCTGACATCAGGGTGGTGAGCACCTTCACGGGAAACGCGTCGGGAGGCACGGCCTATTCCGACGCCGTCAACGAATACCGCCGCCGGCTGGGCGACGATGTGCGCATCTACAGCATGGTGGTGCCCATCTCGTCGCAATACTACACCCCCGACGCGGCACGCCACCTCACCTACGACCAGAAAGCCGCCATCGACGGTATGTACGGACGGCTGGAGGGAGTGACACCTATCGATGTGTACACACCATTAGGATGGCACGCCCGCGAACCCATCTACCTGCGCACCGACCACCACTGGGCGCCTCTGGGCGCCTATTACGCGGCTGAGGCCTTCGCCAAGGCGGCCGGCGTGCCCTTCCGCGACCTCTCATGGTATGAGCCGCGCACGGTGCACGACTTCCTCGGCACGATGTACAGGGTCTACACCAAAGACCCGGCCGTGGGGCGCGCCCCCGAGGACTTCGTCTACTATGTGCCGCGCGACGTCGACTACTACACCACCGCCATCACCTACCAGTTGGGCAAAAACAGGCAGACGGCAGGTGAGAACCCGTCAAAGGAGGTGCCCTTCTTCCGCGAGTTCAAAGACGGGAGCGGAGGAGCCTACAGCACCTTCATCGGCGGCGACGCCAACACCACGAAGGTGGTGACGTCGACCCGCAACGGACGGCGACTGATGATCATCAAGGACAGCTACGGCAACGCCATCCCCGGCTACCTCTTCTACTCGTTTGAGGAAATCCACATCCTCGACTTCCGCTATTTCCCCGGCAATGTCGTCAGATACATCAGAGACAACGGCATCACCGACCTGCTCTTCGCACACTGCATCTCGCTGGCCTACTCCACCAAGAACGGACAGGCCATCCAGCGGATGCTCGACCGATAGCCACCACCCAAAACACCCCTTCACGTGCAGTATCCGAGACTCTATGTGGCACTCACAGCCACCGTCTTCACGGCCATGACCGCCGTGCTCACCTTCTTCCCGAGGAGCAGCTTCTCTGAACTGGAGAAGCGCGACCTGGCACGCTTCCCGGAATTCACCCTTGAGCGGCTGGCCAGCGGCGAGTTCACCCGCGACGTGTCGGCATGGTTCAGCGACAGCGAGCCCTACCGCGACCGCCTGATGACGCTCAGCATGCGCGTCAAGCAGCGCACGCGCCTCGCACTCAACGACGAGAGCGTGACCTTCCATGCCGCCGAGGAGGAGATGGAGGAGGCGGGAGAGACGCCCACCCCCGCCATCGTGGGCGACCCGCTCGAGGAATACCACCGCGCGGATGCCGATGCCGCCGACGAGAACGCCAAGGTGGCCCATGCCGGCATCATCATCGTGGGGCGCGGTGACAACGTGCGCGCCCTGATGGCCTATGGCGGCACGGGCGGCGGCGAGGAGTTTGCCAAGATGGTGAACGAATATGCCGACGTCTTCGACGGCCAGGCACAGGTCTACTGTATGGTCATCCCCAACGCCACGGAGTTCTATATCCCCGAGAAGATGAAAGGGCGCTCGAAACCGCAGGTGGCCACCATCCGCAACATCCACGAGCATCTCTCACCGAAGGTGAAGCCGGTGAACGTCTACAACGCCCTCGGACGCCATGCCGGCGAGGACATCTACCTGCGCACCGACCATCACTGGTCGCCATTAGGCGGCTTCTATGCCGCCAACGAGTTTGCGCGGATAGCCGATGTGCCGTTTGAGGACCTCACCAGCTACGACGAGAATGTGGTGCATGGCTTCGTGGGGTCGATGTACGGCTACTCGAAAGACATCTCCGTCAAGGAGGCTCCCGAGGACTTCGTCTACTATGTGCCGCGCGACGTGGACTACGTGACGCGCTACACGGCCTACGAAACCAATGACAAATACCAGATCACCCGTATCCTCTTCCAAAACAGCGGACCTTACTTCTACAAGCACCGCAACGGCAGCAGCGGCGCCTACAACACCTTCATGGGCGGCGACCAGCGGCTCACGAAGGTGATGACGACGACGCCCAACGGCCGCCGCCTGATGATTATCAAAGACAGTTTCGGCAATACGCTCCCCGGCTATTTCTTCTACTCCTTCGAGGAGGTGCATGTGGTGGACAACCGCTATTTCCACCTCAACATGAAGGACTACGTGCGCGACAACGGCATCACCGACATCCTCATCGCGAGCAGCGTGTTCAACGCATACAGCAAAAAAGGATTCTGCAGAAACTGCCTCAGGTACCTGAACCAGGACCCGGCCGACGCCTTCGCCGCCCCAAAGAAGAAAGCCACGCCGAAAGAGCACAAAGAAGAGGCCGCCGCACAAGAGGACTGAGCCGGGCCGTGCCGCCTATTCCCTTGAACCGTTGATAAACTCACTGGGCAGCATGCCAAACTCTTTCTTGAAGAGTTTGGTGAAATATTTCGGTGTGTTGAACCCCACCTCCATAGAGAGCTCAGTCATCTTGATGTCTGGCTGCTGGCGCATGATGCGGCATGCCTCCTTCAGGCGGATACTGTTGATGAACCCCGTCACAGACTGCCCTGTGAGTGCCCGCAATTTATTATACAAGGTCGATGAAGAGACGCACATGTCGGAAGCGAACTGCTCACGGTCGAACTCCGTATCGTCAAGATGCCGTTTCACACAGTCGATGGCCTTCTGGATAAATATCTCGTCGGGTGACGAATAATGCTGCTCCTCGACCTTGAAGTCGGTCTGGCTGCTGAACTTCTTGCGGATGCGCTCCCGGTTGCGGATGATGCTTTCGACACGCAACTGCAGGTCTCCCATCCTGAAAGGCTTCGTGATATAGGCATCAGCCCCCGTCTCATACCCCACATTCTTGTCCTCGTCTGTGGTCTTCGCCGTCAGCATCACCACAGGCAACTGCGCGTAGTCGTCCGACTCCTTGATCATACGCGTCAGTTCGATGCCGTCCATGACAGGCATCATGACGTCGGTGATGACGATGTCGAGGTCGCGTTTGTGAATCGTGTTCAGGGCCTGCTTGCCGTTGCGTGCGGTATAGACATGATAATGCTGGGCGAAGAGTTTGCGCATCAGTTCCAGGAGTTCGTAGTTGTCCTCTACAATCAGCATCGAGTAGTCTTTCTCACCGCCGGTGTCATCGCTCTCCGGCTCATTGTCTGCGCTCATCAGCAGCTGCTCTTCCATCTGGTCCGTCTGCCGGCTGTCAATGGCTTTGTTGTCTGCCGTCAGGTCGATCTCGTCATCGCCATACGCCGCCCTCGTGATGGGCAGGGTGACGATGAACGTGGTGCCCTTACCCTCGCGGCTCTGGCATTCTATCTTCCCGTGGTGCAGGGCGACGAGGGAGTGCGTCAGCGAAAGGCCGATACCCGTGCCGTGGGTGTTCATCCGCCGGTAGTCGCCGTCGAGGAAACGGGTATAGAGGTGCTTCATCTTGTCCTTGGAGATGCCGATGCCCTCGTCGCTGACTCTCAGCGTCGCCTGTTGCCTGTCGGCGGTCAGCGTCACTGTGATGCGCCCGCCTTCCTTGTTGTATTTCACGGCATTCGACAGAAGGTTATAGAGGATTTTGTCGACCTTGTCTTTGTCGAACCAGGCATCGATGCCCCCGGCAGGGCATTCCACAATCAACTCTCCGCTTTTTGAGCCGGCCATCGGACGGACGTTCTCACACTCTTGAGCGACAAAGCGCGAGAGGTCGCCCCGCGCCACTAACAGTTTCAACTGTCCGGCCTGCGACTTCCTCACCTCAAGGATCTGGCGCAGCAGACGGGTGAGCCTCTGGATATTGTTTTGCACCAGTCCGTAATTGGCACTGAACTGCGGCGCCTTCTGCCGCAACTCATCGACCGAGGCGGAGATGATGGTCAGCGGGGTGAGCAGTTCATGAGTGATATTGGTGAACACCACGGCCATGGCCAGGCGGTTCTTGGTCTTCAGGTAGTTCTTATACCAGCATATTCCCCCATAGACGGCACCCGCCAGCAGTGCGGCATATATCAGATAGGCCCACCAGGTGAGATACCATGGAGGCAGCACGCTCACCTTTATGCTATAGGGCATCTCTGTCAGATGTCCATAGCTGTCGATCGCCTTCAGCCTCAGACGATACGCGCCTGCCGGCAGGTTTTGATAGGTGGCCCTCCGGTTGTCCGCGTCGGTATAGTGCCACTCGCGGTCATAGTTCTCCAGGCAGTAGGCGTAACGGCATTGTTGCTGACTCTGATAGGCAAGGAGAGAGAATCCGACAGAGAATTTGTCGACTCCCGATGGCAGGGTGATCTCTTTCGTATAGAAAGGCTGACAAGTGGAAATCTTTTGCTGATAAGTGGAGTCAAGCCAGTCGTAAGGCACATCGTCGATCATCAAGTCTGACACGACCAGTGGAGCAGTCCCCACCTGCTGATACCGCTCTATCTGGCAAGGCTCGAAGGAAAAGAAGCCGCTCACATTGCCGTAGAAGAGTTCCTTGCCATAGCGGAAAGAGCCGCGGGGGGAGAAATGGGGCGTCTCAAGGCCGTCCTCCACACCGTAATAGGTCACAGCATTGCCCGCCTCATCACCTTTCAGCCGCAGCAGTCCCTTGTCGGTGGAGAGCCACAGCCATCCCTTGCTGTCGCCGTCGATAGAATAGATGCTGTTCACACTGATGTGGAAGCGGTGGTTGACAGGCTCAAAGGCATCTTTCCCCGAATGATAGAGAAACAGTCCGCCACTGTTGGCGATGGCCCAAAGCCGGTGCTCAGCGTCCTCATAGCAAGCCAGGGCGTCGTCCAGCGGATAGTTGTTGGCGGCGGAGGCATATTGGTGGAAGCGCAGCGACTGAGGCTGGCGCACATCACCACTGACGCGGAGGATACCGGCATTCTCAGTGGCTATCCATAGTCGGTGCTGATGGTCCTCACTGATGGTGCGCACATCGCAATTGCTGAAATCACGGCCAGCCTCACTCATCTTGAGCCGCCGCCCCTTTCCGTCGGGAGAAACCACTGCTATGCCGTCCATCTGGCCAACCCATATAGTGCCGTCACGCTGGCGGAAGAAGTCTCTCACGCTGGCGTCTCTGAGATATGGCGTATTGGTATAGTCCAGCAGCCGTGCCTGTTGCCCCTCTTTCCAGGAGATGATACCCTGCGAACTGCCGAACCAGAGTTCTCCGTCGCCTTTGTCAAGCACGGAAAAGATGGTCTGGGCATGGATGCCGACATTGCCCGTCATCCCGCCGAACCCGGGAATCTGGCTGTTGTAGGTCACCTGGTTGGCCTCACGGTCGTAGCGGGCCAGGCCATAAGGCTGAAGACCCAGCCAGAAATGCCGCCCATCAGAAGTGAAGACACTCTGGATGCGGTTGACAGGCAACTCTCTGCCAGCGGGGTTGAGATAGCAGAAACGGAAGGGAGAAGGCTTCGTGCTGAGGTGCACGATGCCCTGGTTGCGCGTGATGGCCCACAGGTTTCCTTTCCCGTCGGTCTGTATGTCATAGCAGAAATTAAGGTCGGCATAGTTTTCCACCTCCATCGGATTGTCGAGTCCCACACGGGTCAGTCCTTCTATGCAACAGCCCCAGACGGAATGGCTCACGGGGTCCTCGAGCAACTGGTGGAAGGTGCGGAAGTCGCGCCTCCCCTCGTTGAAATGACGGATACCCGGGTCGTGCTCGTTCTCAGGATGGTCCAGACACACGATACCGTTCTCCCAAGTGCCTACCCAGAGGCGCCCCCTGCTGTCGATCAACAGCGACGAGGCGGTGTTGCGCTCGCTGAGTCTGGGGTAGCTCACCATCCTGCCGCTCTTCCCGCGTAGCCTGAACAGACCGCCCTCCCAGGTTCCTATATACAGGTTGCCCTTGGCGTCCTCAGCAAACGAGTGGACACCAACTGGCATCTCCACATGGATAAAATCGTTCTTCCCGGCGTCATAACGGGAGAAGCCTGCGTCTGTCCCTACCCATACCGTCCCGTCGGCCGATGTGAAAAGCACGTTGACCGAACGGGCCAGTTCTCCATAGAGATGGTAGGTCTTAAAACGCCCATGCCTCCTGTCGTATCTCACCAGTCCGTCGCGCGTCCCTATCCAGATGCCGTCTTTCTTGTCTTTTGTCATGCAACGGACATAGTTGTTGGGTAGGATACCCGGCGAATAGGCATTGCTCCGGTAAGGCTTGAAATGATAGCCGTCGAAGGAATGAAGTCCCTGGTCCGTCCCTATCCACATCAGTCCGAAGTGGTCGAACATCAGACAGCGAGCATCCTCTGTACCCGGAACGGATATCTGCGAGATAATCCTTAGGGGTATATGCTGCGCTGTCATCACTTGATGAACAGTTAGAAAAAAAAGTAACAGCAGTCTCCTTATCATCAGCCAAGAGATTGTTAAAACCTTAATTCTGCAAATATACAAAAAATTATCGGAACTGTCAACATGACGCCACAAAAATCTATTGAGGTGGGGCCTGCCAAAAACGGCCGGAATATCATCTATCGTGCCCGCCGGCAGGACCGCAGACGGCAAAAATAATGATTTGTTCCCCTTAAATCATAATAAGGAGCCGCCGATTATAGCCTGTTTACTTAATTTTGCACACGTCGATACCATCTTTGTTTACACCGAGTTAAATCAATCAATCAACCATAAATAACTAACTTAAAAAGCTTATCAAATGAACTATGCTCATTTAACTCTTCCAGCCAAGAAGCTATGCTTCGCTATGGTGTTGGCAGCAGGAATGATGGCATTCCCTTTGCCGACAATGGCAGAACCGGCAGTTCAGGCAGTACAGCAGAAGGCTGTCGTGAAAGGCCAGGTAACAGACAAAAGCGGTGAGCCGGTCATCGGCGCCACCGTGAAGGTGAAAGAAACTGCCGCCGTCGGCGCTGTGACCGACATCGACGGTGCCTTCGAACTGAATGACGTCCCCGCACAGGGCACCCTTGTCATCACCTACATCGGCTACGCCACCAAGGAGGTTCCCTACAGGAACGGACAGACGGTGAGCGTCACCTTAGAGGAAGACTCAGAGACCCTGCAAGGTGTGGTGGTGGTAGGTTACGGTACGATGCGCAAGAAGGACCTGACTGGTTCTGTCGTACAGATCGACCCCAAGAAGATCGCCGACCAGAACCCTGGCACTGTGCAGGACTTGCTGCGCGGTACGCCGGGTCTGCAGATCGGCTTCAGCTCTGACGCCCAGTCCAACGCCAGCATACAGCTGCGTGGCCAGAACTCTCTCTACACCGATGGCTCGCACAACTCTCCTCTTATTATTTTAGACGGTATGCAGTTCGCCGGCAGCCTCTCGGAGATCAACCCCGACGATATCGAGCAGATTGACGTGCTGAAGGATGCCTCATCGGCTGCCATCTATGGAGCCAAGGCCGCCAGCGGTGTCCTCATCATCACCACGAAGAAAGGCAAGGAGGGAAAGCCCATCATCAATGTGAGCGC
>CADBLU010000003.1 GCA_902795605.1 uncultured Prevotellaceae bacterium | reverse complement strand
TGCAACATCCTTTGCCATAATTTCGCTGCAAAGGTACGACAAATTATCCGAAATTCGGTAGCAAAGGCTTCTTTTTTAACAAAATCCCGATGCAAAGCCTATTTGCCTCAGGATTTAATAATTATTGGGAATTCCCGCTGAATCAGATGGCTCTCAAACCCTTGTTGCTGTGATTATCTACGCTTCGTGATGGCGTTATAAAAGGTTCGTGTTGCGATTATCAAGGCTTTGTGCTCCGAACAGCAAGCGTGGTTTTGCCAAGAAAGGTCAGCCCAAAGTCCAAGAAAGGTGGCTGGTGACTATGAGAAAGGTGGCATGTTTTGTGTGATCCGTGGCGGACAGGGAGAAGGCCCTCGCCAAAGCCCCCGAGACCCCGCAGCAGCTGCTCGGGCTCCGCAAATACCTGCTCGACTTCTCACTCATCGGCGAGCGCGAGATCAGGGAGATGACCCTGTGGAAAGAATACCTCGTCTATGCCACCCTCTTCGGCATCGCCGACAAGGTGTGCGACAATTTCGCCACCGTCTATCCCGACTTTTTCCGGGTGAACAGTATCGCAAGCACACGACTCAACATCGTAGGAAACAATGCCCTCGTCTCCTATGTCAGCGCATCTTTGGAGGGAATGAAAGGATAGGCAATGAAGAAAATCGCTTTAGTCCTTTCAAGCGGAGGCGCACGCGGACTCGTGCACATCGGTGTCATCGAGGAGCTCCTCGACGAGGGATACGAGATATCCTCCATCGCAGGATGCTCCATGGGCGCGCTCATTGGCGGCATCTATGCCGCCGGCGGGCTCTCCGACTTCCGACAGTGGATGAAGACCATCGACAAGAAGAAGATGCTCGAACTCTCCGACCTCTCGCTCAGCATCAACCACATCGTCAAGGGAGAGCGCATCATTGAGGCCATCAAGGAGATTGTGCCCGATGTCAACATCGAAGACCTGCCCATCCCCTTCTGCGCTGTCTCCACCGACTGGAAAAACGGCCGCGAGGTGGTCTTCCGCACCGGGAGCCTCTTCAACGCCATCAGGGCCTCCATCTCTCTGCCCACGTTCTTCAGTCCGGTGCAGCAAGGCGACATGATCCTCATCGACGGGGGCATCCTCAATCCCTTTCCGCTGAACAGGGTCGTCCGCACTGAGGGCGACATACTGGTGGGTGCCGATGTGAGCGGCCACGACTACCAAGGGGAGAGTGAGCTGCAGAAGGTGCTCGACGCGAAGCGGAAGAGAGAGCGGTCGCTCGGCATGTCTCTCCTCAACAAACTGATACCCGACAACATTGAGTTCAACTACTTCACGCTGCTCTCACGCACCAGTTCGCTGATGATCCGCCAAAACTCAAAACTGATGGTGCAGCTGACCCACCCCGACGTGCTCATCGACATCCAGCTCAACCGCTACGGCAGTTTCGACTACGACAAGTCGGAAAAACTGATTGCCATCGGCCGCAACAAGACCCGGCAAATCCTGCAACGCATCAGCACATCCAAAGAACCGGCACCATAACCGGCGTGGCCCTCCAGAATGGACACACAGGGAAGCCTCTGCAAAAGCTGAGCAGCCACCACCGCTGTTGACACCATCCTGATTTTCCGCCAAATACCATTTAGACAGCTTCCATGAAAGAAAGACAAGACACTCCCCCACAGAAAAGGGCAAACACGGAGAGCACAGCCCCCACGTCGACAGAAAAGATGAACATCCTCGACCTGCTGAAAAACATCCTGCCCTTTGTGACGCCCTACAGATGGCTCATCGGCATCACACTCGCGCTCACGCTCGTGGGGTCGCTTATGGCACAGGTCAACGCCGTGGTGCTCGACCGGGCCGTAGACGCCATCAACGCACTCATCCAGCAGCCGACATTCGAGTGGGGAAGCGCGGTGCGCATCCTCACCACCATCAGCGTCATCCTCCTCGGCAAGGAGGTGGTGGGCGCCCTTGTCACCTTCTGCCAGCGCTACTACGGCGAGCGAATGCGTATCCTCGTGAGCCGCGACCTGTCGCTCAGTGTGGTCGACAAACTGCTCTCTTTCCGCATGTCGTTCTTCACAGCCGAAGGCAACGAGACCGGCAAACTCCAGTCGCGCATCGACCGCGGCATCATGAGCCTGAGCAACACCGTCAACAATTTCTTCATCGAGATACTGCCCCTCTTCACCAGCGCCGTCCTCGCCCTCGCCCTGATGTTCATGGCCAACGTCTATGTGGGGCTCGTGGCGCTCTGCATCGTGCCCGTCTATTTCTGGGTCACCTACATCCAGGCCAAGCGGATGAAGGGCGGGCGGCGAGGCATCTTCGGAGGCCATCAGGCGGTGAGCCAGGGCATCCTCAGCATCATCGAGAGCATCACCGTCATCAAGTCGTTCAACCGAGAGCCGACGGAGGCCGACCGGCAGGCCCACCTGCAGCGCACCATGACCGACCTGCAGCTCAACACCCGCAAGCAGAGCTATATGTTCAACGGTCTGAAGAGTTTTCTCGAGCAGATAGGCACCGTGCTCATCATCATCCTCACCGCCTATCTGGTGCTCATCGACTATCCGGGCATGACGATAGGAAAAATCATGTACCACGTGATGCTTTTCGCCAATGTCAGCGCCCCTATCCGCCAGTTGCACCGCATCTATGACGACATGAACGACGCGCTCATCTATGCCGAGGGATTCTTCGGCATACTCCATGCCGACCATGAGGTGGAGGACACTGGAAGCCACCGACCCGCGAGGGTCAAAGGCGACTTCGTGCTCGACGGAGTCGACTTCACCTACAGCAACGGCACGCAGGCGCTCCACGACGTGTCGATGCACATCGAGAGCGGCAAGATAACGGCCCTCGTCGGACTGAGCGGCGCCGGCAAGAGCACCGTCGTGAGCCTGCTCGACCCGTTCTACCATCCGCAGAAAGGCAGCATCCGCCTCGACGGGGTGGAACTCAGCGAATGGGACACCCATTGGCTCCGCGGCCATGTGGGACTGGTGCTGCAGAAAAACCATATCTTCGACGGTACCATCGAGGACAACATCAAATACGGCAACACTAACGCCACCCATGAGCAAGTGGTGGAAGCGGCCAAGAAAGCCTGCATCTACGACCAGGTGATGCAACTGCCCAACGGATTCGCCACCCATGCCCTCCAACTCAGCGGCGGACAGCAGCAGCGCATCGCCATCGCAAGGATGTTCATCAAGAACCCGCCCATCATCTTCCTCGACGAGCCCACAGCAAGCCTCGACGCCATTGCCACAGAGCAGATTAAGTCGAGCATCGATGCCATCAAGGAGGGCCGTACCGTCATCATCATCTCGCACAACATCGGACAAATCATCGATGCCGACAAAATCTATGTGCTCCAGGAAGGACGTGTGGTGCAGGGAGGGACACCCGCCGAGGTCTACCGGCAGGGAGGCATCTACAAAGAGATTTTCGACGCCAGTGCCAGGAGCATGAACGTAGACAAAATCGCCAGCACCATCGGCCAGGGCGACAAAAATGACAAAAACACATAAAGATCCGACAAGAATCATTACTTTTGCCATAAAATCATTATTCATGCTTGCATTCGTCCCTTTCATCGTACTCATCGCCCTCCTCGTAGGGTGTATCTCCGTCTTCGGCAATGCCACGCTCGACGGAGCAAGCCAGGTGGCACTCATCATCGCCTCAGGGGTGTGCGTGTTCATCGGTTGGGCCACCAAACGGCTGGACTGGAACAACCTCGAAAAAGAAATGACGGCCAAAGTGGCCAGTTGCACACCGTCCATCATTATCCTCCTGCTCATCGGTGCCATCGGCGGCACATGGATGGTGTCGGGCATCGTCCCCACGATGATCTACTACGGCCTGCAAATCCTCTCGCCACAATGGTTCCTGGTGAGTTCATGCATCATCTGCGCACTCATCAGTCTGCTCATCGGG
This sequence comes from uncultured Prevotellaceae bacterium, assembly GCA_902795605.1. Lineage (GTDB taxonomy): Bacteria > Bacteroidota > Bacteroidia > Bacteroidales > Bacteroidaceae > Prevotella. Next base: position 3,867 of record CADBLU010000003.1, on the reverse strand, counting down.
TCGTCGTGGACGACGATAGCCACCGTGGGCGTCGCACTGCTGGGCATAGGAAGGGCCCTCGGATTCTCCGACGGATGGACAGCGGGAGCCATCATCAGCGGCGCCTATTTCGGCGACAAGCTGTCGCCGCTCTCCGACACCACCGTACTGGCCTCCAGCGTCGTGGGCACCCCGCTGTTCACCCATATCCGATATATGATGCAGACCACGGTACCCACCTTCATCATCGCCCTCATCATCTTCTTCACCGCCGGCCTGCTGATGGACGTCTCTGGCGAAGGCGACGTGAGACTGTTCATGGACGGTCTCTCCCGCACCTTCGTCATCTCGCCATGGCTCTTTCTTGTGCCAGTGGCGATGGGATGCATGATTGTCAGACGATGGCCGTCGCTCGTCGTTCTCTTCCTTGCCACGCTCATCGCAGGGGTGGTGGCACTGGCTGTGCAACCCGACCGTATCCGGGAGATTGCCGGCAACAACGGACAGACAGGACTGCTGCAACTCTACGAAGGCGTCATGCGCAGCTGTTATACCTCCACGTCTATCTCCACCGGCGTCGAATCTCTCGACCGGCTGGTGTCCACACGCGGTATGGGTGGCATGATGCCCACCGTCTGGCTGATCATCAGCGCACAGGTCTTCGCCGGCGCCCTGACGGCTTCAGGACAGTTGGAGGACATCATGCGGCATCTCCAGCGCTTTGTCAGGGGCACCGCCTCTCTCGTGGCATCGTCGGTGGGTAGTGCCATCTTCCTCAATGTCACCACGGCCGACCAGTTTCTGTCTATCATCCTCACCAGTTCGATGTTCAAGAACCTCTATGCGAAGATGGGCTATGAGCCACGGCTGCTGAGCCGCAGTTGCGAGGACGGCGGCACCGTCACCTCTGTCCTCGTTCCTTGGAACACTTGCGGTCTCACCCAAAGCACGGTCCTGGGCGTGGCCACCCTCACCTACCTCCCCTATTGTTTCTTCAATCTTCTCTCTCCCCTTGTCAGCATCACGGTGGCCTCCACCGGATGGGGCATCAAGCACAATCCCCTCCCCCCACAAGCATCCGGAGATTAAGGACAAAATTTCGTGATGACGAAATGACGTGATGACGAAATGACGTGATGACGAAATGACGTGATGACGAAATGACGTGATGACGAAATGACGTGATGACGAAATGACGTGATAACGTGATAACGGAATAACGTTATAACGAAATAACGTCATAACGAAATAACGAAAAAAAAGCACCCCAAAAAGGGCATGCCAGTTTTCTGGCATGCCCTTTTGGATTTTTTGCACCGGAGTGCCTAAGACCTTTTTAATTATTGAGAATCAAGGAGACGAGGGAAGTAACGTCGTTGACAGTATATTCGGTGTCGCCATCGACATCGGCATTCTCAATCAAGATGCCGTCAGTCTCTCCAAAGACCAAGAATCTGACAAGCAAGCTCACATCGGCCACTGACCTTTCGTTGTCGCCGTTAAGGTCGCCCAACAAACTGAGGTTGGCAGTGCGGGTCAAGCAGACATAGTCGAGTTCCAGGTTGGAGTTGTTTTCTGTAGTATTGAAGAAAGCCAGCGAATAGCCGTTGGGAATCTCCACTCCCTCTACGGTGTTCTCTGCCTGTGCACCTTTGGCCCAATCCTCGAAGGCCTGTGGCAGCGCACTCTCAGAGATATTGCCGTCGGCGTCGACGAGATAGAGAGGCAGATTGGCAGACTGAGAACCACTGTTGTTGCGGGCGCGCAGCGAGACGGTATAGACACCCGCAGGCATTGCGTCGGTCTTCACATAACTGTTCTTGTAGAGACGGCGGGCCTCACCAGCCGAGTAGCGGCCGGGATAGTTGCCAGAGGCAGCCCATGAGTGTGAGGCAGTGAGGGCTTCCACTTCGCTGAAATAGGTGATGTCGGTCTCGCTGTAGACGAGCGTCTTCTCCTCGCCAGCCGTCATGGTGACTCCATAGTAGGGGTCGGTGGAGTTCTGTCCAATCATATACCACTTGTCGCCCGACTTGATGGCCTTGGTGTAATACACCACGTCAGAGGTGGTCTCTATCATATTCTTCTCAGCCACAATACCCAGTTCATTGTCTTCACCGTCCACGGCACGGATGATGCAAGTCAGTTCCTCAGCAGCCTTACAGGTGATGATGACGACGGTAGAACCGTCCTCAGCGATGACAAGACCTTCGCTGTTGTCACTCACATAGAGATAGGTGTTCTCATCATCCTCCACAGTGAACGGCAACTTGTCGGTATCGAGAAGCGTCACAGTCCCACCGACGACACCCGGGCGCACCTCACTCTTCACCACGACACCACCGTCGAGCGCGAACAGCATGGTATAGGTGGTCATGGGCAGGTCGCCAGTACGGACGGCATAGACATAGTCAAGCTCCAGATTGGAGTTCCAGTCGGTATTATTGTTGAGTGCGATGGCACAGCCCTCAGGCACGGCGATGCCCTCTACCGTCTTCTCTGCCTGTTCAGCGGTACCCCAATCGGCAAACGCACCGGCACAAGGTGTGCTGGCGAGAACGCCGTCGGCATCGACCAGATAGAGAGGCAGGTTGGCAGTCTGAGAACTGCTGCCGTTGCGGGCGCGCAGAGTAAAGGTATAGATGCCTGACTCAAGGGGAGCGGTAGCCACATAGCTCTGCTTGTAGAGGCGAACGGCCACACCGTTGGCATAGCGGTTGACAGCTCCGCCGTTGGCTGCCCACGCGTGCGAGGGAGTGAGGTCTTCTACCTCACTGAAATAGGTAGCGTCGCTCTCGTTATAGACCACGGTGGCATCGGTGCCTGCAGTGATGTTGATGCCGTAATAGGGCTCAGACGTACGCTGGGCGGTCATATACCACGTGTCGTCCGACTTCACTGCCTTGGTGTAATAAACCAGTTTTGTCTCGCCATCAAAAGCTTCGCCCTCAGCCAGCACTGCCAGTCCGTGGCCTTCGCCATCGATGGCTTTCAATGTATAGGGCAGCGACTTAGCTTTAGTAAAGATAATCTCTACGACCGTACTGCCATCGGAAGCCACGGTGGCGCCTACAGTGTTGCTCGCATACACAAATTTCACACCGTCTTTCCAGATAGGTGCTTTGTCGTCATCGGTGATGTTCACAACAGACCCCACCCTTCCTGTGCGGACCTCTGTTCTCAGCTCCACGTTGTCATCGGTCTTGAACACCACTTTATAAGAGGCGGTCTTCACGTCCTGCTTTTTCTCTGAGATGACGATATCCTGGAGGGTCTGGTTGGTATCTCCCACCCTGCCGCTCTTGAAGAAACCGAGAGCAATGCCGGTGGGATTAGTGGCGACCAGGGCTGTTCCTTCCTTCGTTCCACTCGGCATAGTGACAGAATAGGTGCAATCGCCGCTCGACTGGTCGATGGTCAACTCCACTTTCCATACACCTCCACGGGCATCATCTTTGATGCCGCTGGAAAGGATGGTCTCATTGGTGCCGATAACAATGGAGGTCTGAGGCTCCTGACCATAGCTGCGGAGTTGGATGCCACCGAAAGTCATATAGTTGTAGCTTCCGGCACGACCGGTAGAGACACCCACATTCCAAGTAGCCTTGAGGGTAATGAGGGAATTCTGAGTGAAGGTCAGCGACTTCGTCAACTCATAGGCGGAATTGTTGCCGCCGGCAATGTAGAGGCCGCCAGAGATACTGGCAGTAGCATTAGAGCCTGTCCAGTCACTGAGGTCACTGTTACTCCATGCGGTGGTGCTGCTGGTGCCACGCTCATAAAGCACCGTCTGTGCCATGGCCTGGAAGCTGCCGACAAGCAGCAAAACGGCCATTAGCCAAAGTTTGGTCATTTTTTTGTTCATTATTATAAGGTATTAAAGTGATG
>CADBLU010000002.1 GCA_902795605.1 uncultured Prevotellaceae bacterium | reverse complement strand
CTGACATGACAAAATCCTGAGCAACTTTTTGTTGCTCAGGAACTTATAAACAATGTTAAATCAAAGTGGTGCGGATTTTAGGAATAACAAAACATACCTAATTCAATGAACAAGAGAATCACATGCTTCCTATTGATGGCCATGCTGGCTGTCGGGGCTAATGCCCAGAAGACCAGCGGGGGCATCTCTGCCGATATGCTGAGACAGATTGAGCAGTCGCAGGCCAAAGGTCCTTCAGACAAGGCGCTATTCAATGCCATAGCAGCCAACTCCATCGATGACCTGGCGAAGAATTTCACCAATCAAGGTGTCGTCGACTCGCAATTCAGCCATGAGACGAAGAGCCAGTCGATCCACAACCAGAAGAGCAGCGGGCGCTGCTGGATGTTCAGCGGTCTCAACGTGCTGAGGTCCAACTTCGCCAGGGTGCACAAGGACACGATGACCGTGGAGTTCTCTCACGACTACCTCTTCTTCTACGACCAGCTCGAGAAAGCCAATCTCATGCTGCAGGCGGTCATCGACCTGGCGGGTAAACCCATAGAAGACCAATATGTGGCCATGCTCTTCAAGCACCCCATCGGCGACGGCGGCACTTTCTGCGGTGTGGCCGACCTGGCAGAGAAATACGGCCTCGTGCCCATGACGGTGCAGCCGGAGACCTATTCGGCAGAGAACACATCGAGAATGTCGCGTATCATCGACTCCAAACTCCGTGAGTATGGGTTGGAGCTCCGTCAGATGGTGGCCGACAAGAAGAAGGCCAAGGCCATCAACGACCGTAAGACGGAGATGCTGGCTACCATCTATCACATCCTCCGTATCACGCTCGGCGAACCGGTCAAGGAGTTCACCTACGCTTTCACCAACAAAAACGGCAAGGTGGTGAAACCTGCCCGCACCTACACCCCGAAAGAGTTTTACGAAGAGACCGTGGGAGGCCCCATCAACGGCACGTTCATCATGGCCATGAACGACCCTCGGAGGCCATACTACAAGACTTATGAGGTGGAGATGGACCGTCACACCTACGACGGACACAACTGGAAATATATCAACCTGCCGATGGACGATATCGAGCAGATGGCCATTGCCTCAATCAAAGACGGATGCAAACTCTATTCTTCGTATGACGTGAGCAAGCAGCTTGACCGCAAAAACGGCATCCTCGATACCGAGAACTACGACTACGGCACGCTCTTCTCTACCGATTTCCCGATGGACAAGGCACAGCGCATCATGACTTTCGAGAGCGGTTCCACGCATACCATGACGCTCACCGCCGTCGACTTGGACGATGACGGCAAGGCCAAGAAATGGAAGGTGGAGAACAGCTGGGGCTCCACATCCGGACAGAAAGGCTATCTGGTGATGACCGACCGCTGGTTCCGCGAGTACAGTTTCCGCCTCGTTGTCGACAAGAAGTATGTGCCCGAGAACATCCTCGAGGCAGAGAAGCAGAAACCTGTCATGGTGATGCCCGACGACCCGCTCTTCCAAGTGGATGAGTGAGTCTCAAAAGACAAGACGATACTCTTATGGACGATAAGGCTGCGAATGCCTTATCCAAGTATTCAAGGTGGGCTGCGGTTTTGCCGCAGCCCACACTTTATTGTACGCTCAGCATGAGTATCAGCTAACGGGTGCAAGTCGCGAGCGAGCCCTAATAGCGGGAATCGCACAACCCAAGGCAAGGGTGTCTATAGAGCTTGTAGGGCGTTTGTCTTCCATCACTTTCCTCAGGGCGTTGCCCTGGGCTGTTTGCTTGTTGGCCCTTCTGGCCGTTTTCAACCATCTGTTCCTGTTGAATTTGTTAAGTATGGATTTTGGGCAAGGCGGCCTGCAAGGCCATTGAGCGATTAGCTCAAAGATAGAATGCTCCAGAAGTCCTCTGTTCAAGCCCCCGTGAGTGCACCTTAGGGGGCGACGTCTCCGAACGTCGCACACCCCAAAAATCCATCGCACACCCCAGAATCCTGGGTGAATGTGAAGGTGGTGGAAATCGTCCCCAATGATTCAATGATTACTATTGTTTCGCCAACACGTCACTCGGATAATATATCTTGGCCACTTCTGGGTGTTTGGGCTCTTCTCTCAAAAACAGACCATAATGAATCTTGTGGTCTTTTGCAAATGGCAAACCTTTTGCGATAGTCTGGAGTCTTTTAAGTTCTTCCTTAGCATCGATGGACTGGCTTCCTTCCTGCCACTTGCATTCACCCAGAAAAAGATGTTTGCTGTCAAAAGACTCTGCAACAACATCCAATTCAACCGGAAGATATTGGTTCTTTTCCTCATGATAGTAACTGCCCCACCAGCGAGAAGCCATCTGATACATAATGTCATCGAAACCATAGGTACTGATGAAGTTTCTGCACAGTTCCTCCCAGACCTGGCTGGTATATTCATTCTCTGTCTTCGTCAGCACATTCAGCACGGCTTCGCTGTTGCCCAGTTCTATGAGTGAGCGATAGGGAAGTACATAACGATAATGGAAGCGTAGCAATGGGTCGGAGATATGATATAGTCCTTTTTTGCTCTTCTTCTTGCTTTCACCAAAAGGAATTTCCTTATTTATTAATCCCAACTCTTTCAGTCTCGACAACTGTGGCGTTATATCTGTAGATTGCTTTTCTGCACATGATGCTATCTCAGACAGTTTGTTGGCTCCATTACCTATAAAAGACAGAATGGATGATGCCTGTACCGTATCGCGCATTTCATCATATAACAACTTGGACGGCTCATCATATAGTGTCCCTTCTGATGTCAACAATAGGTTCTCTATAGCATCATGGAGACTGCCATAATTTTCACGCAGTTCCCAATACCTGGGAACGCCACCCCATACAGCATACTCTCGTACAGCCTGTTCTGCATCACAATGAAGGGCCTGACTGACAAAAGCAGGGGCGATGGGCTGTATTTTCATGATTTCATCGGCACGGCCATAAAGTGGCTCCTTGCTATCGAGGACAAAGCCATGCATCATCTGCTGTGAAGAACCACAGATAATCAGGTCGAACTTCAGTTTTTTGTCATCAAGCAATTTCTGGAGAATGGAAGGCAGAGCAGGGCAGCTCTTAACAAGATACGGGAATTCGTCAAGACATACAGTGATACGATGGTCAACAAATCTATTAAGGCTGACAAAAAGCGACTCCCATGTAGGATAATTAGCCATGCTGAAGCCTTCGATAGTCATGTCCACTATGGAAGAAAACAACTGTCGTTGACTTGGCTCTGACGTTTTGTCTGCTATGAAATAGATGTCGCCACGGCTAAAGTCCATCACTTTTTTTATAAGTGTGGACTTACCGATACGTCTGCGGCCATATACAGCAATGAATTGAGGTTTCTCTCTCTCCAACGCTTTCTGTAATCGAGATAACTCTTTCTTCCTGTCTACAAACTCCATAGTTTCATTGTTTTTGCAAAAATATGCTATTTAAGTTATCTAACCAAATCTTTTAGATATTATTAAGAATATAATCCTGCTTTATAATAATTCTACTTTATAATTTCTAGTTTCCCGGAAATTACAGTTAATTAGTAGAATAAATCAAAAACCGCTGACACTTATGAAAAAAGAATAAAAAGCTTTTTTTAATTAATGTGTGTGGCAAACGTCAGTGAAGTAAGTCTGCTAAAAGAGCATCCAGTTCTTCTACATTATTGCGGGCAATAATCTCCCCGGTCTCACATTCAATCAGGACATAGGTTGGTATGCCTCTAAGTGCATAATCATGCCATGCCTTGCTGGTTTTTCGCCCTGCTTGATTGTCGAGAACATTCTTCCAGTTCATCTCATTTTTTGTGAGGAATGACTTCCACTGTTTTTTATCAACATCTTGTGAGACGCTGTATATTTCCAACCCTTTACTGTGATATTTGGAGTACAATTCCTTGAGTAGTTTCACGGATGCTACGCAGGGATCGCACCATGTGGCCCAAAAATCCACAAGGACATAACGGTTGTCAGGATGATGCACGATAGAACTCAGGCTGACGGGGTTCCCGTCCATATCAGGATATTCCATGTCGATGAACACGGGGACGAAATCACTGCCTTCAACCTTAGGTTCGGTCTTCATCCGTCGTGTCAGTTCCTTTCTCATGTCTGCGACGAAAGGTTTTTTTGCTAATTCAGGCGACAAATGGTCAAGAGCGCGCAGAGCCTTAGCGGAAACATTGCAGTCATTCTCTGCGAAAAGCAACGCCAATGGTCCCGTTTGTTCTGCACCGAGGGCTTCATCCATCAGCGAGTCCGCGGCATGCTTGTCACCACTTTTTAACAGTTCGCTGTATTTTCGGCCCGTGTCGTTCGAAACTGTGCCTGATGCCCAGATTTCGTAGTCCTCCTTGTCTTCGGCATCCACATTGGCGATAATTGTTCCTGGCTCCAGTATGAAGTCCTTCAACTGTTTACCGTCTTTTGTGTAAAGATAGACATGTGTCGGTTCGGTGATGTGAGGATGAAATTCGAATGTCCCATCTTTAACAACAGCGGTCTCAATCACCTCGAAATGATTCCATGCATCTTCTAATTCCAGTTGTTTTCCTTCTTTGACTCCTTTGATGGTACCTTTAACGGTGCAGTATTCAGGCCCATTGTCTCCTGTGGCCGGCTTTTTGTCGCAAGCGGCTATGCCCCAAAGCAGCAAGATAACAAATAAATAATTCTTCACATGATGGTGTTTTTGATAGTTTCCTTATGTGTTTATCAATGTGGTAAGCCGCTCCGCTCCTTTAAAAAAGTTGGGCAGAGGTGGTGTTATATCGCTGACATACAGCGTTTTTTGACCTACCTCTGTCTCAAACATATATTGGAGAGGAGTCTCTTAAACTCCAACACTCCTATTCATAACATTTGAAAATGTTGTCTACGTCCTGACTCTTCATCTTCTTGGTGAAAAGGCTGACGAGGGCCACCACGACGAAACCGCCGAGCATGGCGATGGCACCGCAGTTGATGGGGTTGATGGGGTTGCCGATGAGCATGTTGATGACCGTGAGGCCCACACCCCAGACGAAGCAAGCCCATACCGATGCCTTGGTGACACCGCGCCAGTAGAGACCGAGCATGAAGGGTGCGAGGAAAGCGCCTGCCAACGCGCCCCACGAGATGCCCATCATCTGAGCGATGAAGGTGGGCGGGTTGAGCGCTATCATCAGCGAGATGACGATGAAGAACACGATGAGCACACGCATGACGACCACCTTGCGACGCTCAATCTTCTCCGACACCATGTCGTCGATGCTGCCCTCGGCCACTTCGCCGGGAGCCGACTTCTTGTCGCGGTAGATGAGGTCGAGCGTCATTGTGGATGATGAGGTGAGCACCAGCGACGCCAGTGTCGACATCGATGCGGAGAGCACCAGCAGCACCACGAGTGCGATGATGACATCGGGCAGGGTGACCAGCATGGAAGGCACGATAGCGTCGAAGTTGAGTCTGCCGTCGGCCAAGGCGGGAGGCATGCCGAAGAGTCGTCCGAATCCTCCGAGGAAATAGCATCCACCTGCGACGACGAAGGCGAAGATGGTGGAGATGATGGTGCCGCGGCGGATGGCTTGCTCGTCGGTGATGGAATAGAACTTGCCCACCATCTGGGGCAGTCCCCATGTGCCGAGCGAGGTGAGGATGACCACGCCAACCAGGTTCCACGGGTCGGGTCCGAAGAGTGAGGCGAATTCTCCGTTGACGGCCGGGTCGGCATCCGAGGGCAGTGTGGCCATCTTGTCGATGGCGGCAGAGAGACCACCCTGTGAACTGAGCACGGCGGCGATGACCACGATGATGCCGAAGAGCATGATGACGCCCTGCACGAAGTCGTTCATGGCAGTGGCCTTGTATCCTCCGAGGATGACGTAGAAGGCGGTGAGCAGTGCCATGATGACCACACAGTATTCATAAGGGATGCCGAATCCCATCTCGAAGAGGGTGGAGATGCCCTTGTAGACACCGGCGGTGTAGGGGATAAGGAATACGAAGACGATGATGGAGGCGACCACGCGGAGCCACTCGCTCTGGTAGCGTGTGCCGAAGAAGTCGGGCATGGTGCGGCTCTCGATGTGCTGCGTCATCAGTTTGGTGCGCCTGCCGAGCAGAATCCATGCCAGGAGCGAGCCGATAACGGCGTTGCCGATGCCAATCCATGAGGCGGAGATACCGTATTTCCATCCGAACTGTCCCGCATAGCCCACGAAGACGACGGCAGAGAAATAGCTGGTGCCATAGGCAAAGGCCGTGAGCCATGGTCCGACGGCTCTGCCGCCAAGCACGAATCCGTCGACAGTGCTGGCCTGCTTGCGTGAGTAGATGCCCACGCCCACCATCACGGCCAGGAAGATGATGGTAAGAAATATTTTGATAATCATTTGGTCTTGATTTTATGATGGATAGATAGTGTGAGTTCTCTTGGTTGGTCAGAAGGCCACCTGCACCTGAGCCTGAAGCCAGTTGTAGTCGTCGGTGAAGTGGCTCATACAGCGTGTGTACTGCAACTGCAGGCGGCATTTCTTGAAGAACCAGTATTGAATGCCGCCGGTGAGGTTGGTCTGGTAGTAGTCCATGTCGGTGTTGCGGTCGTAGTAGTCGGCAGAGGCCACAATATCGAGACCCTTGGCCACCGGGATGCTTGTGGTGACATAGCCGCCCCAGCTGTCGACGTCGCCGTCCTTGCCGGCGAGGTATTCCGCACGCACGTTGATGTCGTCGCTCTTCCATTCAGCGCCGAAGCTGACGCGGTCGCGGCGATAGTTGTCGCCCAACTTCACGCCGGGGTTCCATGCGGCGGTGCCCACGGCGTGGCCGCGTCCTTTCTGTGCGGTGGCCACGAAGCGCAGGTGGTTGGTGGGCTTATATTCCAGGTGTGCGATGACGTCTTTGTCGGAGTTGCCGTCTTTGCGGTTGATGCCCTGACCGTTCATCAATGCGAGCTCATAATGGATCTTGTCGCCGAAGATGTCGCCATAGACCATCATACCCAGGTCGCGGCCGTAGTTGACACCATTGAGGGGGTCGGGGCCTTCACCGGCCAGAAAGAGGACGGCCTGAGAGTAGACGTCGATGAGCTCGAGCATGGTGGGTGAGAGCGGGTTTTCCATGCTGTAACTGTGCTTGAACTGGCCCAGTCGCATGCTGAAGGCTTTGTCGCGTGAGAATCTGTAGTCAAGATAGTACTCTTGCACTACACTTGAGAAATCGTGCATGAACATAAACGAGAAACGGTCGGTCACGCGTCCTTTTGCCCAGAAAAGTGTCCGTTTCAGGTTGAAGGTGCTGTTGGTCTTGCCTGCAGCGTCGTCGTAGGAGTAGCCTCCTTGAGCATATCCGTGCAGTTCGATACGGTCTGTCAGTTCCTTGGCCCAGTCGATAGACTTGCCTTCACGCTGTTGCCCCATGGCCGCCACCGAACTGAAAACAGCCATAGCGACGGCCAGCGCTGAGGACTTAAGAGATTGTTTCCTCATAAATGCGAAAATTTTTAGAATGTTGATTCTACATGGCAAAATAATATTATAAAAAATTTTCGCTTGCAAAAGTACAAAAATAAAAAGAAAACAATGCAAAAGTGTCACTTTTTTATGCGAAAAAGTGACAATTCGCATTGTTTTCCTGGATATTTCCCTACCGGCCCTGAGTTTTGCCTGTATGGCTTCTCAGTAGCCGGGGTTCTGTTTCAGGTGGCTGTTGAGGTCGAGCGCTCCTCCGGGAATGGGGAAGACGATGGTGTGACGGTCGGCCTCGTCCTCACGCTGCGGACGCATGGTGTAGGAACGGTGGTATTTGTCGAAGCGGATGAGGTCTTGCCGGCGCCAGCCTTCCCAGTGCAGTTCCATGAGCCTTTCGTCGAGGAGGTTGTCGAGTGTGGCGTGGCGTTTGCCGAGTCTCATGCGTGCCCTCACCTTGTTGAGTTCATTGTCGCCGTTGTCGCCGTTGCGCACCTTGGCTTCCGACTTCATGAGGAGGACGTCGGAGTACCTGAAGAGCACGATGTCGTTGTCTTGCAGCAGGCCGTCGGAGTAGGCGGTGCGGTCGAGCTCGTATTTCTTCATACGTGCGCCGGCAGTGTCCTCATAGGGTTCTCCGGTGAGGTCGAGTGCCATGATGAGGGGCTGGTAGACGAGCGGTTCTCCTGTGTCGAGCCTCACCACTTGGTTGTCCACATAGACGGTGTCGGCATAACAGTTGATGTCGAACCTGGGGTCTTCCTCACGGGTGCCATAGCCGTAGACCCTGACAGCATAGGGCGTGGCGGAGGGACCGTTCTCTGAGGCCATTCCGTAGGCGCCTCCGTGGTTGTAGTGCCTTGAGCGGAAGAGGTAGCAGAAGGTATTGGAATAGAGGCTCTTGTCCATCGGGATGGTAAAGATGTTCTCTCGTGAGTCCTCGTTGTGGACAGCGAAGTTGGAGGCATAGTCACTCTCAAGCTCGTATCCTGCCATGGCGAGGCGGTCGCACCAGTAGATGCACGCGTCCCACGCGTTGAGGTGCTCTCCTTCGCAGAGAAGAGTGATATCCTTGCCGTCAGGCCTCTGGTCGTCGGTCCAGTCGTCGTCGGTCCATATTTCGGCGTTGAGTGCCATCTTTGCCAGGATGAAGTAGGCCACGTGTTTTGTGATGCGTCCGTAGTAGTTGCCTTCGGTGTTGCTGCGCTCGTCGGCGAGGTAGGGCAGTGCATCGTCCAGTTCCTCCCATATAGAGCTGAACAATGTCCTTCGGCTCACCTGTTCGGCGTCCGCCAGCTGTGTGGTGGCGGTCGTGACGTAGGGCACGCTTCCGTAGAGGTCGAGCAGATAGCAGTAGTACATGGCTCGCAGCGCTCTCACCTCAGACACGAGTTGTGTGAACTGCTCTTGCGTGAGCATGTCTCTGTGTGCTTCGATACGGTTGATGGCCTGGTTGCATTTGACGATGACTTTGTAGAGATAGTTCCATGTGTCGCCCACGATGCCCACGCTGAAATCGTGCAGGTAGAGTGCCTGCCACAGTCCGCCGTCATACCAGTCGCCGCCTCGGGTGGGTATGATGGCCTCGTCGGTGGTGAAGGTACACAGGTCGTAGACCCCTCTGGCCGTTCCCTGCAGTCCCTGAGAGTTGGAATTGCCGCCGATATAGCTGTAGAGGTTGGCCAAAGTGTTGATATACATATTGGCGGGTGTGTCGAAAGCCTGTTCCTCGTTTATCCTGTCTTTGGGATTCTCGTCGAGGCATGCAGAGAGTGAGAGCGTGGCGATGGCGACGAGCAGTGTGCCGAGTATGCTTTTATTGAGATGTGGCATGGTGTGTCGTGTTTTGGTTGACTGTGTAGTGTGGTTGTCCGTCAATGTGGTTCAGAACGAGATGCTCAAGCCGAGCGAATAGGAGCGGTAGGGAGGATAGGAGCGCTTGTCGTCGATGCCGAGGGTGTTGCTCACCACATAGCTGTTGATCATGGGCGTAAGGCCGCTGTATGAGGTGATGGTGCCCAGGTTGTTGATGCTGCACGAGATGCGCAGCGAGTGGATATAGTCTTTGTATCGGCTGACGGGGATGTTCCATCCGAGGGTGACGTAGTCGAAGTTGAGGTAGTCGCCGCGCTCGAGATAGTAGTCGGTGGCTGTCTGGTCATAGATATTCCGCTTCGGGGCGGAGGTCAACACGTTGTAGTCGGGGAAGGAGCCCATGTTCATATAAGTCAGGGCGGTGCCGTTGTAGATTTTGTGTCCGAAGGCGCCGTTCATCTGCAGCGAGATGTCGAAGTCTTTGTATCTGAAGCTGATGTTGGAGCCCAGTGTCCACTTGGGAGTGGCCTGCCCAGCTATATAGCGGTCGGTGCCGACATCGGCTTTCCCGTCGTTGTTGAGGTCTGCTATCTTATATTCGCAGGTCCCGTCGCCGAAGTCGGTGATTCCTTCGCAGTGGGGCAGGTAGAAGACACCGAGAGGTTGTCCCACGATCTGGTAGACGATATCGTTGTTGCCTCCGTGGAATCCCGCGCCGTTGAGTGATCCTAAGGGTGTAATCTCCGTGGCGTTCATCATCTCTCCCCTGTATTTGCCTGAGAGTGAGATGAGTTTGTTTTTCTGCCACGAGAGGTTGAGGTTGACGTTGAACTGCATGTCGCGGGTCTCAATGGGGGTGACTCCTAATCCGAGTTCGAATCCCCGGTTGCTCATTGAACCTAAGTTGGCCAGCAGTTTGTCGTAGGGATAGGGCGGCACGCTCACGTCGTAGAGATAGAGCATATCGTAGGTCTTAGAGAAGTAGAATTCGGCAGTCATCACGAGGCGGTTGTTCCACAGTCCCATATCCACGCCCAAGTTGGCGGTGCCTCTTGTCTCCCATTTCAGGTCGGGGTTGGCGTTGCTCACCTCTCCCATGGTGACGACGGGTGTGCCATAGGCGGAGACAATGCCCACGGGCTGGTACATGATCAGCGAGTTGAAGGAGTCGATGCCTCCGAGGCTTCCCGAGATGCCTGACCCCAGACGTACTTTGAACTGGCTGACGAACGGCAGATGGTGGATGAATTTCTCCTTGAGCACGTCCCACTCGAAGGAGAAAGAAGGGAAGAGGCCCCATCGGTTGTTCTTGCCCACCTTGCTGCTCCCGTCGGCGCGGAGAGTCGCGGCGAGTGAATATCTGTGAAGGAAGAGGTATTTGGCGCTGCCCATGAACGACGCCAGGGTGGGGCGCTCATAACCGGATGCGGTTCCCCCGTAGGGACGCAGGAAGCCTGCCTGCAGGTTGTTGTAGCCGAACAGGTTGGTGGTGAATCCCTTCACCGTGGTGTGGAATTCGGTGATGGTGCTGTGCTGGTATTCCATCATTCCGGTGGCCTCGATACGGTTTTCGGCATTGAAGTCCCACCAGTAGTCGACCGAGAGATTTCCGAGCCAGTCTTCGCTCTTCCGCTCTCCCCTGAAGGCCTGTCCTTGCGCCCATACCCAAGTGGGCAGGTATTGCGACTGCTCGGTGCTGGTGTGGGAGTAGGAGCCGAAGGCGGTCACCTTCAGGTTGGGCCAGATTTCATAGGCCATTTTCACATGGGTATTGAAGATGAGGTTTCTCTCGTGGTCTTTTTCTTTCAGCAGAGCGATGGGATTGTTGATCTGCGAGGCGGTGGAGTTCTTGCCCCATCCGCCGCCACTGTTCTGCTGCTTGGAGATGGTGGGGTTCATGGCAGCGGCAGAGTAGAAGAGTCCCTGCTCGTCGAAGATGTCGTAGGCTTTCTGCGAAGTGCCGTAGACGCCAAGGTCGACGGTGTACTTGTCGTCGAACGCTTTCTGCGAGATGTCGAGCTTGGCCACAAAATTTTTATAACTGTTGGTGCGCACCACCATGTCGTGGTCCATCAGGCCCACCGACGCGCGGTAGTTGCTGCTCTCGGTGCCTCCACCGAAAGCCACGTGGTGGTTTTGCACGAATCCCGTGCGTGTGATGGCATCCTGGTAGTCCACGTCGTATCCTCCGTCGAAGGCTTTGAAACCCAGCTCGTTGGCCGTAGATAGATAGGCGTTGCGCCGCATCATGTCGAGCGACTTGTAGACCGACTCAAAGCCAATGTTGCCGTCGTAGGAGATATGGAATTGCCCTCCATGGCCCTTCTTCGTCTTGACGACGATGACACCGGAGGCACCGCGTGAGCCGTATTGGGCTGTCTCGGTGGCATTCTTGAGGATGGTGAAACTCTCGATGTCGGCGGGATAGACGGCAGAGAGTGTGGCGAGGTCCGACGACACTCCGTCGATGATGACGAGCGGGTCGTTGCCGCCGGTCAGAGAGGTGGTTCCCCTGACCCTCACCGAACTGAGCATGGCCATTTGATTGTCGCCGCTGGACACCTGTACGCCAGCAGCCTGTCCGCTGAGGGCGCTGAGTGAGTTGGTCACGAGTCCTTTGTTCATTCGTCTCTCGGTCACTTTGTCGGTGGAACCGCCGCTGAAGTTAGCGGCCTGAGCGAGAGTGTCGCCATTTTCATGACTCCCGCTGTCGGTTTGTGCACTCATGCCTGCCGGCAACAGGCAACAAACAGCTACGATAGATGTGAGAATCACATTTTTCATGGTAATGAGTTTACGGAATGGGATGAGGAGAAATTATCAGAAGGTAATGCAGATGAATCGTAGGAATCTGCATTATCAAGTGATGGGGAAATGCCTTTATTCGTCGAAAAAGGGATCCTTTTCTTCTTTGTCGTCAAAATAGAATGAATTGGAAGCGTCTTCGTTGAGTCCTTTTGAGTGATGTATACCAATTCCTTCAAGAATAGATGTTCCTGTCGATAGGTGAACGACTTCAGAAAAAGGAATAATATAATATTTCTTTGACATAGCTTCCAGTTTATCTGTTAACACCCAAAATGCTTTTGACAATCATCATCACATCAGTCACGTTGATGTCGAGGTCTGAATTCATGTCGCTTCTTCCTTTTTTGAAAGCATCAAGGTGATGGCCTAAGATATATTTGACGACAATCATCACATCTGTCACGTTAACCTCTCCGTCGCCGTTGGCGTCTCCCTTAAAATATGGAAAAATCTTTAGAGATAGGTGGTTGGTGTTGGCAGATTGCTCTTTGGGAATGGCAAGGTATGCCTTATGTTCGCCAACAGTGAAAGCTCCACCATTTTCTTCTCCCCAATAAAAGCCTATGCTTCCTTCACTTTGTCTGGCATCGAGTGTCAATCTGAAGAATTCATATCCAGTGTCATTGCCGTCGGGACCTACAGTCGTTCCTCCAGCATCCAAACCAAGTAGACAGTTTTCGCTGTCGTTAACACCAGCTTCTCTTGTCGTTTCTATTGTGAAGGTCTTCGAGTCATTGTCTCCAAAATCGTTGAATTCATCGTTGAGATGGAGAATGACAGCACAGTTTTTGGGAATAATGTCTCCTGTAGCGTAACACTTCGTAGTACTTCCTACTCCGTTCTCCACACCATATCCATAAGCTTTGAAAGAATTTGGTACTATAAGGTTCTCTTTCTCATAGTAGAGAGAAGTCCATCCTCCGAATTTCTTTTTGAAAGTGACATCAATGGTCTTCGGTGATGTGACTTTCCGGAATATGCTAAGTTGAGTACTGCTTGCCGAGCAATTGAAATCGTGATTAGAATTGTTATAAAAGAGATATTTGTAGTTTGTCTGATTATCAGGAAAGAATACCATGGCTTCACCGTCAGTATTGAAAGTAATGGTGGCATTCATATTGTTGCCAGCCACCGCTTTTCTACTGGCTGAGATATACGGTTTGTTTGAGGTTGAATTGTTGTATAGATACCCATCAAAAGCTCTAAAATTCCAGATGCTTTCCCCATTTGTGCTGAGGGCACCAGTTTTTTCTAAAATGATGGGGCAAAAGTCGTTGATGTTATTGAACGTGCCGTCTTCATTCCATGTGATATCTGTGGCTATACGTTGCTGGTTGTTAAAATGTTGACCCATTGCGTGATAGGTGTTTCCCTCTTTTTTTGTGATGATAATCTCATCTTCGTTTTTCAATTGTTCGAGGTCTGTCACAAGCTCGTATTTCGTGTCTTTTGCCAAAGTGGCTTCATCATCATATTCGACGACAACGCTTTTAATGCGGACTTCCCCTTTGTTTATAGTGGAAGAAATACTGACAACGACATTTTGAGAAGTTCCTCCAAAGTAGAATCCATATTCATATTCTTGATTTGTATTCGTCAATGTGGTTGATCCGTGATGTTGGAATAAGGTCAATGTGGGATTGTTTGGTCCAGAAGCATTGACTACGATTCTGTGTACTTTTCCCGGTATGATGGGAGATCTTAATGTGACATAAGTTCTACTATTGTTTGTCACGTTGAAACATGCGCCTTGTTGCTCGTTGTAAGATTTGGTAGTTGCGTTGGTTGCAAAAGTCCATGCCAAGCCATCGCCATCAGCTACAATTGTACTTCCAGGATTGGCTTTAGTAAATATAATGGTAGATGTCTTCATTTCTGCCCAAGCACAAGGACAATAGAAATAAAGAATGATAATGATGATAAAATGCAGCCTGTTTCTCATGATTGATGTTTTATCTTATTTTTGACAATGCAAAAATAACTATTTCCAAGCGATAAAACAAATGTTGAGCAAAAAAATGTCACTTATAGTGACAGATATGAAACGCCATTTCCATTGTCGTCACCACTTTCAGATCCCCCTTCTCTTGCTTCTTAGCCAGATGGTATGCGATGACATCGAATGACATAGCATTATATGTAAGTGGGTCTCTGCCGGAAGGATTGTCTCCTATACTATGAAATTGCAGAACGAGATGCTTTCCTTTTTTGATGGCCATATTGATGAGTGATATGACACAACGAGGTGGTGTAGAGGCCATAACAGGTACACTATAGATGAGGCTACCATTTTTTTCGTCATCCATAAGTGTTTTGGCATGAGCCATGAGATAGAGTGGGGTGCTTGGGCACAATCGGCTGATTTTTCTGCACCAACTTCTCCATTCACCATGCTGTCCGTTTCTTATGCTTTTCCTCACATATCTCACCTTCTTCTCTCTCATTATTGCGTTCAACTTTTCCCATTCACTGTGGCTTAGTCGGTTGTGAGGAACAGCGATACCATTATAGCCATTACAGAGATTTTCGGCTTCTACTATCTGACGCAATCTATCTATTCCTTCAGAGAGATCCTGCATATATGGCTCGTGTCGGTGCCCATGACTGGCAATTTCCATGTTTTTGTCAGTGAAGATTTCTCGCACCATCTCCACTGTCATCGGTTCGGTGTCAGTGAATGCTTCACAGTCTTTAGCCTTGAGTATGTATCCCGTGCAAATGTTGAATGTTGCTTGAAGATGAAGTCTTCTGAGTACAGGCAACACTATTGTGTAGTTGTCTATCCTTCCATCGTCGAAGCTAAGGCTCACCATCGATAAAGGGCTTTCTTGATTGATTGGCATAGACCTAGTAACTCTTTACCTTTTTCTTGTCTCTCCAACTCATCATTATCCCCAAAGGCCATAGCAAATACCAACCCCATCCAATACATGGTTCTTGGATAGGTTTACCTTGATCAGTGCCAACCCATTTGCGTTTTTTGCCTAAACAGGGCTTGAAACGGTGGAAATTGATGGCTGCCCTGCATTTTGTGAAGAAGGGAATATCATATCTGAGCAATTCGCTGTATGTCATCAGTGTGGCCTTCGGATTATTCATCCTTCTCAGTGTAGAGTTTGCAGTAAGCCCTCCAGGCAAGTATTCGCAGAGGTAGACTATCTTTTCGGAGTAACGGAGTTTGTATTGGGTGGAAATTCGATTCCAAACGAGAGATTCCGGGCAAAAATCTTCACCTTCTATGTCTGGCTGCGGGAAAGCACGGATGATTTCTGTCTTGAATACTTCGCATTTGTCACCCTTCTTTCCTTTACCGTATTTCCTTTCAAGAAAAGATAAGTCTTCAATCCCTCTGATGTTGTCGGGACCGAAAACAGTTCCATCGAAATGCCCTTTTTGAGCAGCCACACCTCCAAAAAGAGGATTGTCGGCTATAGTTGCATACAGTTTTGTGATATGATGCAAGGCATGTGGCAAGAGCTGGTCATCACTGTCAAGAACAACAAACAGTTCTCCCCTTGCTCTCTCAGCGGCTTTGTTGGTGGCTCGATGCTTACCGCCGTGATGTTGACTGATAAGTGTTATGTCAAAATCACCTCTACTTGATTTCCCTTTTATTACTTCAGATTTATCTTTATCTGCTGATATCATCCAACTGATCACCCTGTCTCTGGTATCGTCGGTGCTTTCATCGTCTACGATAATCCATTCAAAATCCTTCGTCTCTTGCTTGCAAAGGCTTTCATGGCACTTTTCAAGTAGTGTTGCTCGGTTGTAAGTGGGCGTAAAGACAGTGATCATATTCTCTTCACCAATTTAAAGATTCTTCTTGGTATCTCTTTTACGAGGAGAGAGAAATTCTCTTTTGGTGAGAGTTGGAAAAAAGTGATATAATGTGAAACCCTTATCCAACCTGTTTCGAGTGCGTGTTTCAGTCCTTTTTTGTCAAATCCTTTTCGGTTATATCCTCCCCAGTTACCACCTTCCAAGATGATACGGAGCACTTTTTTCGCCATTTTTCTGTCTCTTTCCTTTATCTCAAGCGGAAATTCATTTTCTGGGAGACCAAGCTTTTCTATAAGGATACTACCGAATGTGGAGAAGGCACGTGTATACCCGGTCTTGCTCAACATGTCGAACAGCCTTGCTCTATCTATTGTATCGCGGTATTTGTGCAACAGCATCGTCAAGTCGCACAACTGTCGGGTGGCAACACCTTCAGATCTGAAATGATGATAGAGATGACCGAAGGTGTAAAAAATGTTTAGAGTGGGCTCCAAGGTTTTCACCTCACAGTCTTCTATCATCAAAGATGACGTCGCTGATTGCTCCACCAAGCTGTTGAAATAGGTGGCGTTTTTTTTGTTCTCAAACAGTAAAAGGGCATTGTGTAGCTCATATACAGTTTCTTCATAGTCAAAACTGATTTCCTTGCCGTCTGGATTGTGATCAAATTCTGTTACGTTCCACTCTTTTGAGATTATATCTAATGTGCGATCTCTTTCATTAGGATTCACATAGAAATCGATGTCACCAGGAACTCTCAGCAAGGGCTTGGGATAAAGGGCACCAATTGTCTGACCTTTTACTACAACATAGCGAATCTGATGCTTGTTAAGTAAGTCAACCAGTTTCTTAAGGTTCTCGTTGATGTGCTTGTTTTCTTTAGTGAGGCTGTTTTGTAGTTTTAGCATGTGTATCACGCATTTCTTCTGTAGCCCCATGTTGTTTGACCGGAGACAGTCAGTGATCAGTCCAAGCACGCATTGTTTGTCGGCCTCTTCCATCACCTGTCCGTATTGCCTGGGTGACATGTCAAAGTGGTCCAGCGGCTGTTGCCACAGCGCTGAACGCACAAGCATAAAGATAAAGTCCGACTTGGTCATTTGTAGTCTTTTTTCTTTTTTGCCTTTGAGAGCATTCTCTTTAACTCGAGAAGGAAATTCTTTCGCATTTCGTTGAGGACGTCGCGGTCATAGTCTTTGGCTACTTCATAGTTGCGTCGCGCCTGTTTTGCGTTGTCATCAGGTTGGATGGATTTGAGAATGGAAACCAACTGAGTGACATTGCCTTTCTTGAATGTTTACTTGCAAATGCAAAAATTCGCATATAATCTCTCCTCACACCTAAGAGGTATGAGTTTACTGTTAGGTATAATAATAACCGCCTAAAGAACTCTTTAATATAATAGATGTATATTGTTCGACAACAATAGTTCTGCAGCTCATTACACCTAAGTGCTTATGCGGCATCCTTGAAGAAATGCTGGAAAGAAGCAAATTTTGTGCAAATTTAGATAAAAAATCCGATATTTTAAGCCAGTTGAGATAAAAAAGGAAATAAATCCCTCCGAATTGGGGTTGCATAAGTCT
>CADBLU010000001.1 GCA_902795605.1 uncultured Prevotellaceae bacterium | reverse complement strand
GAAATATGAAAACATCACCGACTCGATGGAGATGGAAATAGCCAGTTATCTGAGCAAGGTGAGCAAAGGCCGGCTGTCGGATGCCTCGAAGAGTCAGATACAGAAAATGTTGCGGCAGATTACGGAATTGGAGTCCATCGGCGACTCGGTGTACAACCTCGGCCGTACCTTGAACCGCCATCGCATGCACTGCCAGGAAGCATTCACTGCAGACCAGATCCAGCATATGCTGACCATGATGCAACTGGTGGATGGTGCGCTCACCGAGATGCTAAAACAGATCAACCAGCCCACGACCAAGAAAGATACCAAAACCTCCGTCAACATTGAGCATGAAATTAACAACTACCGTACACACTTAAAGAACCAGAACTTGAACGATGTGAATTCGGGCCTCTACGACTATCAACTCGGAGTATTCTACGTTGACTTCATCTCGGAGTGCGAGAAACTCGGCGACTATGTGATGAATGTGGTGGAGGCAGGAAAGAAACGGAATAATGACTATGAGGAGACACCGTATAGTGGACAAGGTTAAAACCGTGCGAGTGTAAACCTGATAGTGAGTCCTCCGCCGGGAGTTGTAAGTGCAGTTGTTGAACCACCATGGACAGCAACTGCATTTTTCACGATGGCAAGACCGAGACCGGTGCCCCCGAGTTTGCGCGAACGGCCTTTGTCGATGCGGTAAAAGCGCTCGAAGAGGTGCTCCAGATGCTGCGCCTCTACACCAGGGCCATCGTCACTCACCAAAAACTCGTAGAAATGGCGGCCTTCTGTCTCAATCTCGCTACACGCAATCTCCAAACGCGATGCCCCGACAGCATAGGCTATGGCATTGTCGATAAGGTTACGGAAGATGCTGTATATCAGACTTTGGTCGCCCAACACTTCCACATGCCGCGGCACTTGGAGCGATAGCGTGATGCCCTTGTCCTGAAGTTGCAGAGAAGTGTCGTCGAGCACACTCTGAATGACCTGCGACACATCGACCTGATGAAATGCCTGCCGGATCATGGCCTTGTTGTCGTCCCACTCGTCGAGTTTGGCGAGGGCACTCATGTCGAGCAGCAACTTGCTCATGCGCTCACTCTGCACATAGCAGCGCTCCAGAAAATGTTTCTTCTTATCTTCCTGCATCTCGGGATTGTCGAGGATGCTCTCCAGATACCAACGGATACTGGCGGCAGGCGTCTTCAACTCGTGGGCAGCATTCTGCGTAAGCTGTCGTTTGATGCGTAACTTGTCCTCCTCTGAATGGCGCAGTTTCCAGAAAAGCATGATGATGGTGTGGCTGATGTCGCCCAGTTCGTCATCGGGCAGACGCCGCTCCAGTTCGTGATCGAGCTCCTCGCCCTCCTCGGCCTTGACGGCGAACTCTCGCAGATAGCCGATGTGTCGGCTGATGCGGTGGGTGATGTAATAAAGCACGACACCCAGCATCAGCGTCAGGACAATGGCAAAGTAGATATAGGTGTTGTCGGCCTGCAGCGAGCGGGTCAGTTCGGCTGAATAGGGCACGGCGGCACGAACGATGACGTCGCCGAAGCGTGTGGCCGAATAGAAATAGGTCTCGTGGGTGGATTGAGACATCCGCTTGATATCATAACCGCTGCCCGCATGCAAAGCCTGACGGATTTCAGTTCGTTGGAGATGGTTTCCCAATGAGTCCACATTGGTATCATAGCTGTCGAGGACGACCCGCCCTCTCCGGTCTATCACAGACACGCGGAGACCTTCCATCTGATGGCGTGCCACATAATCCCTAAACAGCCGGCTGTTGGTCAGGCTGTCTTCACCAATCGTCTGCACCATCTCGTAGTTGTACATCTGCAGACGTGAGTGCAAGATGTCAATCTTGTATTCCTTCTCGCGCTGGTACTGATACACACTGAAACAGACGGCAAAAAGCAGAAACACACCGCCGATACTCAGCAGCAGATTGCGTTGGAAAGACTTACTCCTCAAAACAGTAGCCATAGCCGACACGCGTTTTTATCTGTTTGCCGTAATGTCCAATCTTCTTGCGCAGCCGGGTGATGTTCACGTCAACCGTGCGGTCGAGCACCATCACATCTTGCGGCCAGCAATATTTCAGCAAGTCCTCGCGTGAAAACACCTTGTTCGGATGTTGGAGAAAGAAAGAGAGCAGTTCAAACTCCAGTTTGGTAAACACCAACTTTTGGCCGTCGCAGGTGACCGTCTTGGCATTCAAGTCGAGTGTGATGCCTTTATAGACTATCCTGCTGTCGTCGGGGTGTGCTACGGCTTGCTGTGACGAGGACGACCGCCTGAGCACCGCCCTGACTCTGGCCTTCACCTCTTTCATGCTTAATGGTTTGGCGATATAGTCATCCGCACCGATGTTCAATCCTTTCACAAGGTTGTCCTCGCCGTCAAGAGCAGTGATAAAGATAACAGGAATCCCTGCGGTAGAGGAGTTGTTCTTCAATCTGCGCACCATCTGGAAGCCGGACATCTCACCCATCATCACGTCCAGCAAAATCAGCGAATAATCCTGTAAGGGCAGTTCAATCGCTTCTTCCACAGAAGAGGCTGTCACGACGTCGAAACCTTCTGTCTCAAGGTTATATTTAAGTATCTCACAGATATCCAACTCGTCATCTACAACAAGTATCTTCATAAGCCATCAGCATTTGGGGCAAAATTACTGTTTTTTTCACATATCCGACAATAATCAGTATTACAATGTTATGAAAAAATATTCAGGCGTAACAGAGCCTCTATGTAATAATAGTCGGCGTATATGATGCTGGCATCTATTTCCGAACCTGCGGGATGATGACCCGTGGAGTGCATCAGGAAGGATACATTGCGGTCGCGGCTCTGATAGTTATCCGTACTGAGGTCGCGCAACATCGAAATGGCTGCCTCACGATAATGCCGGCCTTTCTCCTTGTCCACATATTGGCTGAGTTCGAGCAAGGCGGAGGCGGTGACGCAGGCTGCAGAGACATCTTTTGGCGCATCGCCACGAGGGTCATCCATATCCCATCGGGGAATCCAGTCGTCGCTTGTCTCGTGGAGGCGTCTCAAGTAAATGTCCGCCACCTTCTGGGCGAAAGCGAGGTGTCGGGCATCATGGGTGTAGCGATAGACCATCGTATATCCATATATGGCCCACGACTGGCCACGGCTCCACATCGACTGGTCGCTGTGGCCCTGGTGGGTTACGCCCTTGATGAACTTCCCCGTCAGCGTGTCGTAGACCGCCACATGACAGCAGCTGCCATCCTTGCGGAAATGGTTCTTCATCGTTGTGTCGGCGTGACGTGTTGCCATATCCTTTAACGACCGATCTCCTCCGTTCTCCGCAGCCCAATAGAGCAGTTCCAGGTTCATCATATTGTCGATGATGGTATTGTGCCCACCGTAGTCTTTCACGTGGCGGGGCCAACTGAGCATGGTTCCCACCTTGTCATTAAACAGGGTTGCCAGCGAGTCGGCGGCTTGCAGAGCGAGTTGCTTGTAGCGCTCATCATGGGTTTGCTCATATCCTTTCAGCAACGAGTTGATGGCGATAAAGCCGAGGTCGTGGTCGAATACGGGCTGGCTGACGATAGGCATGATGGCCTCAGTGTAGCCAGCGGCGGCTTTCATCACCGCCTCGCTGCGGTTGTAGCCGTAAGTCATCCAAAGGATGCCTGGCCAGAAACCAGAGCACCATTCTTCAGCCTTCGCCTTGCGGAGATTCCAAGTCCGCCCGTCCGCAAGAATGTTTCTCGGCATCATCGTGAAGTCGTAGGGCCTAAGGGCTTCCAACGCCCGGTCCACCTGACTGCTGCAATAGGACAGTTGCTGGTTGGCATGAAACTGCGCTATCTCCTTGGTGAACACCACACCGCTGACATGGTTGCCCACATACATCGGCACGTAATCGGCAGTGGCATACCATCTGGGCTTGTCCGGCATGTCGTCAGAGATGAGCCGCCCATTGATTTTCAGTCCTTCGAAGGTCACATTGCGCACACCATGCTCCGCGTCGTAGCCATTGACAACCGAGATATTAGGTCGCACACCGTAATATCTCACATTTCTGAACGTCACATTCTCCACCCCTCGTCCTGGAGCAGTGCAGTACTTCTGGTTGTAGCCCACCTTCACCTGCGTGACGCAGCCATCCTCTATCTGTTCGATGCGGATGTTGTCGAAGAGCACATCGCGCACCAAGTTGCCATCGCCGCAATTGATGGCCAGACAGCCTTGATAATCCACCTGAGGTTCGGCCTGTCCGAGGATGTCGATGTTCTCATAGACCAAATGCTCAATGGTGTCGCCCACCTCGGGATTGCCGTGTATCCCGATGAAGATGGGATGAGCCACATCGGCCCAGAGGATGGAGTTGCGCATCCGCACATTGCGCGTGGAGCCAGAGAAACCCTTTCGGGTGGCATAGGCGGTTGTGCAGTCATCACTGTTACGGCAAAACACGCGGTCGTAAAGGATATTCGACGACGCGAAGACATTCAGTCCGTCGCCCCAACTGGGATGGGATATGCTGCGTATGTCATGCAGTGTCACGTCGGCACTCTCTCCCACGGGACAAGTGTTGAGCACTATACCGTCTATCAGCACGTTTTTCGAGCGATACACATGACAGCCCTCATAGCCTCGTGGCGGACGGGCGATGCCACGCCCTAAAATACTCACGTTCTCAGCGTCATTGATGGCGAAGGTGCTTGTGAAGTAAGCCCCTCCTGCCAAATATACAGTAGTGTTTGACTCGACAAAGATGGTATCCTGCTGATGGTAGAAACCCGGAGCATAGTACTTGAACGCCCGTCCTTTCCGCTTCGCCTCACGCGCCGCCTCTTCCTTGCTCACCAGTGGCTTCGAGGTGAACACCAAGAGGTTGTTGGTGATGTCACCATCAAATTCCACGCTCACATTCTCGGGCTGGAAGAGCAGAAACTGCACCGTCGTGTCATTCTGAATCTTGGCGATCGTACCCCGGTAGTCGGGACGGATGCGTGCCGACTTGAATTTCCGGTTCTTGCTGATGACCTTCACAAACACATCCCCCGTGAAGTCGAACATGCAATAGGAGATTTCGCTCACGGCGTGCTTGCCTCCACCCACCGAGGCATTCACTTTTGCCATATAGGTGTCTATCTTCGTCCATTCCTTGTTGCCACGCGGCTGGACATAGACCTCGTAGTCGTGCTTCAACGGGGCGCCATCGGGAGCAGGATAGGTGAACACCTGGTGCAGTTTCTCGCCCTCTTTCACGCGGGGAGCCTGCGTCTCACGACTCATGCCTTTCTCTTCGGCCTTGGCTTGCAAGGCAAGCACCTTCTCTGTGTATGGCATCCTCAGCCCTTTCTCTTTCACATAGTGGCCGTATGGTTTTTGGTAGATGTCCCACAATTTGCCGCGCCCCATCGCTCCGGGTTCCGTCCAGTCACAGTATAGGCCTGTCAAGTCTTTCCACGTCTCGAAAGGCACATCGTAGCCCAAGTTGTAGCGGGCGGCATATTCAAAGCCCTTCATCAACCGGTTGTCGAGCGCGCCCCACAGGTCATCGCCTTGACCCCATGCCATCTCGCAGATATCTGCCATCGCCTCCAGTCCCAACTGCACATGCCCCTGGTCACGTCCTGTCTCCTGGCACTGTCCCGTCTCGCTGATGTAAAATGGGAGTGAGCCATTGTCGTATCCTTTCAGATAGTAATCGACTGCCGCCCGATACATCGCCTTATCGTTCATACTGATGGCGGCAGCCATACGGAAGCGGTTCACTATGGCCCCCCAGTTTCCGTTTGCGTAAGGACTGTCGCGCTCAAACTGCTCCATTGTGGGCACCATCGCTCTCCTCAGCATCGACTCCCAAGTGTGCGTGTCGCAGTCAATCGTCAATGGGCCTTTCTCTTTCTCCGATTTGACGACCATCATCGCCCTGCATAACCAGTAACCTTGAATCAGGCACAATGGCGCGTCATGACCGTCAAGCCGCTGCAGTTTCCTGGCATAAGCATTGATGATGCAAGCAGCATCTTCGTATTTGCCTGCCTTGGCGAAATCCCACGCCGCTCTCATATCGCGCTCGCTGCCTTGCTTGGTGCCGGCATATTGTCCGTCACGAGCCACCACCTCATAGGGGCCGGACATCTTGTAATCAGTCTGAGCCATTCCTGCAAGCGAAACGGCCAAAAGACATATAAGAGGTAGGAGGCGCTTCATCTGACGATATGTTTTTTACCGTTTCTGATATACATTCCCTTTGCCGGAACGCCCGTCAGCCGCCGGCCTTGAAGGTCGTAAATGGCATTTGAGCCATGCGATGTTTTACCAAAGCCCGTTGTCTCATCATGAAGATCTTTGATACCTGATTGCGTGTCGCCATGGTAAGTGAGAGTGACATTGTCCCAGACGAGCCACGTGGTATCCGATGCGGGTTCCTTGATGCCGACGGTGAGCGATCCGTCGGCGACAGCAACGGAAAGAGACAGCAGGCCATAGGAGGCATTTGCCGACATCTTGTCGCGCTCAGCATCGAAATTGCTGCCTTTGCAGCTTCGCGTCACAACAGCCTTTTCAGTCTCTGTACCAGACGATGCATAGAGATAGCCCGTATTGCCACCTTCGCCATTGGCCATCTGGCAAGTCACGCTGTAACGGCCATTCGGCAAATTCTCTATTGTCTGTGAGAAATTGAAATTGGTGCTATGCCATACCTCTACGGCTCCGTTGAACCGCTGGTTGCCCCAAGTGCCGGCCATGTTCCACCCGAAGCCATTGCCTACGAACTGCGGATTGACAACAAGTGGCGTGGCGTCCATGGGGGCCTCCTCACTCGCATTCATCAGGTATTCCTGATGATAACGGGCTTTGCTGATGGCGAAGATTTGCAGTTGGCCGATGTTGTCGCCCTTCTTGTTGCATGCTATCTCCTCACCGTCCTTATATCCGTGGGCGGGTGTCCACAGTCCAAGCCAGTTGCCTGGGTAGGTGCCGTTCTCGACCGTCCAGGCCGCATCATTGTATGTCATCAACAGCCGTGCCCAGGAGATAGGATACGGTTGGTCGTGGGTGCGCAAATTATGGGGCGCGTTCATCTCTGTCTGCAGCAGCAGTCCGTCGTAGTCGATGTTGCGCAGGCAGAAACCGCCATCAAAGGGTTCGAAAGTGAAAACCTTCGAAAGGTCGGAGAGCGGATCGGCGGGCGACTGATAGAACAATGCTTTGTTGCCATTCAATGGAGCGTCGGCGAGACCGACGAGCAAGTCGGCGTCATCACTGGCCAGGACGAAATAGTGGTCGTCAGAGAGTTGTGCCAACTCATCGGTGGATGTAACAAGCTGATAGCCTTTTTCGGTTGTCAGCAGATTGTAATAGGAGTAATCCGCAGCCTTCACAGAAATGTTGTAGATGTAGTCTACGCCTTGGTAGGTGGCGGTCACCTGAGTGTCGGCCTGCACATGGTCGATGGTGAGTGTGCTACCCTTTGTGCCATCACTCCACACGATGTCGGCACCATCCATATAGGAAGGGACAACCAGCTGGAGAGTGACACTGCTTCCGGCGAGAACTTCAACCTCCGAGCACTCGGCATCATTGATGGTCTGCATGGCTGGCGTGACGTTCAGGTGGAACACACTCTCGCTGACGGCTCCGCTCTGGTTGGCATATTGGCAGGTGTAGGTACGGCTGCTGGTGATGGCGGGGATGGTGATGACGCTGTTTTTCTGGCCATTGTCCCACAGATAGTCGTTGGTCCAACCCGTGGCAGAACCGGCATAAAGGATGACGCTGGTACCCTCGAGAACGGTCTTCTCGGTGCTTCTCTCTATGACGCCACCGACGGTTATCTCGTTGGTCATCACATCGGCGGGCGCGTCGCCACATACGGCGATAGCAAAAGCCTGCTGGCTCACGGTGCCGTTCGCTGCGGTGTAACTGACACGGTAGATATAACTATGGTCGGCCTTGACCGTCATCTCCCGGGAGGTCTCACCTGTGTTCCACTGCCACAGGCCAGTGTCGGCCACACCCTCTGGCAACCGCGGCTGCAGGGTGATTTCACTGCCGTCGGCAGGAATTCCCTTAGAGGGACACACGTTGTAGTTGTATTTCAGTCCACCAAGGTTGGTCTGGTTCTCATAGGTCACACCTTTATAGACGATGTTGCCCGACAATGGGATGATACCCTCTTCGGCACTGACTGCCGGCCGCCAACTGGTGAGGGTAGAGAATCCAAGGTGGTCGAATCCACCGCTGTTCTGACTGTAGTTGCCTCCACCTCCGTCGGGACAGACCTTGGCACTGGCAGCTTCGGAATACTTCATCCTGACACCCCGCAGGCCCTCGTAGTAGCCGATGAGACGGTCCCAATAGGGGCGGTATTCGCCCGAGCCGCCAGTGTTGATTCCCGGCATAAACCACCCTGCGCCCATCGTGCCGCGGCAGTCGGCATAGTTGTAGTTTTTCCATGGCAGCGAGCCGACATCCACTCCTCCGAAATTGGAAGCCGCCACAAACTCGGCGCCGGCGGCGATGCGGTCGTCCATATAGGCAAAGAGGTCGTCGCCCTGGTTAAGTCCCACCTGGCAGATGTCAACGGCAAGTCCGAGGGCCATCAGTGTATGTCCCTGGTCACGACCGCTCTCCTGCATCTGTCCGAGATAGCCGAGAGGGCCTCGCTCGTCGGGCGTTATCACAGGAACGAGATTGCCGATGAACTCATTGCAGCCATCATTCAATATGACACTCAGGCCGGAGCGGTCCTTGTAGGTGCCCACATGGTCGTATTTATAGAAACTGACACCTTGGTTATACATATGTACGTCATCACACAGAATGCCTATGGACATCACGCAGAGGGCATTGCACAGTCCCCAGTTGCTCCAGTAATGGCCGGGACGCTGACCAAGGTTGGCATAGCGTGCGTTGAGCCATGTGTCATGACGTCGGCGGAGGAAATCAATGGCAGGGTTGTAGAACACTTGCACCATCCATTGCTTGAACACCTCGAAATCCTCCCGGCTCCAACCGTCGTAATCGCGCATCAGCTCTGCGGCGTTTGCCCACTCGTGACCATAGATGCCCGCGGCAAGTGACACGTTCGTATCACCACCAAGACCTTTGCACTCCCGGGCCCACTGCATCATTATCCGTACCGCGGCATCGGCATTGGCCCGCGTACCGCCTATCTTCCAGCGTAACGCATTCTGGAAGGCCATGGCAGCCCCACGTGCGCAGTTCATATAGTTCTGTCCACCGCTGCCACCTCTGACGACGGTCTCCGTGGGCCATGTGGCGATGCCCGAACTGCTGTACTCGTTGGCACAGAGGATATCCCACGCCCGCTTGATGCGTGTGTCGCCGCTGGCCAACAATTGCTTGGCACGGTCGATGTCCTGTTGTGACACAACACCTCCGGGATGCACGAAACCGTGGTCGGCAGTTGGCTCAAACACTTGTTTGGCAGCATAGTTGATGGTGGATTTGGCTTGTGAGAGCAGCGAAGAGAGTGTTTTGACATAATCGTTGATGAGCGTCTGCGAGGCGCGGCGGGCTTGCAACTCCACCTGGCAGACGTGAACCTCGTCTTTCAGCTCAGCGATGGCATTAGGGGCATAATTCACACCTGCAGAGGAGATGAACGCCAGGCACTCCTCGACCTTGGCCTCGAGCGACGTGAAATCTCCAGGCGCACCATATTTGCTTTCCTCCTCCAGAAGCTGCGCCTCGGCGGCAAGCTGGGCAACCGCGTCATCACTGACACAGGCATCGTAAATCCTGAAGTCGGCCACCTGGGTCTGCTTCAGATAGTTGTCGCTGGAGAACGGCGGACGCCCTATCCAGTTGTATGCAGGCACTGCAGTAAATGTGGCACTGAGCACGGGCATCTGTGTGCTGGTCTGCACTCGTCGCCCGTCAATGAACAGTTCACCCCGCTGGCCTTTCTGGCGATAGAGCACATGCACCCATCTGCCCTTGGGTGAGGCGCTGCCTGTCTCCATGCCGGTCTCATGGTTGTATCCACCTGTCGAGGTGGCCATCCGCTGTGCGTTCAGACGGTATGCTGTATAGGGTGAAGCATCGGCAGTGTTGGCAGCCGACTGCGAGAAACACCAAAGGAAAAAACCCTGGCCTGAGAGTGACGCCGACGCATCCACGCGATAGCACACCGAAACAGTGAAATCCTGCAACCCCCTGACTATGGCCCCAGCATCGCGGGTCATGTCCAGATAGCCTGAGGCATTGCCCAAGTCAAGCACGTGATACTGTCCCAGCTCAATTACCTTGGCAACACCTTTCAGACTGGCTGTCACACCTGAGACATCGTCCTTCACACTTGTGCCCGACACGTTCGTGAAGTCGAAACACATCTTCAGATGCTCCGATGGCAGATTGTCACTTTGTGCTGACTGCGCCTCCTCCGACCATACGGTCATCCCGACAAGGAGCAGCAATGCCAATAGTTTTTCTTTCATAATCAACGAAATGTTTTATTTACGAATTCAGAATCATCATATCGATAATGCAAAGATAGGCGTTCTTTTCCATCAGAGCACATCCCTACCGTCTAAAGGCATGCGCTTCGTTCGTCCAAATGGCTGTATAGACAATCCAAACATATATTTTAGACAAATCAAGCAGTTGCCTCAACGATTTTTCGTAACTTGGACTTCGTCGAAATTACTCCCGCTCGGAAAAAAATGAATAAATTCATTTTGTTTTCTCTCGCTTAATCGTAACTTTGCCATCGGATTGCGAACATTAATAATGAGACGAAAGCTTTTGCTCCTTCTATGGTGCTTGTTTGTCTGCATCAATCACATGAGCGGACAGCGGCATTGGACAGTGGCCGACGGGTTGCCGACGGGTGAGGTGCAGCAGATAGTGGAACTGCCCAACGGACAGATGCTGGTCAACTGCGAAGGGGTGTTTTGTCTCTCCAACGGG